>JBCBOD010000017.1:0-38331 GCA_039821425.1 Pseudomonadota bacterium
TGGATAAGGACCGTGTACACGCCACCGGCTGGGATGCGCGGCCCTTTCCGTTCTGGCCGGGCAATCAGGTGATGTGGTCAGATGGGGCAGACTATCCCGCAGGCCCCGCGCTGAATGGGCGGGCCAGCAATCGGTCACTTGCCTCCGTCGTCGCCGAGATTTGCGAGGCTGCAGGCGTCGCAGCCTATGATGTGTCGGACCTGCACGGGCTTGTGCGGGGCTATGCCGTGACGGACAGCGGTACGGGGCGTGCAGCGCTTCAGCCGCTGATGCTGGCCTATGGCTTTGACGCGATAGAGCGGGACGGGGTGCTCGAGTTTCGTAACCGCCGCGCACATGCAGATCAGGTGTTGATCCATGATGACCTCGCCCGCGACCCGGACAGTGATGAAGCGCTGCGCCTGACCCGCGCACCCGCCGCCGAAATCGCGGGACGGGTGCAACTGGCCCATCTGGATGCTGATGCGGACTACGATGCTGTGGCGGCTGAACTGGTCCTGCCCGATGAAACCGGGTTTTCTATCACCCGCGATGAGCTGCCACTCGCCCTGACGCGGGCCGAGGGGCGGGCGACTGTTGCCCGCTGGCTGCAAGAGGCGCGACAGGGGCGCGAGACGGCGCGCTTTGGCTTGCCGCCATCGTCAGCACACATCGGGGTGGGTGACGTTGTCAGCCTGCAAACAGACACTTACCACGGGTCCTTCCGGATCGACCGGATTGAAGAGGTGGGCACCCGCGTCTGCGAAGCGATGCGCGTGGCAGAGGCAGGGGCGGAGACTGCGGAGGTCGCAACAGACCTGCCCGCCCTGCGGCCCTACACCGGCCCGAACCCGGTCGAGTTGATCTTCCTTGATCTGCCTTTGCTGACCGGCGACGAAATACCACATGCCCCGCATCTGGCGGCGGTCGGTCGGCCATGGCCAGGCAGCATCGCTGTCTATGCGTCGCCGCAGGACAGTGACTATGCCCTGAAATCCACGGTTGAAACCGCCGCAACAGTTGGGATCAGCCTGACAGACTTGCCCGCCGGGCCGATTGGCATTTTTGATCGGCAGGCAGGGGTAGAGGTCGCTCTGGTTGATGGGACGCTGGCAAGTGCCACGAAAGAGGCACTGCTCGCTGGGGCAAATGCTCTGGCTATCGGTGATCCCGACAGCGGGGATTGGGAAATCCTGCAGTTTCGCGATGCGACACTGATCGGTGACAGACACTACCGCCTGTCTGGCCTGTTGCGCGGGCAGTTTGGGACAAGAACGCTGATGCCAGCGGTGCGCGTGGCAGGCGCGCGCGTGGTCCTTCTCAACGGTGTTCCGCAACAGATCGATCTTCCAAGTGCTGCGCGCGGTGTCGCGCGTCATTTCCGCTGGGGGCCCGCGCGCCTTGCCCTGTCTGACCCGACATTCCGCTACGATGTGCGCAGCTTTGATGGCAACGGGTTGCGGCCTTATCCGGTGGCCCATCTGAGGACCGCCGATGCTGGCGGCGATCTGCACGTCAATTGGATCCGGTCGACCCGGATTGATGGTGACCTCTGGGGTGAGGGCGACGTGCCGGTGGGCGAGGAAAGCGAGGTCTATTTTGTCAGGGCGACCCAAGGCGGGATCACCCTGCGCGATGGTGTCGTGACAGATCCTTCGTGGACCTACACGGCGGCTGAAATGGCCTTTGACACCGGCGGTGCACCCTTCCGGGTAGAAGTTGCACAGGTGTCAGAGCGTTATGGGACGGGACCTTTCATGGGGGTTGATGTCGGCTGATGCTCCCCTTGCAGTTCGCTGATCTGGAGATGGGGCTGCGTGCGGTGCTTGCGGTTGACGATCAGGTGCAAGAGGCGCAAGCGCGGTGTCTGGTATCTGAGGCGCATGAGAGCCATGTCCATCGAGCAGCGACAGGGCGACCGCACCCGGCATATGGCAATGGCACGCTCTATGCTGCGGCCTTGGCATCGGGGGCAGTCGCGCGGCCTGCAGCGCTTGGGCCGGCAGAGCTTAGGGCCCTTCAGCGCCTGATTGCGGCGCTCCTTTCAGCAGCAGAGCATCAAACCGCGTGATCGGGCCCATCACAGCTTTGTTCTTGGCAGAAGCGGACCGGCTGGCGTAAGGGTGTGGGGAACAACCAAAAAGGGACGCATCATGCCCCAGCTGCAACCGACACTGAAAGAAGTTGATCCGGTCTGGCATCGCATCTGTGAGGAGGCGGAAACTGCCATCACGGAGGAGCCGTTGATGGGTGGGTTGATCCATGCTGGCGTCCTGCATCATGCATCGTTTGAAGGCGCACTGGCCTACCGGATTTCGATGAAACTTGCCTCACCCGAGATGTCAGAGCAGATCCTGCGCGAGATTGCTGATAGCGCCTATCGGGCCGAACCCACGCTTGCCGCTGCTGCCCGCGCTGATGTGGTTGCCATTTATGACCGCGATCCAGCATGCCACCGGTTCCTGCAGCCGCTCTTGTTCTTCAAGGGTTTCCAGGCCGTTCAGGCGTATCGCCTTGGCCATTGGCTCTATCAGAATAACCGCCGCGATCTGGCTTATTTCATCCAGATGCGGGCGAGCGAAGTTTTCGGCGTTGATATCCACCCGGCCGCCCGGATCGGCAAGGGGATCATGATCGATCACGCCCATTCCATCGTGGTGGGTGAAACAGCTGTTGTCGGCGACAACGTCTCGATGCTGCATTCGGTCACGCTTGGCGGGACCGGCAAAGAAGATGATGACCGGCACCCAAAAATCGGTGATGGCGTGCTGATCGGGGCCGGGGCCAAAGTGCTTGGCAACATCAAGGTCGGCCATTGCAGCCGGATCGCCGCAGGCTCAGTTGTGCTGGATGAGGTGCCACCGATGAAAACGGTGGCCGGTGTGCCCGCGAAAATCGTGGGTGAGGCTGGGTGCTCGCAACCCTCGATCACGATGGACCATCTGCTGAACACATGACGGCGCCTGTCACGCAGCTGTCATACCCGGCCACTAACCCCTTTGGACGCAATAAAATCTTCCAAAGGGTTAGATATGAACAAGACGTTTCTTCACCTGTCCACTGCTGTTGCACTCTGCGTCGCAGCCCCTGCCGTGGCCGAAGGGCCAATGATCGTGACCTCCAGCGCCGACAGTGGCGACGGGTCGCTGCGTGCTGCACTTGCTGCTGCAGAAACTGCGACCGCGCCGGTGCAGATCATGATTGCAACGCCAGAGGACATGTTCCTAGATAGCGGGCTGGTCTACGCGGGCACGGCGCCGCTGACGATCTTTGGCGCTGGCCAGTGGATCATGACGGACGCGGACGAAACGCTGCTGACCTCGGCCAATGGCGCTGACCTCGCGGTGCATGACCTGACTTTCGCTGGTCCTGGCGGGTTCGACATCAACAACCGGGCTGACGCGGATGGCAGCGCCGGCAAAGGTATCTTCATCGATGTCCGTGACGATCAGACCGGCCTTGTGACGTTGTCCTTGACCAATGTCGGCGTCTACGATGTGGCCAACCACGGCATCCACGTCTCTGACTGTTCGCTGGCTGACGATTGCGGCGGCGGCGGTGGCGGCGCTGGCGAAGGGTCTGAGGCATCCATCCTTGTGACGCTGAACAATGTCGTCGTGGACAACGCTGGCAACGGCAAGTTTGACGCTGACGGGCTGCGCGTGGATGAACGCGGCGCAGGTGATATCCGCGTCGTGGGTGCCGACCTGCTGTTCACCCGCGTCGGTGCTGACGGGGCCGAACTGGATGAAGGGCAGGCGGGCAGCGTCATCGTTGACATGGCGAACGCGCGGTTCATCGATAACGGGTTCTACTGCGATCCGGCGATCCTGGAAGCTTTCTTGCCAGCCGAACCTGAAGGTGAGTTCGACGAAGGCACGACGGCAGAGGACGCGATCCCCGGTCCGGTGACCAACGCCCCCGACAACACCTGCATCGAGCGCGAAGTCGGTCTCTACGATGACGGGTCGGTCGAAGAATATGAGTTCGGCATCGATGTGGATGACGGTTTCGACGTGGATGAGGCTGGCCCCGGTTCGATCCACGCCGTCCTGACCAACACCGACATCACCGCAAACTACGACGAAGGCTTGGATTACGATGAAGAAGACGCTGGCGACATCGTCATCTCTGTCAAAGGTTTCACCGGCTCCGGCAACACCGATGACGCGATCAAGATGTCGGAAGAGGGCGATGGCCATGTGTTGGGCCTGATCGACGGTGCAGTGATCACCAACAACGGCGGTGTTGGCATCGTGCTGGAAGAGGCCGACGGCGGTGACATCTATAGCGTCGTGTCTGGTACAGTGACCGCCGGAAACGACGATGGTGAGCTGGGCCTGGAAGTGGTTCAGGAAGATGATGGCATGGGAGAGGTCACTGTGAGCGCCTCCAACATCACTGACGGCACCGAGGTCGAAGGCGTAACGCTGAACGACTAAGGGCTTCTGTAAATGAAAAGGGGGCCTGGCGGCCCCCTTTTTTGTTCTCTGACAGTGGCTTAGGCCAGCATCGTCATCGGGTTTTCAAGGTTGTCCTTGATCGCCTGTAGCAGGTTTGCCCCCAATGCACCGTCAATGACGCGGTGATCGACGGACAGCGTCACGGACATGACAGTGCCCACGGCCAATTCCCCATCCGCACCCACAATCGGTTTTTTCACGCCAGCACCCACGGCAAGGATCGCGGCGTGTGGCGGGTTAATGATGGCGTCGAAATTGTCGATGCCAAACATGCCGAGGTTTGAGATTGCAAAGCTGCCGCCTTGGTATTCATGCGGGGCCAGTTTACGGTCGCGGGCGCGGCCAGCAAGGTCTTTCATCTCTGCCGACAGGGCGGAGAGCGACTTCATGTCAGCGTCTTTTAGAACCGGCGTGAAGAGCCCGCCTTCGATGGCGACTGCGACAGCGACGTCCGACTTTTCGAACTTCAGTGTCCGGTCACTGGCCCAGACCGCGTTCGCCTCTGGCACCTGTTGCAGGGCGAGCGCGCAGGCCTTGATGATGAAGTCATTGACCGACAGCTTCACGCCGCGCGCATCAAGCTGCTTGTTCAGCTGACTGCGGAACTTCAAGAGCTCATCCAGCATGATATCGCGACGCAAATAGAAATGCGGCACGCTCTGCTTGGCTTCGGTCAGGCGGGCGGCAATGGTCTTGCGCATCCCGTCAAGCTTCACCTCTTCATATGGGCGGCCCTCATAACTCTTGATCACGGCTTCAGTGGATGGGCCTGCAGCCATCGTGGCGGCAGGCGCCTCTGCTTTGGCCGCTGGTGCGGCTGCGGCTGCAGGTTTGGTACCCGGTTGCGCATTTTCCACATCCGCCTTCACGATCCGGCCATGGGGCCCAGAGCCTGTGATGGCGGCCAGATCAATGCCCTTGTCCGCTGCAATCCGGCGGGCGAGGGGCGAGGCGAAAATGCGGTTGCCGTCCTTGGCAGGCGCTGCCGGGGCAGGGGCTGCGGTCGCAGGTTCTGCCGCGGGCGCCGGTTCGGGTGAAGAGGGCGCGGGCGCGTCCGATGAACCGTCCCCGGCAGAGACATCACCGATGTCATCCGCGGTTTCGCCGTCTTCCAAGAGCACGGCGATCACATCGTTCACTTTCACCCCTTCAGTGCCTTCCGGCACAAGGATCTTTCCCATCACACCTTCGTCGACGGCTTCGAACTCCATCGTGGCCTTGTCAGTCTCGATCTCGGCCATCACGTCACCGGATGAGACTGTATCTCCTTCCTTGACGAGCCACTTGGCGAGCGTGCCTTCCTCCATGGTTGGCGACAGGGCGGGCATCAGAATTTCTGTTGGCATGGCGCTGTCTCCTTACCGGTAGGTTACTTTTTTCACGGCTTCGACCACTTCATCGGTGGTGACCAACGCGTGCTTTTCAAGGTTCGCGGCGTACGGCATCGGCACGTCCTTGCCAGTGCATGTGATCACCGGTGCGTCGAGGTAATCGAACGCCTCCTGCATGATCACGCCCGAGATGTAGCCACCGACGCTGCCTTGTGGCCAGCCTTCTTCCACCGTCACACAGCGGTTCGTCTTGCGGACGGAAGCGAGGATCGTCGCCGTATCCATCGGGCGGAGCGAGCGCAGGTTGATCACCTCGGCGTTGATCCCTTCTTCCGCCAGTTTGGCCGCAGCTTCCAGCGCGTATGTCATCCCGATGCCGAAGCTGACGATCGTAACGTCGTCGCCTGCGCGTTCGATCTTGGCCTTGCCGAACGGAATGGTGAAATCATCCATCACCGGCACATCGAAGGATTTGCCGTAGAGGATTTCGTTTTCGAGGAAGATCACGGGGTTGGGGTCCCGGATCGCGGTCTTCAGAAGGCCCTTCGCATCCGCCGCCGAATAGGGCATCGCCACCCTCAGACCAGGGATCTGCATGTACCATGCAGCGTAATCCTGGCTGTGCTGTGCACCCACGCGGGCGGCGGCACCGTTGGGGCCACGGAACACCATCGGCGCACCCATCTGACCACCAGACATGTACAGCGTCTTGGCGGCAGAGTTGATAATGTGGTCAATGGCTTGCATGGCGAAGTTAAACGTCATGAATTCCACAATCGGTTTCAGCCCACCAAAGGCCGCACCAACACCGATCCCGGCAAAGCCGTGCTCGGTAATCGGCGTGTCGATCACGCGCTTGGCGCCAAATTCGTCGAGCAGACCTTGGGAGATTTTGTACGCGCCTTGGTACTCAGCGACCTCTTCTCCCATCAGGAACACGTCCTCGTCCCGGCGCATCTCTTCGGCCATTGCATCACGCAACGCCTCGCGCACTGTTGTCTGCTTGACCTCCACATCTGCATCCCAGTCTGGCGTCGTGTCGGCAACCGGGGCTTCGGGCGCTGCGGCAACAGGCTCTGCCGGGGCAGGTGCTGGCGCTTCTGCGGCGGGTGCTGCTGCCGGTGCGGCGCCTGCCTCTGGTACGTCCTCACCTTCTTCAACAAGGATCGCGATCACGTCGTTGACCTTTACGCCCTCGGTGCCTTCAGGGATCAGGATCTTGCCGACAACACCTTCGTCAACGGCCTCGAACTCCATCGTGGCCTTGTCGGTTTCGATCTCGGCCATGATATCGCCGGAGGACACGGTATCGCCTTCTTTGACCAGCCATTTGGCCAGCGTGCCTTCTTCCATCGTGGGGGACAGGGCGGGCATCAGAATTTCGGTCGCCATTGCTCAAGCCTCCTGCGGGATTTCGGTTGCGTAGATGTCGGTCCAAAGCTCATCAAGGTTTGGTTCCGGGCTTTCCTTGGAGAAGTCCGCGGCCTCGTTCACGATGGCTTTGATCTCTTTGTCGATGGCCTTTAGGTCATCGTCGCTGGCATGCTTGCCGGTCAGCAGCATGTCACGGATCTGTTCGATCGGGTCACGCTCATCGCGCATTTTTTGTACTTCTTCGCGGGTGCGGTACTTGGCCGGGTCAGACATTGAGTGCCCACGATAGCGGTATGTCTTGACTTCGAGGATGTAAGGGCCCTTGCCCGCGCGGCAGTGGGCGACGGCACGTTCGCCGGCTTCTTTCACGGCCAGCACGCTCATCCCGTCAACCTCTTCGCCGGGGATGCCGTAAGCAGCACCACGTTCCCAGAGGCTCGGCGATTTGGTCGAGCGTTTGACGGATGTGCCCATCGCATATTGGTTGTTTTCGATCACGAAAACGACGGGCAGGTCCCAGAGCTCTGCCATGTTGTAGGTCTCATAGACCTGGCCCTGGTTGGCGGCACCGTCACCAAAATAGGTGAAGGTCACGCGGTCATTGCCTTTGTACTTGTCAGCAAAGGCAAGCCCGGCACCAATCGGCACCTGCGCGGCAACGATGCCATGGCCGCCGTAGAAATGCTTCTCTTTCGAGAACATGTGCATAGAGCCGCCTTTGCCTTTGGAATAGCCGCCCTCGCGCCCGGTCAGTTCGGCCATCACACCTTTGGGATCCATCCCGCAGGCGAGCATATGTCCGTGGTCTCGGTAAGAGGTGACGCGCTTGTCGCCTTCGTCAGCTGCGGCCTCCAACCCCACAACAACAGCTTCCTGTCCGATGTAGAGGTGACAAAATCCGCCGATCAGGCCCATTCCGTATAGCTGACCTGCCTTTTCTTCAAAGCGTCTGATCAGCAGCATCTCTCGGTAGTGTTTCAGCAGTTCTTCGGCTGAAACGTTCGGTTTCGCGGCGGCCTTTTTGGGCGGCATTGCGTGTCCTCCGGCGTGGCTACAAGTAGTTTAGTATTAAACTATGCCTAACCCATGCTGCCCCAAATTGCGAGGGTCAATCTGACGCTTGGTCAAGCGCTGACCGCATAGCCGCCTTGCGAAATCGACGTAAGATTGCAAAAGCAGGGGCTAGCGGATGACGATTTCATCCGCGCGGATCATGCCCAGCACATCGCGGGCTTGCTGATCCAGCAGGTCAAGATCAAGGAAATTGTCCGACAGGCGCGTCGTCAAGTTTTCCATATGCGCAACCTCTGACTGCAGGTTGGCGAGTTCGGCAGCGAGTGCATCACCCTCGGCCTGCACCTCGATCCGTTTGAACAGCCCGTAGTCCCCTTGCACCGCGGCAAAGGTGAAATAGAGCCCCAACATCACCATGCCGAGAAAGAAAAAGATCGCGCCCAGATGGGGGCGGTTGCGCTGTGTCATCGTCTGCCTCTGCCACCGCATCTGATGTGCGGCTTGGCGCAGAGAATCGCACATCCGATTCGCCTTGTGAATCCCTAAAATGAAGGCTGGGCGTTTAGGCCCGTTCGACGATCACTGACCCAACCGAATATCCCGCGCCGAAAGAGCAGATCAGCCCCTTCTCGCCCGGGGCCATATCGGCGGAGTGTTTGGAAAACGCGATCATCGAACCGGCAGAGGATGTGTTGGCGTAGTCCTGCAAGATGTTGGGCTGTTCCCCCGGTTCAGGTGTCCGGCCCAGAACCTTCTTGCCGATGTAGTCGTTCATCGTCTTGTTCGCCTGATGCAGCCAAAGCCGGCGCAGGTCATCTTTTGTCACGCCTTCCTCATCCATGTGGTCGGCGATGTGTTTTGAAACCAGCGGCAGCACCTCTTTGAACACTTTGCGCCCGTTCTGCATGAACTGCATGTCGCGCCGGTCTTCCATCTGGTCATGTGTCCGGCGCAGGTAGCCGTTGTTGTTGCGGATGTTGTTGCTGAACTGCGTTGCACAGCGGGTCGAGAGCACCTTGAACTTCGGCTTGTCCAGATCCTCATCCCGCTCCAGCACGGTCGCCGTTGCCACATCGCCAAAGATGAAGTGGCAATCCCGGTCGCGCCATTCGAGGTGGGCAGAACAAATCTCGGGGTTCACCACCAGTGCACGGCGGATTGAACCCGAGCGGATCATATCCGCCGCTGTCTGAATGCCGAAGGTGGCACTGGAACAGGCCACGTTCATGTCAAAGGCAAAGCCGCCAGCGCCCAGCAGCTGTTGAATTTCGACCGCCACGGCAGGATAGGCGCGCTCCATGTTGGACGCGGCACAGATCACCAGGTCAACGTCAGCAGCGTCAACGCTAGCCGCTGCCAATGCCTTGCCCGCGGCATCCACACCGATCTCGGCCATGTAGCCCGGCGCATCATCAGGCCGTGCGGCGAGGTGGGGGAACATGCGGTCTGGGTCCAGCACGCCCGCCTTGTCCAGCACATAGCGGCGTTCGATGCCCGAGGCCGCAACGATGAAGTCTGAGGAAGAATGCTCTTTCTTCTCCACCTCACCGGCGGCAATGGCATCGGCGTTCTCGGCATTGAACTTGTCGGCATAGGCGTTGAAGGCCACGACCAACTCATCATTCGTGATTGTTTGGCTTGGCGTGAAAACACCGGTTCCGGTGATGGCGACGTTGTGCATTTTGCCCCCCTGATTGCGGCCGTCAGACTAGGCCCGGGGGTGGTGAAATGTCCATAAGTGACGCACGGTCACGTCTCGGCCACGATGAATTTGCCGGGGGCGATCCCGTCCAACGTCCAACTGCCGACGCGCCAGCGTACGAGGCGCAACGTGGGAAAGCCGATGTGGGCGGTCATGCGACGGACCTGCCGATTGCGACCTTCGCTGATGGTGATTTCCAGCCATCTATCCGGCACGGACTTGCGGTAGCGGACAGGCGGGTCACGGTCCCAGAGGCGGGGCGGATCAATCAGCTTCACCTTCGCAGGTCGGGTTGGGCCGTCTTTCAGCGTCACCCCGTCGCGCAGCGGTTGCAGGTCCGCGTCCGTTGGGGCGCCCTCGACCTGGACCAGATAAGTCTTCGACATCTTGTTTTTGGGGTCGGCAATCCGGGCTTGCAGTGCGCCATTGTCCGTCAGCACCAAAAGCCCCTCACTGTCGCGGTCTAAACGACCCGCCGGATAAACGTCCGGCACGTCAATATAGGCCGAGAGGGTGGGGCGCGGCGTCGGGCTGCGCGCATCGGTGAATTGCGACAGAACGCCAAAGGGTTTGTTGAACAAGATCACGCGCGCCATGGCCTTGCCTAGCCCGAGTTATGCGTGCGCGTCCATGCTGTTATGCAAAACCGCGCGGGCGCATTTTCCCACTTGTCAGGACTCGCTTTCAGGCGCAAATGCCGCGCATAGACGCCAACGCACGCGCCTCTGGCCGGTGACCGTAAACCACGTGAGTTTATGCAGCGACGGTAACGTCTCCCTTGGAATTGACGGCTAATACCCTTGGCCGCTGTCTTTTGGAGATGACAGATGACGCAGCATTTCGTGCCACAGGTGGCGCTTCCCGTTCTCAACAAGATGGATGGTTTCATTGCAGCGCGGTCGTTTGACCGGCCAACGCTGGTGATCGACCTCGATCGTGTGTCGGTGCAGTACCATGCGCTGAAGGCTGGTCTTGGCCGAGCCGATATCCACTATGCGGTCAAGGCAAACCCGGCCCGTCAGATCATCGCACGGCTGGTTGATCTGGGGTCACATTTTGACGCTGCCTCGCGCGCCGAAATCGCGCTTTGCCTGGCGGAGGGCGCGTCACCCTCCGAGGTGTCGTTTGGCAATACGATCAAACGCGCCTCGGACATCGCGTGGGCGCATGAGCAGGGGATCACCCTGTTCGCTGCCGACGCGGCGGAAGAGCTTGAGAAGATCGCAGATAATGCGCCCGGCGCTTCCGTGTATATTCGCCTTCTGGTGCAGAACTCGCTGGCTGACTGGCCGCTGAGCCGCAAGTTCGGCTGCGACCGGGATATGGCGCTGCACCTTTTGGACTACGCCAAGGCGCTAGGGCTGAACCCGGTCGGTTTCTCGTTCCACGTCGGCTCCCAAACGCGACAGTCAGAGATGTGGTCGCTGCCTTTGGATACTTTGGCGCAGATTTGGCAGGCGGCCCGCGATGCGGGTCACGACCTCAGCCTTCTCAACATCGGTGGCGGCTTTCCGGCGTTCTACGGCGAACCATTGGAAGCCCCAACCGCCTATGCCGCAGGCGTCATGGCGCTGGTTGAGGCACGCTTTCCCGGTGCGACCCGCATCATGGCCGAACCAGGCCGTGGAATGGTAGCAGAGGCGGGTACGATTATCGCCGAAGTCATGCTTGTCGCGCAGAAATCCGCAAACGACCTGCACCGTTGGATGTACCTCGACATCGGGCGCTTTTCGGGTCTCGCCGAGACCGAAGGCGAGGCGATCCGCTACCAGTTCATCACCCCGCGCGATGGCGATCCCGTCGGTCCCTGCATTGTGGCCGGGCCAAGCTGCGACAGTGCGGATGTGCTCTATGAAGAGCGCCCGGTGTTGCTGCCCATGACCCTGAAATCCGGTGACCGGGTACTGATCCGGAACACCGGTGCCTACACCAGCACCTATTCAACCGTCGGCTTCAACGGCTTCCCACCGCTTGATGTCGTGGTGATCTGAAACCCGCCCACTGGCACATGGTATACTGCCGTGTGCCAGTAACCCTTTTATAACAAACATTTTTTGCATTTACATGGCCTGTATTCAGTCTATGTCTGCCCATCAGAGCAGAGTAGGGCGTCGCCATGCCACCCATCGAAGACCACCCGTTACGCTATGTAATGGCAAACGAATTGCACGCGCGACCGTTTCCAGCGGTGGATGCGCCCAGCCGTGCGGCCTATCTCGCGATCAAACCCGCGCAGGATGCCGCCGGCCGTGACCGCGAGGAAGATCGCGCGCATCTGATTGATTTGCTGGACAGATTTGGGGCGCAGCATCCGCAGCCCGGAGCCACGCACTACTTTGGCACCATCGGAAAGCACAAGCTGAAGTGGGAAAGCCACACGGAGTTCGTGACCTATACGATCTTCGGTGAAGGGCTGGCAGAACGCCCGTTTGATGCCGCGACCTTTGCCATCTTTCCAGAGGACTGGCTGGCAAAGGCGCCGGGTACCCGTGTTACATCCGCGCTTATCCGGATCGAAGTGGCCGATGGTGACGATGGAATTGCCGAAAAGGCCCACGAGTGGTTCGTGCCTGAAAGCCTCGCCATCAGCCGGGTGATCGAGGATGATCTGGTGGTCGCCGGTGATTTTCGGATCGATCATCAGGGGCACATGCGCTTTGCCGTCTTTGCGCGCCCGCATGTGGACGATCGCCGCGCAGGCCGTGTTGTTCAGCGCCTCTGCGAGATTGAGACTTATAAGGCGATGTCGATGCTGGGCCTGACCCGCGCCCGTGATCTTGGCCCGCGCATGGCGGGCTTTGACAAAACGCTGACGGGGCTTTTGGAAGATATGCGCGAAGGCGCAGCAGATGCCGCCAATGTCTTGCAATCCCTGCTGGAGGTCTCGGCCGAGATCGAGAACACGATTGCGCAGTCGTCTTTCCGTTTTGGTGCGACCGGGGCCTACGAGAAGATCGTGAACCAGCGCATTGATGTCCTGCGGGAAGAGCGTTTCAGCGGACGCCAGACTTTTGGTGAATTCATGATGCGCCGCTTTGATCCCGCGATGCGTACCGTCAAATCGACCGAGGCCCGCCTTTATGCGATGTCAGAACGTGCGCTACGTGCGGGCGATCTGCTGCGTACCCGGGTTGATGTTGATCGGTCCGCGCAGAACCAGGAATTGCTGACCAGCATGGACCGGCGTGCCGATCTGCAGTTGCGCCTTCAGCGCACGGTTGAGGGATTATCCGTTGTGGCGATCAGCTATTACGCCGTGAATCTCGTCTTAAATATGACAGGCCCGTTGGAGGCATCGCTCGGGATCGGCAAGGTCACCATGGCAGCGATTGCAACGCCTGTCGTGCTCGCGCTCGTCTGGGCAATGGTGAACCGCATTCGCAAGAAAATGGAGTAGAGGCGCGGCGAGCTGTCCCCGCCGCGCCATGCTTGGCTGCGTCTACCCTGCGGCGTCAACCGCGCGCTTTGCCATCACGGATACAAGGTTCGCGCGATAGGCTGCGGTGCCGTGGATGTCGCTCAACATGCCGTCTTCGCCGACCGCGACACCATCAACCGCATCGGCAGAGAAGCTGCCTGAAAGCGCCTGTTCCAGACCCTCATGGCGAAAGACGCCGTCATCACCAGCACCGGTGATGGCAACCCTGACGCCGCTGTCCGTCTGGGCCACAAAGACACCGACCATCGCGTAACGCGACGCAGGGTTCGGGAATTTTGCATAGGCCGCCTTTGACGGGACGGGGAAGCGCACCGCAGTGATGATCTCATCCTCGTCCAGCGCCGTGCCGAACATGCCCTGAAAGAATTCATCCGCGGCGATCTCGCGCTTGTTGGTCACGACAGTGCCACCGAGCCCCAACACGGCAGAGGGATAGTCCGCCGCCGGGTCATTGTTGGCGATGGAGCCACCGATGGTGCCCATCGAACGCACCGCTGGATCACCAATCCCGCCTGCCAAAGCGGCGAGCGCAGGGATATGCGATTTGACGTCGGCGTTGCTTTCCACATCCGCATGGCGCGTGGCGGCACCGATGGTGATCGTGCCATTGCTGGCTGTCACACCTTCCATGCCGTCGATCCCGCGCACATCAACCAGATCGCTGGGCGCCGCCAGATGCTGCTTCATGGTCGGCAGAAGCGTCTGCCCACCTGCCAGCACCTTCGCGGCCTCACCACCAGAGAGGAGTGACGCCGCATCCGCGACAGAGGAGGGTTTGTGATAGTTTGTTGGATACATCGCTTGGTCCTCCTTATTCCGCTGCCATTGGGGTTTTGGTTGCCTGCAGGGCTGTCCAAACCGCCAATGGTGTGGCTGGCATTTGCAGATCGTTGTTGCCGATGGCGTCAGTGATCGCGTTGATCACCGCTGGTGGGGCGCCGATTGCCCCGGCCTCACCACAGCCTTTGACACCCAGCGGGTTCAAGGGCGACGGTGTGCAGCCATGGTCCAGTGTGAACGACGGTAAATCGCCCGCCCGTGGCATGGTGTAGTCCATGTAAGAGCCGGTGATCAGCTGGCCGTCCTCATCATAGACAACCTGCTCCAGCAGCGCCTGACCGATGCCTTGTGCGACACCGCCATGTACCTGCCCCTCGACGATCATCGGGTTGATGACGGTGCCGAAGTCGTCAACAGCGGTGAACTGTACGATCTCGGTCACGCCTGTGTCCGGATCGACCTCCACCTCGCAGATCAACGCCCCAGCCGGGAAGGAGAAGTTGGCAGGGTCATAGAACGATGCCTCTTTCAGCCCCGGCTCCATCCCTTCTGGCAGGTTGTGGGCGATGTAAGCGGCAAGGCCGACCTCATGCCAGGCCATCGACTTGTCAGTGCCCGCGACCTTCACTTCACCGCCCTCGATGACAAGGTCATCTTCAGAGGCTTCCAGCGTATGCGCTGCGATCTTCTTGGCTTTTGCTTCAACCTTGTCGAGGGCTTTGACAATCGCGCTCATCCCCACAGGGCCGGAGCGGGAGCCGTAGGTCCCCATGCCGAACTGCACCTTGTCGGTGTCGCCATGTACGATCGCGACATTCTCGATCGGGATGCCAAAGCGGTCAGCGGCAAGCTGGGCAAAGGTCGTCTCATGCCCCTGTCCGTGGCTGTGGCAGCCGGTCAGGATCTCGATGGTGCCAACCGGGTTCACGCGTACCTCGGCGCTTTCCCATAGGCCCACGGCGGCGCCCAGCGATCCGACAGCGGCAGACGGTGCGATACCGCAAGCCTCGACAAACGTCGAATAGCCGATCCCGCGCAGCTTGCCGCGCGATGCGGCCTCGGCCTTGCGTGCGGCAAAGCCTGCGACATCGGCGGCCTCTTGGGCCATGTCGAGGGTCTTGTGATAGTCACCGCTGTCATACTGCAGGATGACCTCGGTCTGATAGGGGAACTCCGTGATGAAGTTCTTGCGGCGCAGCTCTGCCGGGTCCATCCCCATCTCACGCGCTGCTGTTTCCATCATGCGTTCGACGGAATAGGTGGCCTCTGGCCGACCGGCCCCGCGATAGGCATCCACCGGCGCCGTGTTCGTATGCACCGCTTTGACGTTGCCATAGATCGCGGGCATCGCGTAGCAGCCCGACAACAGCGTGCCGTGCAGATAGGTCGGCGTCACGGTCGCGAAAAGCGAGACATAGGCGCCAAGGTTCGCCAGCGTGTCCGTCTCGAATGCAAGGATCTTGCCCTCGGCGTCAAATCCCATCCGCATCTTGGTCACGTGATCACGGCCATGCGCGTCGGTCATAAACGCTTCTGACCGGTCAGATGTCCATTTCACGGAACGCCCGGTCTTCATCGACGCCCAGAGGCAGGTGATTTCCTCGGGATAGATGTAGATCTTCGAGCCGAAACCGCCGCCCACATCAGGGGCGATCACCCGCAGTTTGTGCTCCGGGGCCACGTTGTAGAACGCCGACAGCACAAGGCGGGCCACATGTGGGTTCTGGCTCGTGGTGTAGAGGGTGTAGTGATCCTCTGCCTCGTCAAAGACGGCGACGGCACTGCGCGGCTCCATCGCATTGGGGCTGAGGCGGTTATTCACGATCTCCATCTCGGTGATGTGCGCGGCAGCGGCGAAACCTGCGTCTGCCTTGGCCTTGTCGCCAATCTCCCAGTCGTAGATCATGTTGCCGGGCACGTTGCCGTGGACCTGCGGGGCACCGTCCTTGACGGCCTGATCCACATAGACGGTCGCAGGCAGCTCTTCATAGCTGACCTCAACCGCTTCTGCCGCGCGGCGCGCCTGCTCCTGCGTTTCGGCCACCACGATGGCGACGGCGTCACCCACATAGCGGGCGTTTTCGGTCACCATCGGGGACCAGGCGCCGCACTGCATGGGTGAGCCGTCCTTCGATGTGATGCTCCACCCGGTGATCAGATCGCCGATGCCATCATCCTTCATCTGCGGGCCAGTGTGGACGGCGATCACGCCCTCCATCGCCTCGGCCGCCAAGGCATCGATGCCGGTGACCTTCGCGGCAGCATGCGGGCTGCGGACAAAGGCGGCATAGGCCTGGTTTTCCATACGGATATCATCGGTGTATTTGCCCTTGCCGGTGATGAACCGCTTGTCTTCCTTGCGCGGGACGCGCGCGCCAATTCCATCGCTCATGATATCCTCCCTTATTCCGCTGCCTTGGCCATGCCCGACATCTGCCCAGCGGCGTCGTCGATGGCCTTGACGATGTTGTGGTAGCCCGTGCAGCGGCAAATGTTGCCTTCCAGCTCATGCCGGATCGCGTCTTCGGTCAGGGCGCGGCCCTCGGCCTGATAGCGGTTCACCATGTCGATGCCGGTCATGATCATGCCCGGCGTGCAGAACCCGCACTGCAGCCCGTGATGCTGATTGAAGGCTGTCTGCATCGGATGCAGGTCCTTGCCCGCAGCAATCCCTTCGATCGAGGTCACATCAGCCCCATCAAGCGATGCCGCCAGCACGGTGCAGGATTTCACCGCGCGGCCGTCCACATGCACCACGCATGCTCCGCACTGGCTTGTATCGCAACCGACGTGGGTGCCCGTCAGGCGCAGCGTTTCGCGCAGGTAGTCGGACAGCAAGGCTGTGTCCGCAACATCATGGCTCACGGATTTCCCGTTCACCGTCATCGTGACTTTTGTCATTTTTTCCTCCCTAAGACCGGGCTTTCGCCCGCAAATTCACTCCCTTGTGCAGGCTATTCCGCCGGGCTCTCCTCAGCCGGGTTCAGATGCGCCTGAAAATTGTCAAAGAACTGCGCGGCGAGCTTGCGTGCTGTCGCGTCGATCAACCGGCTGCCAAGGCGGGCGAGCTTTCCGCCGACTGTGGCGTGAACCTGATAGCTTAGGATGGTCTCCTCTCCATCCTCGGTCAGCGTCACGTCCGCACCGCCCTTGGCAAAACCGGCCACACCACCCGCACCTTCGCCCTGAATGGTGTAGCTTTCAGGTGGGGTGATGTTTGTCAGTTCCACATTGCCTTTGAATGTCGCCTTTACCGGCCCGATCTTCTGGACCACGACGGCGCTCAGTTCAGTGTCAGATGTCTTTTCAAGTTCCTGACAGCCGGGGATGCATGCTTTGAGCACCTGATCGTCGTTGAGTGCCTGCCACACCGCTACACGTGGTGCCGCAATCCTGTGCTCGCCTGTCATATCCATGCAGGATTCCCTCCCAAAAATCGTGCTTGCCCAACCACCCTATGGGCGAGTTCGCGGAAATCAAAGGATTTTCAGGAAAAGTCAGGACACCGACGCAAGTTCGCGCGCCTGACCGCGCATCACATTGCGCAAGTCATCATTGCCAAGCGCCAGTGAAAGGGCCGTGAGCGACTGTAGCGAATGGCAGGCATGAAAGCTGTCCACATGGGACAAGAGCGTGCGAATGCCGCCCGCACGCGGCGAGAACCCGTCATAGCGGAGCAGGGGGTTCAGCCAGATCAACCGCCCTACGCTGCGTGCCAGCCTTGCAGCCTCAAGATCCAGCAAAGCGTGATCATCCCTTTCCAGACCGTCGGTGATCAGGATCACGACCGCGCCTGATGTAAGCACCCGCCGCGACCAGGCTTTGTTGAATCGCTCCAACGCGGCACCGATGCGCGTCCCACCTTCCCAATCGCCTGCATCTTGCCCCACGGCAGCGAGCGCCTGATCGGGATCAGCCATGCGCAAGGACCGGGTGACATTGGTCAGCGACGTGCCAAAGGTGAAGGCATGCACATGGCCCCAACTGCGTTCGCTGGCATGGGTGATCGCGTGCAGGTAGCGCAGCATCATCCGCGAATAGACGGACATGGAGCCCGAGATGTCGCAAAGCGCGATCAGATCCGGGAACCGCTCTCGCGGGGTCTTTCGTTCGATCCGCGCGATGTCACCGCCCCGCTTGCTAGCGCGACGCAGGGTGGCACGGGCATCCGGACGTGGGCCAAAGGCGTCCGGCCGAGACCGTCGGGTGCGCAGCGGTTTGACCGGCAGATCAAGCGTGCGGACCGCGCGGGCGGCGTCGGCCAGTTCCTCGGCACTCATCTGATCGAAGTCCTTGCGCTTGAGCACCTCACGATCTGACCAGGTCATCAACGCGGCGTGTTCGACCTGTTCTGGTAGCTTTTCCGGCTTCGGACGGTCTTCTGCGCCAAGCGCGTCTTCTGCACGGCGCCGTCCGGCGGCGTGTTTTTCGGGCGGGGTGGTATCCTGCAACTCGGGCGAGAGCATCTTCATCAGACTCGACAGGAAATCGGGGTCGCGCCAGAACATCGCGAAAATCTGGTGAAAGACCTCCAGATCATCGGCCCGTGTGATCAGCGTGGCACGCAGCGTGTGATAGAAATCGACGCGCTGGGTAAATCCGGCCTCCGCCACTGCGCGGATCGCGGTTTCCACCTGACCGGGCCCGACCTTTACCCCTGCTTTGCGCAGTGCCTGGGCGAAATGCAGAATGTTTTCGACCAGCCGACCGTCGGCCGTATCCTCGGTAACAGCGCTCATTTGGCGGCCGCGAGGCCGCGCTTGGCTTCATCCAGAATGCGCGTCGTCTCGGCCCCGGCGATGCGCGCGATGTCGTCTTGGTACTTCAGAAGCGCGCCAAGCGTGTCCGTGATCACATCAGGCGAGAGAGAGACGGCGTCGAGCGCCACAAGGCAGCGCGCCCAGTCGATGCTTTCGGCGACGCCGGGCGACTTGAACAGGTCCTGCCCGCGTAGGCTGTGCACGAAGGCCACGATCTCAGTCGAGAGCGCCTCTGTCGCTTCGGGCACGCGGCGGCGCAGAATGTCCAGTTCCCGGTCAAAGGCGGGGTAGTCCACCCAATGATAAAGGCAGCGGCGCTTGAGCGCGTCATGCACCTCGCGCGTCCGGTTGGATGTCAGGATGACGATCGGTGGCTCCGCCGCGGCGATTGTGCCGATCTCGGGGAT
The DNA here is from genome assembly GCA_039821425.1 of Pseudomonadota bacterium. GTDB lineage: Bacteria > Pseudomonadota > Alphaproteobacteria > Rhodobacterales > Rhodobacteraceae > Yoonia. The sequence goes on from JBCBOD010000017.1 coordinate 19,250, forward strand.
CGTAACCTGAAAATCCGACAGGATTTCCAGCAGGAACGCCTCAAACGGTTCATCCGTCCGGTCCACCTCATCTATCAGCAGGATCGGTGGCCCGCCGTTCTGCGGCTCCAGCGCCTCAAGCAGCGGGCGGCGGATCAGGTAGTCATCGGTGAAGAGCTCTGTCTGAAGTGCCGCGCGATCAGCGCCGCCTGCAGCCTCTGCCGTGCGGATCGCCACCATCTGGCCGGTGAAATTCCACTCGTAGATCGCACTCGCCGCATCAAGGCCCTCGTAGCACTGCAGGCGGATCAGTCGGCGCCCAAATGCGGCGGCCAGCGCCTTGGCGATCTCTGTCTTGCCGACACCTGCTTCGCCTTCCAAAAACAGCGGCTTGCCGAGCTTCAGCGAAAGATAGGCGACCGTCCCCAGATCGCGCCCGCAGACGTAGTTCTGAGTTTCCAGAACCGCGATCATGTCGTCGATGCTCTGCGGTAATGCCGTCACAGGTGCCTCCATCTCTCCCCGTGACTGACATATTGTCCAATGCGTCCTCTGTCCAATTTTTGGGGTGAGGCCCCGCGCGTCTAGAGCGCGCGGTAGCGGTCTTGCAGGTCTGCAATGGCGTTGAGGTCGGCTCCGGGGCCGTAGCTCGCGCGCGCGACGCCGAGGTCCGCAACCGCGGAAAGTGATGCCAATTCGCCCATCATCATCACGTTCACCGGCAAAGTAGCCCCTGCAACCACGTCCGCGATCAATCTCTGTTCCGTCAGGCCCGGCACAAAGATGCAATCGGCGCCTGCCGCGGCGTAGGCCGCAGCGCGGTCCAAGGCGTCCGGCAAAAGGCTTTGATGCGTAGCCGGGTCTGCTCCCAGAAATAGATCGGTGCGGGCATTAATGAAGAGCGGGATGCCCTCTTCCTTCGCCATCACCCTGATCGCAGCGATCCGTGCGGACTGCACATCAAAGGGATAGAGCCCATCCCCGCGCACAATGCGATCCTCGAAATTGATCCCGATTGCACCCGCGCGCATCACCTTGCGCACGTTCTCAGCAACGTCGCCCGGTTCAACGGCATAGCCGCCTTCGAAGTCGACCGTGAGGGGCACATCCACCGCCGCGCAGATCCGCTCGACAATGATGAGAACGAGGTCCAGTGGCATGGCCTCCCCATCGTCAAACCCATGTGCCGTCGCCATGGACCAACTGCCGGTGGCGACGGCGGGCGCGCGCGCTTCAGCAAGGGCCTTTGCCCCGCCAGCGTCCCAGATGTTGTAGAGGACGAGGGGATTGCCCGTTTGGTGAAGCGCCGCGAATTGGGCCGCTTTTTCAGCTTGTGACATGTGTGGCATTTTCCATTGCTGCGGCGCGATACTGGCGCTCGAGTTCGAGAAGTTTCTGCTTGCGCCACAGCCCGCCGCCATAGCCCGTAAGTTTGCCGTCAGCGCCAATCACGCGGTGGCAGGGGACGACCAGCGCGATCTGGTTGGCGCCATTCGCGCGGGCGACGGCGCGGACTGCCGATGGCTGCCCGATCTCTGCGGCGATCTGAGAATAGCTGCGGGTCTGGCCGGCTGGGATCGTTCGAAGCTGTTCCCAGACCGATTGGGTGAAATCCGATCCGTGATAGGCGAGCGGTGTCGTGAAATCCGCCGAGGTACCATCGAAAAAGGCGGAAAGCTCTGCCCTGATCTGCTGTGACGGTGCGGTCTGGCCGATACCGATCCGGCCTTTCGCGTAGCTTTCCAACTTTGCCAGTTCAGTCCGCAGCGCCTTTCGGTCAAAGAACTCCAGCAAGTGCAGATGCGAATGCGATGCAACCGAGATCATATCACCCAGCGGCGTCGGGAGCCAATCTGCAAAGAGGAGAGGGTCCGCCGACAGCTTTCCCGGCGCCTTGCCGATCAGCTTCAGAAACGCCGCGCGAAACGCACTTGGCGAGGCGAAGCCCGCATCAAGCTGCGCGTCGATCACGGCACCGCCGCCGGCCATCGTTTCAAACCCGTCGCGCAGCCTGCGCTGGCGGGCCATTTCAAGAAAGGTCATGCCAAACTGGCGCTTGAAGCTCCGCCTGACGGTGGAGAGATCGAAGCCCATGCGCGCGACGTCCGCTTCACGCCACCTGTACTCAGGCCGCTCATCCAATGCGGCGAGCAATGTCGCAATCGCTGGGTCGGCCATCGCCATTGGCGCCATCGGATGGCACCGCTTGCAGGCGCGATATCCTGCCTCGATACATTCACCGATGGTGCCGAAGAAGGTGCAGTTCTCCTGCTTGGGCTTTCGCGCAGGGCAGGTGAGGCGGCAGAAGACACCCGTTGACGAGACGCAGACATAGGCCTGCCCGTCATAGGCCGCGTCGCGGTGTAGGAGAGCTTGGTACAGTGTGTCGTGGTCAGGTAAATCAAAAAGCATGGCCGCAGCATAGCACCTGCCACGGTGTCTGCCGCCTGAGATCAGGCGTCTATTTGTTTCTTTTGGTGCCAGGCATCAAGGCTAAGCCACCGCCGCGATTGGCCTCACTGCGCAATCACTTCCACACGTCGGTTCAACGCGCGGCCCACTGGCGAGGTGTTGGGTGCGACCGGGGCCAGAAACGCCGCACCAGCATGCTGCAGCCGGTCCCCCGCGATTCCATGCTGGCCCGTCAGCGCATCCACCACCGCCTGTGCCCGTCGGGCAGAAAGGCCCAGGTTGTATTCAAGGCTGCCAACGTTGTCGGTGTGCCCGACGATGATCACGTCCAGTTCGGGTTCCGCGCTCAGAAAGGCGGCGACTTCACCGATGGCCTCTGCGCTTTCGGGTTTGATTGTCGCCGCGTCGGTATCAAAGAAGATGCCATAGATCGCAGCGCGCCCAGTCTCGATCACGCTGGCAGAGATTTCCTCGGCCGGGATCACACGAGTTTGGAACGCTTCACCCTCAATGACCCCGATCTGCAACCGGTCCTTAGACCAGAGCACAGTGACGGTGGTCTGCAGTTCGTCGTAGGTGCCCGTCATGGTCAGGTAGCGATAGTCAAACGGGTCGACGATCATGCGCGGGATCGGGAACTGATCGACGTCGTATGAGATACCGCCGCACGCGTCCGTTTCGCAAGAAATCGCGACTGCGAACCCTTGTTCGGTCAGGGCCTCCTCAAAACCGCGCATCACCGCCACGCCAGAGGCGGCGTCCGGTAATTCGTAAGAGATACGGGTGACCCGGCCCTCAAGTTTGCGGAACCCTTCATCCCCGGCCTCAAACGGCACATCGACTTCATCAAAGTCTTTCACGTCGTAGCCGACGATATGGCTGCCCTCCCACCTGCCGGTCAAAGGGTGATCTTCACTGCCGGCAACATCATCGGCGAAGGCAGTAGTGGAAAAGCAGAAGAGCAGAGCAAGAGTAGAGCGCAGCATAACATGATCCCCTGAAATGCGTTTTTCACGGCAAGTCTTGCAGCAAGCATATCGCAAGATCGCCCGCGACGGGGACAAATTTCGGGGGCCGGGATGGACCCCAGAAGGGGCCAAACAGGATCGAGGGGAACTGAGCGAAAATGTATGGTGGCGGAGACGAAGTCCGAAAGTTGTTTTATATCAGCAACTTAAGTTTTTGTTTTTGTTGGGAGTAGAAATTCCGAGAGATGCTATTTGTGCAGCAAAGTGTGCAGCAGAATTGGGTGGTTTCTCCTGCTTATAGCCTTCGAGCAGAGTAACCTGATGCTGAGAATCGATCATTCGCGAGACTGAGGAATTTCGCGCTCATGTCCGCGAACATTCTGAAGTGTCGTACCTCTGAGCAGGGTTCTGGAAACCGACGCTCTCGGCCCAAAGCTGCCATTTGATCTCTGTCCTGCTTTCTGCGGTTGCAGCACCATTTGCGGACCTTCGTTGCATAGCGAACTTTCTGCATCATTTACGTCAGAAGCTGCAGAATGTGCAGGCTCTTGCCACGGCAATAGGAGGTCCGCTCATGGGATTCTTGAAAGGTCAGAAGCGTTCGCTTTTGCCGCTCGAAGCGACCTTTCAAAACGCGTTCACAAATCCTGTGTCGCACCTCGCTGGTGCTCGGACCTGAAAACCTAAGCCGCCCTTATACAGATGGGAGTTCTCAACTCTTAAAGACGGGCGGGATCAGGTTTCCAAAAATCGGCGCACGCTGACCGATCACGGCGGTCGCGATACCTCACATCTCGCAATGCAAATAATTCGTCGTTCTCAGTCAAGCCTTGTGAAATCGTCATTCAACTGTCACCTAAGGCGTCTACCCAAAATTCATTCGGATGAAAGCTATGGCGCGGAATATGTGGTCCAACATCAAGGACAAACTGGCTCAAGACATTGTCGAGGGGCGGCTTGCCCCCGGTGATCAACTGCCGACTGAGCCTGAACTGGCCCTACGGTTCAAATCGGGGCGTCATTCCGTTCGCAAGGCGGTGGATGCCCTCGCCAAAGAAGGTAAGCTAAGCGTTGAGCAAGGTCGGGGTACCTTTGTGGGCCGCGAACCGTTGCTGACTTACACGATTGGCAAACGCACACGGCTGCACCGCAATCTGCTTCCCCAAGGCTGCGACGTCACGAGTGAGCTTTTGGCTGGCGAGTTGATCAACGCGCCTGATGCAGTGTGCAAAAGGTTGCATCTGGCGGACCGCGCAAAGGTCGTCGCCAGCACCCGGCGTACCTTGGCTGACGCGATCCCGGTCTCTTATGGGACCGTCTATCACCCGGCTGATCGCTTTCCCGATTTTATTGAACGGCGCGACCTGACGGGATCCACCACCAAGGCCTATGCCTCATACGGGATCACCGATTATGTCCGCGCCCGCACAGAGATGTTCGCGCGGCCGGCGACACCTGACGAGGCAAAGATGCTGCGCCAGCATCCTGATCTTTCCGTGATTATCTTGCGCGCCGTGGATGCGGACCTGAACGCGCAACCACTATCCTATTCCGAGGTGAACTGGGCAGCAGGCCGCGTGAAATTCATAATGGAGACTGACCCAGATGACTGACGCGACCCTCGATACGCTCGCCCGGGCGGAGCCTGCAGCCCTCAAGGCCTTCGCAGAAGAGCTCATCCCGCAACTGGGCGACATCGAGGTACAGCGCAACCGCACAGGGCTGGTCATGCTGCCGATGCGCGACACGGCGCAAGGGACGAACTTCCATCTTGGTGAAGTGCTCGTGAGTGAGGCGCAGATCGCTGCATCGGGTCGTGTAGGTTACGGTATGGTGCGGGGTCATGATCTGGAACAGGCGATGGCGATGGCGCTGGTCGATTTGGCGCTGGCGACGGATGTTGAAACTGATGCCTTCGCAGCCTTCGTTAAATCCCAAGCCGACGCCCTCGCCGCCGCTGATGAAACCCGCCTCCGAAAGATCGAAGCCACCCGCGTCAACATGGAGACGTTCTGATGCTCAGCACGCCCACCCGCTCCGACGAAGAGATTGCGGCGAACGCTGCATTTGATGCCTTGCTGTGGGCGCTGAGCCGCCCCGGTCAGGTGCGGGAGCTTCCTGCGCCGGGCGAAGGCACCCTGATTGCGGCCTTGCTTGACCGTGAATGTGCTGTGTTTTGCGAAGACCCTCTGTTGATCCCCGCGATAATGCAGACCGGCGCCTCGATCTGCGATATCGCCCTCGCGGACCATGTTTTTCTGGGCAAGCTCAGCACCACGAAAAAGCTTCAAGACGTCCGCCTTGGCAGCGATCTGTATCCGGATGATGGTGCAACGGTCGTCGTCCGCGCCTCTATCGGCAGCGGCCCCGCCTTGCGTCTCACTGGGCCGGGCGTCAATGGTCAACTCGACGTTCAAATAGACGGCCTGCCCGACGATCTTTGGGAGACGCGCAAACAGCTCCTCCGCTATCCCATGGGGTTCGATCTTTTCATCATCGACAGCGCCCGGATCATTGGCCTGCCCCGTTCTACCGAAATCGAGGTGCTCTAATGGCTTATGTTGCCACCCGTGGCGGGGAAGCCGCCATTGATCAATCCGAACGACTTTTCCGCGAAGAGATGGGAGAGATCACACCTGAGCGTGTGGCTGAGGTGAAGGCCGCCTTGCCCTATCTGATTGACCGCGTGATGGGAGAGGCCTCGCTCTACGATGAGGACCTTGCTGCCCTTGCCTTGGCCCAAACGGGCGGTGAGATGTACGAAGCGGTGTTGCTGTTGCGGGCGTGGCGCACAACGCAACCGCGCCTGAGTGTCGCCGCACCGATTGAGCAAGACGGGCTCTTCACGCACCGCCGTATCTCAGCCGCATTTAAGGATGTGCCTGGCGGTCAAACCCTAGGGCCGACGCTGGATTACGCGCACCGGATCCTGGCGACGGACGTGTTGCGCGGGGACACATTCGTGCCCCCCGCCGTCGATCCGAGCGAGAGGCCCGCCAAAGCCCATGTTCCTTCCGTGAGCGCGTGGCAGGCGGAGAACGATCTTGTTGACCTGCCGGAAGACGACGCGTCGCGGGGCAACGAAATCCCCGACCTCACGCGCGAACCGCTCCTTTTCCCATCGAAACGTGCCCATACGCTTCAAAGCCTCGCTCGCTCTGAAACCGGCGGCGCACTCGCGCTCGGCTATGCCGCGATGCGGGGCTATGGGCAAGCCCATCCGACGGTCAACGAAGTACGGCTTTCAGAGGCAGATGTTGTCGTGACCCACCCGGACGGGCGCAGCTTTTCGGCGGGCCGCGTCAAGGTCAGTCAGGCGGAAGTGGTCGACAAGAAGGGAGAGAAGCTCAGGCTTGGCTTTACGGCAACGTTTGGCTGGAACGAAGTGAAATGCATCGCTGGCGCGACGCTCGACCTCAATGCGCCGGGGGCTGAGAAAGGATCGGCCACGGAGGAAGAGTTTTTCCTTTACCATACAGAAGGTGTCGAAAGCTCAGGCTTCTGCATTCATTTCAAACTGCCCCACTATGTCACTTTCCAATCTTCGCTGGATGCCATGCGGGATGCGAAGGCCAAGAAGGCGGCAGCCAAAGACACGACGTCCCCTCTGCAAAGCGAGCCAGCCGAATGACACTTGCTAGTCTCACCAAACCTTGGGAGGCCATGTCTTACGGCTTCCTCGACGGCTCCGCCAAGCGCGAGATGCGCCGCAAGATGCTGAAATCCGTGGCGGTGCCGGGGTGCCAAATGCCTTATGCCAGCCGCGAAGTGCCGATGGCGCGAGGCTGGGGGACGGGCGGTTTGCAAGTCTCCCTCACGCTGGTGCGTCCGGAGACCCGTGTGAAGGTGATCGACCAAGGCGCTGATGACAGCGTCAACGCCGCCTCCATCCGCCGTTTCATTGCCCGCGTCGCGGGAACACCGACCACACTCGATACGCTTGAGGCCGACTTGATCCAGTCGCGCCACCGTATCCCTGAAGAGATTATGCGCGAGGATCAGATCCTCGTGCTGCAGGTGCCCAACCCGGAACCCTTGCGCGGTGTGCAGCCCAATATGTCCATTGCGCGGCAAATGCATGCGGATGCGGATTACGGGCGGATGTGGCTGCAGCTCTATGAGCAGATCGTGCGCTCTGGGCGCGTGATGCAAGGCGCGTCTTACCCAAGCCTCGTCCATGGCCGCCACGTCATGACGCCATCGCCCATTCCCCGCTGGGACGTGCCGAAGCTGCATATGTCCAAGCACCTGACCATCCTGTCAGCAGGCCGCGAGAAACGGATTTTCGCTGTTCCGCCCTATACGCGTGTTGAGCCGCTCGTCTTCTCGGATGTGCCCTATGCGGTTGAGGATCATGCGAACCTCACCTGCTTCCGCTCCGGCGCGAAGGGCTTTTTCATGAACGAAATCCCGCAAGATGACGGCTCTTCGGCATTTGAAGTGTCGGACAGTGAATGGGGCGTGAAAGCGATCCGCGCCCGCGACGGTGAGGCCGTAACGCGCGGCGAAACATGGTACAAAGACGGGGAGATGCCGACATGACCCTGACGCTCGACGCGCCCCGGATCGTCACGACCAAGCCTCTCTTGCGGATCGACAACGTCTCCAAGTCCTATGGTGATGTGAAGTCTGTTGTCGACGTCTCTGCCCATGCCTTTCCCGGCGAAGTTTTGGGCATCGTGGGGGAAAGTGGTTCCGGCAAATCGACGCTTCTGCGGATGATGAACCTTGAAGAATTGCCAGAGAAGGGCAGCTACCACCTCGATCTTAAGGATGCGCCCGACGCGTATAAGGGCAACCTTTTTGAGATGGACCGTTTTGCCCGCCGGATGCTTTGCGCGACCCGCATCGGGATTGTCTATCAGAACCCGCATCTGGGGCTTTTGATGAAACATTCCTCCTCCGGCAACGTGGCGGAACGGCTTCTGGTCGCGGGTGAGCGCAGCTTTGCGACGTTGCGGGCCAAAGCAAAAGACGCGCTCGATGCGTCCGAATTCCCGCTTGATCGGATGGATGCGCCCCCAGCCCAGCTGTCTGGCGGCATGCAACAGCGGGTGCAGCTTGCCAAAGCAATCGCGCTGGAGCCTGCGCTCCTTCTTCTTGATGAGCCGACAACCGGGCTGGATGTGAGCGTTCAGGCGCTTGTCCTGGATACGCTGAAACGTCTCCAGCAGGACCGACATATCACGATGGTGATTGTGAGCCATGATCTCGGTGTCATACGCACGTTAGCCGACCGCGTCATGGTGATGCAGCGGGGCGAGGTCGTGGAAACAGGATTGTCCGACCAGATTTTCCAAGATCCGCAACACCCTTACACGCAACAACTGGTTCACGCGAAGCTTTAGATGACCCGTATTCTTGAGATCGACCGCCTCTCGAAAGGCTTCACGCTGCACCATCTCGGCAATGAGATTGCGACGTTTGATGACATCTCCTTCACGCTCGACGCGGGGGAATTTGTCCTTCTTAAAGGGGCGAACGGGGCTGGCAAATCAACGCTTCTGCGCACGCTCTACCGCAGCTACCTGCCCAGCGCAGGGCAAATCCGCTTTCAATCCCAGCACGGTGAGATTGATCTGGCCCGGGCGGCAGATGTCGATGTGGCACATATCCGCAAAACGGAGCTGGGCTTCGTTACGCAATTCCTGACGGCCCGCCCACGCGTGAGCGCCGAGGCCATCGTTGCAGAGCCGTTGAGACAGGCGGGCGCCGCGCCGGGCGACGCTCTCGATCAAGCTCGCGCCGCTTTACAAGCCTTTGGCGTGAAGCCGGACCTCTGGCGCGCCTACCCGACTACGTTCTCGGGCGGGGAACAGCAAAAGGTCAACCTTGCCCGAGAGCTGATCCTGCCGCGCAAACTGCTCCTCCTCGATGAACCGACTGCCTCTCTCGATGCCAAAGCCCGCGAAGCGCTGGTGTCCCGCTTGTCCGAATTGAAAGCGAGCGGGACTGCCATGATCGGTGTTTTCCATCATCCTGGCGATGTCGAACGGCTCATTGACCGTGTGATTGATCTCACACCTGATGCGCCGGAGCCGGAGGAGCGATTTGATGTGGTTCTCTGACGTTGCAATCGTTCTGCCGGACCGCGTGATCTCTTGCGGCAGCTTGCGTGTAGAAAACGGGCTTATCGCTGAGATCGTCGAAACCAAAGGGCCCGCGCCCGCGCACACCATCTTCCCCGGCTTTATCGACATGCACGGCGACATGATCGAGCTTGAGCTTGAACCGCGCCCGCAGGTCGATTTTCCTATGGATGTCGCCGTTGGGCACCTCGACGCAAGGCTCGCCGCTGCCGGCGTGACGACAGCCTATGCCGGTGTCTCGTTCTCTCGATCTGCCAAAGACGGTGAACGCCGCTCTTTTGAGCATACCAGCGCCATCATTCGCGCCCTCAAAGACAGTATCAGCGGCCTGCGCGTCGATCACCGCATCCATGCGCGCTTCGATATGACGTACACCGACGCGATCGCAGCCCTCGAAGGGCTTCTCATCGCAGGTGCCGTCGACCTCGTCTCCGTTATGGATCACACGCCCGGCCAGGGCCAATACCGCGATATCGAGAAACTCGTCGCCTATAGGACGCATGGCAAAGAACTGTCAGAGACTGAAGTTCGTGCCGATTTGCAGGCGCGAATGGAGGCACGCATGCCGGCCGAAGAGATGTTGGCCAATCTACAAGAGGTCTCGCGCCTGTGTCGGACCCATGGTGTGGCGTTGGCCAGCCATGATGACGATACCGTCGAGAAGACCGGTCTGATGGCAGATATCGGGGCTGTGATCAGCGAATTCCCGGTCACTTTGGAAGCCGCTCAAACCGCCGCGGATCGGGGGCTAATGATCGCTATGGGCGCGCCCAATGCGATGCGAGGCAAGAGCTATTCGGGCAATCTTTCCGCCCGCGCGGCCCATGATGCAGGCCTGCTGCATATCCTCGCCGCCGACTATCACCCGGCAGCAATTCTGCCAGCGATCCGCGCTTTGGCCGAGACCAACCCAAACAGCCTGGCGGGTGCTGTGCGCCTTGCCACCGCGAATCCGGCCGATGCACTTGGCCTTTCGGATAGAGGGCGAATCGAGGTTGGTCGTCGGGCTGATCTGAGCGTGGTGGATTCCTCTGATCGAGTCGCTCTTACGCTTCTTAAGGGGGAAGCGATTTTCGACAACGGAACCTTCAGATGCAGTAATTTCTCGACTAAGCCTCTGATAAAGCATGCGTAATAAAACTGTCACGCGCATGTAGGTTCGCTGTTACGTAGCAACCGCACCTTACCCGGGAAGAATTCATTCGGATGAATTTTGGGGGTAAAACCAATGGCTGCCAATCTCACCCTTTCGGGTGTTTCAAAGCAATTCGGCGAAACCAAAGCGGTGGACAACGTCTCAATCGACATCCCGCAAGGGCAGTTTGTGGGCGTCATCGGACGCTCCGGTGCCGGTAAGTCCACAATGCTCCGCCTGATCAACCGCCTCATCGACCCCACTTCGGGGTCGATTTCGTTTGAGGGGACGGAGATCACCCAGCTCAAAGGCAAAGAGCTGCGCAATTGGCGTCGCGATTGTGCGATGATCTTTCAGCAGTTCAACCTCGTCGAACGGCTCGATGTTCTGACCAACGTTCTGATTGGCCGCCTCGCCGAGCATGGCTTCTTCAGCTCAATGGCGATGCGCTTCACCGATGAAGAGCGAACGATGGCGATCCAAGCGCTCGACCGGCTCGACCTCGTCCCGCAGGCCTTGCAGCGTGCGGGAACTCTGTCGGGTGGTCAACAGCAGCGCGTCGCAATCGCCAAAGCTCTGGTGCAATCCCCGCGCATCATGCTCGCCGATGAGCCGATTGCGTCGCTCGATCCGGCCAACGCCACGCTCGTCATGGACGGGCTGAAGACGATCAACACCGAAGATGGCCTCACCGTCCTCGTAAACCTGCACACCCTCGATACGGCCCGCGCTTATTGTGACCGGATCATCGCGATGCGGGCGGGACGGGTGTTTTTCGATGGCACCGCCGCACAGCTCACCGACGATGTCGTGCGTGACATCTACGGCACCGAAGGGCTGCGCGAATTCAACGAAGCGGTCACGTCAACGCAGGGGCTCGCCCCCTCGTACGAGAGTGCCTAACCCCTTTCCTCAAAACGCAAACCTGGGAGATCTGATATGCGTTTGTTCACCACCACTGCCCTTGTTCTGGCCATGGCCAGCCCGGCTCTTGCTTGGAAGGATGATTACGCCGTGCTCAAGTTCGGTATCCTGTCGGGCGAAAACGAGCAGGACCGCCTTGAGCGGAACGAACCCCTGCGCGCCTTCCTTGAGGCCGAGCTGGGTGTCGAGGTCGAAATCTTCACCGCTGGCAACTACGACGGTGTGATCCAGGCAATGGCTGCCGACCAGATCGAGATCGGTCGCTTCGGTTCGTCTTCGTACGCTGCGGCCTACACCGCCACGGATGGTAACGTTATCCCGACGCTGACCACGCTCAAGCAAGACGGCAGCACTGGCTATTATTCCATCGTCGTCGCCCGCTGCGATAGCGGCATCGAGAGCCTCGAAGACGCCGCTGGCCTCGTCCATGCCTTTGCCGACCCTGACAGCACGTCCGGCTACGCTGTGCCTTACTTCAACATGGTCGAACAGGAAGGCTTCGTGCCGGAAGAGCATTTCGGCACCGTGACCTTCTCCGGCAGCCACGAAGCCGGCGTCTCCGGCGTGTACCAAGGCACCTTCGACACGGCTGCGACATGGATGAACAACCCTGAGAACTCCGTCTATACCCGGATGGAAAACAAAGGCATGATCGAAGCGGGCGAAATCTGCACGATCTGGGAATCCCCGGAAATCACCTCCGGCCCTTGGACGTTCCGCGGCAACCTGCCAGAAGAGCTTATCGAAGACGTGACAGCCGCCATCGAGCGCTTCCCCGAAGCCGATCCGGAAGGCTACCGTCTCTATTCCTCCTTCGATCCCGATGACGACAATCCGTCAATCGGTTTCGAGCGCGTGAATGCTGAGCGTTATCAGTGGATCATCGACATGCGTGCGTGGCTCTCTGAGCAGCGCCGCGGTTAACGCCACAAAGGGACGGGGCGCGGCACAGGTCGCGCCCCTCTTTCTTTTGACATCAGAGCACGGGGGAAAGACCAATGACAGCGATCACTGATCCGTCCGCTTTAGATAGCCCAAGCCCACAAGGCCGCATCGCCCAGTTCGAAGCCGATTTCGCAGGCCAGCGCAAACGCGCCCGCCGCGCGTGGCTGATTGGCTCGGTTCTGTTCATTATCGTGTTCTACATCACCGCCCTTCTGGGCGACTTTTTCCGCGTCACGCAGGTGACAATGCCAGACGGATCGCGCGAATGGCGCTGGATCATACCGGCAGGCCTTCCGCGCCTCACCGAATTTCTTGAAAAAACGATCCCGACCATCCGGTGGGAGAGCTTTTCCTCCGACATCGCCGAATGGTTCTGGCGTTTCGACACCTGGATGCGCCTCTTGCTTGAGACGATCCTCATCGCCTTCATGGCGACCGTTCTTGGCGTTGTGGGCGGCTTTCTTCTGTCCTTTCCAGCCTCGCGCAACCTTGCCCCCAACAAATGGGTGTTGTGGATCACACGGCGGTATCTTGAGATCGCGCGCACCGTGCCCGAGCTTGTTTGGGCGCTGATCTTCGTCTTCTGCTTCTCCGTCGGCCCCTTCGCGGGCGTGCTGGCCATCGGCCTTCATTCGGCAGGCGCACTGGGCAAGCTCTATTCCGAGGTGAACGAGAACATTGATATGCGGCCGCTTGAAGGTGTGAAGGCGGCGGGCGGCAATTGGTTTGACCAGATCCGCTACGGCGCGGTGCCGCAGGTGATGCCCAACATCATCAGCTACACGCTGCTCCGCTTTGAAATCAATGTCCGCGCTTCGTCGATCATTGGCTATGTAGGCGCGGGTGGCCTCGGCCAGGAATTCCGCACGGCGATGTCGTTCCAAGAGTACACGGAGCTTTCGGCGCTTTTCATCATCATCTTCGTGACCGTCATGATGATTGACTGGGGCTCAGAGAAGCTGCGCCACCGGATCATCGGGCTTGAAGAAGCTGAATCGGGCCGCAAACGGCGGGGCCTCCGCGCCGCCCTGCAATCCGCCAAATCGTAAACAAGGAAGGTCAAGCACATGCACGTCTCTCAGCAAGACATCGACGCCGCCAAGGCCCGTCTGCCCCGCGCCTTCCGACCCGCCCCACAGATTGTATTGCGCAACCGCATCCTTTGGACGTTTTTCGTCGGCCTCTTCGTCTGGTGCATCTTCGATTTTGAAATCATCCGGGTGGTGCTTTTCGATCCGCAAACCGGGGAATTCGCCCCATGGCAAACGTTCTATGAATACAACCGCCGGGAGCAGACGTGGACCTATGATCCTCTCCTGCCCATTCGCCGCCTGATCGTCGGGATCGAACGCTTCGGCACCGTCGCGGCCTTCATGTTCCCGCCCCATGTCTGGGACAATTGGGAAGACTTCTCGGAGATCCTCAACGGTCTTGGCGAAACGCTGGCCATCGCGTTTCTTGGCACAGTGTTGGGCGCTGTCTTTGCCTTTCCGCTCTCATTCCTTGGCGCGAAGAACATCAACCGGCTGAACTTCCTGCGTCTTTCTACACGGCGCGGCTACGACATGATCCGCGCGTTTGAGACGCTCATCCTCGCGCTCATTTTCATCCGCGCGTTCGGCCTTGGTCCGTTGCCCGGCATCCTCGCCATCGCGGTCTCCGAGATTGGCAGCTTCGCCAAGCTCTTTTCCGAGGCGATCGAGAACACATCCGAAAAGCCCGTTGAAGGCGTGAAGGCCTCCGGCGGCTCCCGTCTGCAACAAATCCGCTACGCCGTCTCGCCTCAGGTCAACCCGGTGATCCTTTCGATCCTGCTCTATAACTTCGAATCCAACGTCCGCTCCGGCACGATCCTTGGTATCGTCGGCGCAGGCGGCATCGGGTTCCTTCTGTCGGACAGGATCAGCGCGTACCGCTGGGATGAGGCCTGGTCGATCATCTTCCTGATCATTGCCATGGTCTACCTGATCGACTGGATTTCCGGCCTGATACGCCAACGCCTGATCGGACAAGCTGACCTTGCCAAGTGATGCAACAGACCTCCGCCGTATTCTCATCATCGGAAGTGCAGGATCGGGCAAAAGCACGGCTGCGCGGATGATCGGGGATCGGCTGGGCCTGCCCGTCTACCACATGGATAAAGAGGTGTTCTGGCTGCCCGGGTGGGAAGAGCGCAGCCGGGCGGATCAACTCGACCAGGTGAAGCGCGTCGTTGCAGAAGAGGCTTGGGTCTTCGAAGGCAACAATTCCCGTACCTTCGACATCCGTATCGCCCGCGCGCGCATGCTCATCTGGCTCGATCTGAGCATCACTTTGCGGCTCTGGCGCGTCACCCGCCGGGCGATCCTCCAAAATGGCCAAACACGCCCCGATATGGCCGAGGGCTGTGAAGAGCGTATTCGGATGCTTCCGGCCTTCTGGGCCTTCATCCTGCGCACGAACCGCGACAGTCGCCGCAAACAGAAAGCCCTATTCGAGGCCGTCACGCTGCCCAAACACCGGCTGACCTCCGCGCGCGCGGTCAATGCCTTCGTAGCAGATCTGTGATGCGAGCCCTTCTCATCCGCCACGCGCAATCCGCCCATCAGGCGCCTGACGCGCCTTTGACCAAGCTCGGCCGTGATCAGGCGGAACGCCTCGTGGCTCCCCTCAAGGCGCTCGGGGCTGGGCCACTCTATGCGAGCCCCTACGCAAGGGCCGTCCTCACCCTGCGCCCTTATGCCAACGCCTCAGCTCAGACGATCACCGAGCTTGCCGATCTGGCGGAACGACGCCTCTCCGCGGAGAGGCTTTCAGATTGGCAGGATCACATCCGTAAATCCTTCGACAACGTCGACCACCGGGCGCCGGGCGGTGAGACCCACCGCGAGGTGCTGGAACGCGCCGCCCGCGCTCTGCGCCAGATCGAAGAACCCGGCGGCCCACTCCCGGCTTTTGTGACCCATGGCGGCCTCACGTCGGCGCTGTTTCACGACCATGACCCGAGTTTTGGCTTTGAGGGTTGGGTCGGCCTGCGCAATCCCGATCTTTTCGACGTCACGCTAGAAGACGGCCGGATCACATCCTTTCAACGACACGACCTGGAGGCCTGACATGAGCGGCGCTGGCGCAAAGAAACACCTCACCGTAGCACCGACGATCCACCCGGACGCCGATGTCAGCGATTGCGAGCTCGGCATGTGGACCGAGGTGGGCAAAGGCACCACAATGAAAGCCTCCAGCATGGGCGATTGGTCTTACATCACGCAGCATTGCCACGTCGTCTGGACGACTATCGGCAAGATGTGTTCCATCGCGAACGGCGCCCGGATCAACCCCGGCAACCATCCCACATGGCGTGCCGTGCAACATCACAGCGTCTACCGGGCAGAAGCCTATGGGCTGGGCGATGACGATGTTGATTTCTTCGAATGGCGAAAGGCCGATTGGGTGACCATTGGGCACGATGTCTGGATCGGCCATGGTGTCACGATCACGGCTGGTGTGACGATCGGGAATGGCGCAGTGATAGGGGCTGGCGCAGTCGTCACGAAAGACGTGGGCCCCTACACAGTCGTCGGCGGCGTCCCTGCTGGCGTCATCAAACGCCGCTTCAGCGAGGCTCAGGCGGTGGCACTACAAGAGATTGCCGTGTGGGATTGGAGCTACGAGGCGTACAAAGCGGCGTTGCCCGATATCCGTGCCCTGTCGATTGACGCCTTCATCGAAAAATACCGCTAGGCGTATGACTGCCCTTGTTATCCCTGCAGCAGAACATTTAACGGACTATGTTGCGGCGTTGGAACAGGGTTGGTCCCCCAACAATCTCCGCCCCGAAGCCGCGGGGGAGCAGCTGAAGAAAATTGCTGCTGACCCCAAGAGCTTTCTGGATGGTTTGCAGGACCCTCACGGGGCGGGTGCGCCTGTTATGCTGCCGGATGGCTCCCGCGTTCCCAGGCTGCCCAGCCTTCGGCGCTGGATCTGGGCGGACGGATTTTGCGGCACGATCGGGCTGCGTTGGACGCCCGGAACAGCGGACATGCCGCCGACCGCATCTGGCCATATCGGCTACGCCATTGTTCCGCATCGCCGCCGAGAAGGGCACGCAACAGCGGCCCTCCGCGCGATCTTGCCCCTCGCGCGTGCAGTGGGATTGCCGCATCTGGACATCACAACCGACGCAAACAACCATGCCTCCATCGGGGTCATGAAAGGGGCCGGTGCCATCTTCGTGAAGCGGTACCAAAAGCATCCCGCACTTGGTGTCGGAGATGAGGTTCTCTATCGCATCGACCTGTCCTCAAAGGCGGAAGACTGAAATGCGCGGCTACATGATTTGCACCTCCCCCCGCTGCGGCAGCACGCTTCTCTGCGAGATGCTCAAAGCCACAGGCGTTGCTGGCGCGCCAGCCTCTCTTTTCTACGACCAAACGGTCCGCGAATGGGCGGCCTATTTCGGGCTTCCTGCAGACGCACCAGACGCCGCGCTTTTCCCCCGTGTCCTTGATGCTGCGCAGAAAAAAGGAAGCGCGGGCGGCCCGATCTTCGCCGTTCGCCAACAGCGCACCAGCTTCAACGCCGTCAGCACCGCTTTCGCCGCAGCCTATCCCCATCTCACGACCGACCTCGCCCGCTTTGAAGCCGCCTTCGGTCCGATGCACTTCATCTACCTCACCCGTGCAGACAAAGTCGCCCAAGCTGTCTCATACCTACGCGCGCAAGAAACGGGCCTGTGGCACCGCGCAACAGATGGCTCCGACTTCGAACGCAACCCGCCACGCCGTGCGCCGGGCTATGATCACGCGGCCCTTGAGGCGCTTGTTGCGCGTTTCACGGCCTTCGATAAAGCTTGGCAGACATGGTTCCAAACAGAGGGGATCACGCCGCATATAATCACATATGATAAGCTCGCCGCCGATGCGCTTGGCACTTTGCGACGTACTCTGACCGCACTCGACCTCGATGTCGCGATGGCGGACCATGTCGACATTCCCGTTCAGAAGCTGTCTGACGCCACCAACGCCGATTGGATCGCACGATACAGGCGGCATCTCACATGACACGAGGCGTCGACCCTTCCCCTGAAAGGTTGACCATCCGGCAAGCAACCGATGCCGATTGTACCCTTTGTGTAAGCCAAAGCACCGCCTTGGGCGGGCCTGTCATTGCAGCCGCCGGGCGACTTTGGAACCTTGCAAATCAAGACTGC
The DNA here is from genome assembly GCA_039821425.1 of Pseudomonadota bacterium. Lineage (GTDB taxonomy): Bacteria > Pseudomonadota > Alphaproteobacteria > Rhodobacterales > Rhodobacteraceae > Yoonia. Next base: position 36,890 of record JBCBOD010000017.1, read on the forward strand.
CTTGTCGCCGGACAAGATAATGACATTACCGGCTGGGCGTTCTTGGACGCATCTTCCGGCCTCCTGATCGCAATGAAGGCGCAGAAACTCCAACAGGGGATTGGCCGCGCCCTTTGGCGTCATGCGCTTAGCATTGCGCCGGGCAAACTGACCGTCGAAACAACCGACGACAACGTCACCGCCCAGGCATTTTACCGCGCAATGGGATGTCAGCTGATCGCGACCTATCCGTTCACCGAAGTGCTAAAGCTGAAGTCTTTACCAACGGGCGAAATCATCCTTGGTCAAAACCGCCAGCCAATCCGCCACGTTTTGAGATTTGAGACCACCGCATGAGCCCCCGCGACACGGATCAAGCCGGGAACAGGCACCGCATGTTCGACACTTCGTTCCTGATCCTTGCCGCGCTGACCACACTCGCCGCCATCGCCGTGGCGATTACAAAGGGGCCGGGTCGCGTGATAGAGATCACCGCGCAATACCTCGGCTTTCTCCTGCTCCTGACGCCAAAAATACTGTGCGGGTTTTTCATCGCGGCCGCCGTCGCCCTCCTGATCCCGCGCAGCACGATGACAAAATGGGTGGGCGCTGAAAGTGGCACCAAAGGCCTTATCGTGGCCACGCTGACCGGCGCGCTGGTCCCCGGCGGCCCGACGATGATCTTCCCTCTCGCCGCGGGCTTTCGCGCATCCGGCGCAAGCCTCGCCACGCTCATTGCCTTCGTCACGTCCTGGAGCCTCTTAGGCATCAATCGCACGGTCATTTGGGAGATGTCGTTTCTGCATATCGATGTGGTTGGCCTGCGCGTCCTTCTTTGCCTGCCGCTGCCGATCCTGGTCGGCTGGGTCGCAGGGCGGGTTCTGCGATGAATATCGTCATTGGAACGATCGTCCTCGCCATCCTTGCAGGCTGGCTTTGGCAGAAACTGGAAACGGCGGAGCGGCGCGGAGATGCTATCGCCCGCGTCCGCATTATGACATGGATGAACCTGCCGCGCGTCGTTCTTGCCCTTATCTCGGCGGGCCTCTTCGCGGAACTCCTCCCTGATGAGATTGTCCGCGCCTATCTTGGCGACACGGCGGGCTTCACCGGTGTTCTGCTTGGCGCAGCACTTGGCATCGTCACGCCAGGGGGCGCCTTTGTCAGCTTCGCACTGGCGGCAGGCGCGATGACGGCCGGGGCCGCGCTGCCTGCGATCATCGCCTATCTCACCTCATGGTCGCTCCTGTCGATCACCAAGGTGCTCGCCGAAGAGCTCGCTTTCCTCGGTGGGCGTTTCATCCTGATCCGATACGCGTTCTGTGACCTGCTCCCCATTGAGTCCGCTAATTTAAGTTAGCTCTGTTCAGGTTTTGGTCCTCTTCTGACCGGTTAGCATATTCGACTGGCGTCAGGCCAGCGAGGCTTGTGTGTGGGCGGTGGTGGTTGAAGTCGGTACGCCA
>JBCBOD010000108.1:0-13985 GCA_039821425.1 Pseudomonadota bacterium
CCCCAGATCGGGCGGGGTGCGTTGGCTGGCGCAGCTGGCGACGCGGCGGGTTCGGAAGCGGGCATGTCAAACGTCTTGATTGTCTGTGCCAGTTTGAACGGCACAGGCTCTGCCAGCATGGCGTCAAACTCTTCGGCAATCTCGGCTTCGGCAGCCATCAACGCGTCAAGTTCAGCCTGTGCTGCCGGATCGCTTGCCAGGCGCGCTTCGACCATTGCCGCGTCTTCCGCTGATAGCTCACCATCCAGATAGGCGCTCAACTGTTCGGAAAAATCACTCATAGCGCCTCACTTTGCGGGGCGCTCATGCGTGCGACAACCATTTTGCGGGCGCGGTGAATGCGGCTCATCACCGTGCCGATGGGAACTTGCAGCAAATCTGCCACCTCACGATAACTGTACCCCTCCGCACAGACGAGCAGCAGCGGCTGTGCAAGGTCAGGATCCATGTCCGCCAATGTGTTTCGGACGGTTTGCGCGTCCAGTGCATTTTGCTGGCCACCGTCATGGTGCAGCTCTTGCGCCTCTTCTGCATCAACCTGGCCCTCGCCCACGCGTACTTTGCGTTTGCGCAATTCACTGATCCAGAGATTGCGAATGACGCGGAACAGCCAGCGGTCCATCGGTTGCGCGGGGTCGTATTGCTGCCACTTCTGCAAGGCAGAGGTGCAGGCGTCCTGCAACAGGTCATCAGCATCAGGCCCGGACCGGGTGAGGCTGAGCGCAAAGCGCCGCAACTGCGGCAGCAATCCGATCATCTCTGTCTTGAACTGGTCCGGCGTCATGCCAGCAACCCTGCCTCTTTGCCCCACTTGCCGCGTCACCATGGGCGATTTTGCAGGCAGGGTGAAGCGTTCAATCCGCGCAGGCGCAGAATTGCCCATCGCGGGCGCAAGTGTGGTCAAGGGATGTGCAAGAACAGCTGTCATAGGACAACTACGCACGCGGTGACGGGTTTATTCCCTTACGCCGTCTTTTCTGCCATTTGCTCGGCGCGCCTGCGTCGCACAACCGCGCGTTTGGTTGCCAGCGATGCCGTCACGGTACCGATGGTGACCAGCCCGATGAGGATCGTGGAGAGCGCGTTGATCTCGGGGCTGACGCCAAGGCGGATCGAACTGAAGACCTTGATGGGCAGCGTGGTGGCCGAGGGGCCTGCAACAAAGGACGCAATCACAAGATCGTCGAGCGAAAGCGTGAGCGCCAGCAACCAGCCGGAAATCACCGCAGGCGCAATGATCGGCAGAGTGACAGACCGGAAGGCGTCAAACGGTGTGCAGCCAAGATCAAGTGCTGCCTCTTCCACCGATTTGTCAAAGCTGACGAGGCGCGAGCTGACGACGACAGAGACGTAGCACATCGAAAACGTCGCATGGGCGAGGATGATGGTGAAAAGCCCGCGGTCAAGCCCGATGGCGATAAAGAGGAGGAGGAGCGAGAGGCCGGTAATCACCTCTGGCATCACAAGGGGCGCATAGATCATCCCTGAAAACAGCGTACGCCCAAAAAACCGCCCGCCGCGCACCAGCACATAGGCGCCCATCGTGCCAAGGATCGTGGCGATGATGGATGAGGCCAGTGCCACTTTGAACGTCACCCATGCGGCATCAAGAAAGGCTTCGTTCCGAAAAAGCTCCCCATACCATTTCGTCGAAAACCCGCCCCAGACGGTGACCAGACGGCTTTCGTTGAAGCTGTAGATGATCACGATCAGCATCGGGATGTAGAGGAAGGCAAACCCAAGCGTCAGTGAGGTCGCGTTGAACCATGTCAGCCGCCTCATTGGTTTGCCTCCATCTGGCGCTGTTCGTTGCGCTGATAAAGGACGATGGGGATGATCAGAATAAGAAGCAGGATCACGGCAACCGCACTCGCCACCGGCCAGTCGCGGTTCGAGAAGAACTCTTCAAACAGCACCTTGCCGATCATCAGCGTCTGCGACCCACCAAGGAGGGACGGGATCACGAATTCACCCAGCGCCGGAATGAACACAAGGAAGCAGCCCGCGATGATCCCAGCCTTCGACAGCGGGATCGTGATCATCCAGAAGGCCTGCGTGCGCGAACATCCCAGATCCTCCGCCGCCTCCAGAAGGGACCGGTCGAGTTTGATCAGCGTCGCGTAAATCGGCAGGATCATGAAAGGGAGGTAGGTGTAGGTAATCCCGATATAGACAGCGATATTGGTGTTCAGAATCTCCAGCGGTTCACTGATCACCCCGATCCAGCCAAGGAACTGGTTGATCATGCCCTCCTGGCTCAGAAGCCCGATCAGCGAATAGACCCGGATCAGAAAGCTCGTCCAGAACGGCAGGATCACGAGGAGCATCAGCGTAGGCTGCCATTCCTCGGGTGCGTTCGACATGCCGTAGGCTAAGGGAAAGCCGATGAGCAGACAGAAGAAGGTGGAAATCAGGGCGATCTGGACACTGGACAGGTAGCTCTTCCAGTAAAGATCATCGGAAGCCAAAAAACTGAAGTTTTCGAAATCCAGCTGGGACAGCATATCGCGCAGCCCTGCCCAGCCTTCGGAGAGTTCCAGCGTCGGCGTGTAGGGTGGGATTGCAAGTGCGGTGTCCGACAGCGCGATCCGAAAGACGATGAGGAAGGGCACCAGGAAAAGTGCCATCAGCCATAGGTACGGCACCACAATGAGAGAGGCGCGCCGCAGGTTCACCGCGCCAGCACCACACCGGCAATATCAGACCATGACAGCCAGACGGTGTCTTCCCACGTAAACGCAAGGCTCGCCCTGCGGCGTGAATTGGCCGCCTGCGCCTTGATGATCTGCCCGCCGGGAAGTTCCACGTGATAGGTTGAGAGGTTTCCGAGGTACGCGATATCCAGCACCTTGCCTTGGATCGCATTGATCCGGTCGGTGGGTTTTTCGGAAGAAATCGCCACCTTTTCTGGCCGGATTAGAAAATGGACAGGGCCGTTGGGGATCGGGTTGGCGGGTGTGCCGATGATCTCTTGCTGGCCCTCTGCCCAGGTGATCTTCACCGTCTCGCCCTGCCCTGTTGCGTGGCCCTCGATGATGTTCACCTCGCCAATGAAGTCCGCAACATAAGCGCTGTTCGGGGCCTCGTAGATGCGCTCGGGCGTGTCTACCTGCTGCAGTTTGCCGTCATTCATCACGGCGACCCGGCTGGCGACGGTCATCGCCTCTTCCTGATCGTGGGTGACGATCACAAAGGTGGTGCCGGTCTTTTCCTGAATATCCATCAGCTCAAACTGGGTCTGCTGGCGCAGTTTTTTGTCGAGGGCGGACAGCGGCTCATCCAAGAGCAGCAGTTTTGGCCCTTTCGCCAGTGCCCGGGCCAACGCCACCCGCTGCCGCTGCCCGCCGGAAATCTGGTCCGGCTTGCGTTTGGCAAAGCGTTCGATCTGGACCAGCTTCAGCATCTGCTGCACGCGCGCGTCGATTTCGTCCTTCGGCATGTCAGAGCGTTTCAGGCCAAAGGCGATGTTGTCGTAGACCGTCAGATGCGGGAACAGCGCGTAGGACTGGAACATCATGTTCACGCTGCGCTTGTTCGGGGGAATGGGCGAGATGTCCTGCCCGTCAAGCTCGATCAAACCCGATGTTGGCGTCTCAAACCCGGCCAGCATGCGCATCATCGTGGTCTTGCCACAGCCCGAGGGGCCGAGCAGGGCAAAAAACTCGCCTTGATAGATGTCGATGTTGAGGTCTTCGATCGCCGTGAACTCACCAAATTTCTTGGTGACGTTCCTGAATGTGATCAGCGGTTTGGCGTTGGGGTCGTTCCAGGGGTCAGGCGTGTGTTGGGGCATGCGGCTTCAGACCCTTGGGTCAGATCAGAATTTCAGCGCCCCGATCAAAGGATCGGGGCGCAATCACTATCAGGTGCCGGACTTGATCCGTGTCCACATCCGTGTGACGAAACGCTGCGCGCGCGCGTCATAAGGTGTGGTGGTGTAAAGCGTCTCCAGCGTTGCCTCGTCCGGATAGATCGCCGTGTCACCGATCACATCTTCCAAAAGCAGCGGTTTGGAGGCAGCATTGCCGTTGGCGTAGTAAACGTAGTTCGACGCTGCTGCGATGTTTTCCGGATCCATGATGAAATCAAGGAAAGCATGCGCACCCTCAGGGTTTGGCGCATCAACCGGGATCGCCATCTGGTCAAACCACATCAGCGCACCTTCAACCGGTGGGTTGTAGGCGACCTCGACCCCGTTATCGGCCTCAAACGCGCGGTCACGGGATTGCAGGATGTCACCGGACCAACCGAAAGCCACACAGATATCACCATTGGCCAGCGCCGAGATATATTCAGAGCTGTGGAATTTTTCGACATAAGGGCGCACGGCGGACAGCACCGGCTCAGCCTTGGCCAGCGTTTCTTCATCCTTCGCATCCGGGTCTTCACCCAGATACTGCAGGGCCGCAGGGATCATCTCGGACGGGGCATCAAGGAAGTAGACGCCGCATTCGGCCAGCTTTTCCATGTTCTCCGGATTGAAGATCAGGTCGAGTGAGCCCATCGGTGCGTCTTCGCCCAAGATCTCGCTCACCTTGCCGACGTTCACGCCGATGCCGGTTGTGCCCCACATGTAGTTGATGGAGTATGCGCCACCCGGATCATAGGTTTCCGTCCGGGCCTGCACCACGTCCCAAAGGTTGCCGATGTTTTCCAGTTTGGATTTGTCCAGTTGCTGGAACGCTCCTGCAGCGATCTGGCGCTGCAGGAAGGTGCCCGATGGCACCACAACGTCATAGCCAGACCCGCCGGCGAGCAGTTTGGTTTCCAGCACCTCGTTGCTGTCGAATACGTCGTAGATCAGCTCATACCCGGTTTCTTCTTCGAACTGGGTCAGCAACTCCTCGTCGATGTAGTCGGACCAGTTATAAACGCGGACCTCTTCAGCCCCGGCCGCGCTGGCGGTTGCAACAGCAGCAGCCAATACAACACTCGTCTTCAAGTTAAGCATCCATTCCTCCGTCAGGATTAGCCTTGATGGGTGATGTTTGAACAAGTGCCGGGCATTTGCAAACAGATTGTCCGGAGCGCTTGCCAAAATGGCCGTGAACACAGGCGATTGCCTGCACAGTAGGCACGCAGCACTGCCCATGCCGCATGCAATTGCCGCAAGTGTATGCATCCCTCTTCCCGCGACCTGCAATCGGTGGCAGATTGCTCTGGCGGCGGGGCGTGAGTCCTGCCTCTTCCTGATCAGAGGCCTCCATGAATATCCTGACCAACTATCCCCCGACAGATGAACTGCAGGCGCTGGACGCCGCCCATCACCTGCACCCGTTCAGCCATGCCAACAGTCTTGCCGAAGAAGGCGCACGGGTGATCACCTCGGCCAAGGGGGTCTGGCTGAAGGACAGCGAAGGGAACGAGATCATCGACGGGATGGCGGGCCTGTGGTGTGTGAACATCGGCTATGGCCGGGATGAACTGGCCGAGGCCGCCGCGCGCCAGATGCGCGAGCTGCCGTACTACAATACCTTTTTCAAGACGACCCATGTGCCCGCGATGATGCTGGCAAAGAAACTGGCAGAGCTGGCGCCCGCACATATGAACCAGGTGTTCTTTGCCACTGGCGGGTCGGACGCGAACGACAGCAATATCCGCCTTGTGCGCACTTACTGGCAGGAAAAGGGCCAGCCGGAGCGTGACGTGATCATCTCGCGCTGGAACGCCTATCACGGCTCGACCATTGGTGGGGCGTCGCTTGGCGGGATGAAGGGGATGCATGGGCAAGGGGGCCTGCCGATCCCAGGGATTGCGTTCATCGACCAACCCAACTGGTGGGCCGAGGGTGGCGATACGTCGCCAGAGGAGTTCGGGCTCGAACGCGCGCGCCAGTTGGAAGCCAAGATCGAAGAGATCGGGCCAGAACGCGTCGGCGCCTTTATCGCCGAACCCGTCCAAGGCGCGGGCGGCGTGATTGTCCCGCCCGAGACCTACTGGCCAGAGATCCAGCGCATCGTCGACAAATACGGCATCCTGCTCATCGCGGATGAGGTCATCTGCGGGTTTGGGCGCACCGGCAACTGGTTTGGCTCGCAGACCATGGGCATCCGTCCTGACGTGATGACCATCGCAAAGGGGCTCAGCTCTGGCTATATCCCCATCGGCGGCTCAATCGTATCTGACGAAGTCGCAGAGGTGCTGCGCGAGACGGAATTCAACCACGGCTACACCTACTCCGGCCACCCTGTCGCCTGTGCCGTGGCCCTCGAAAACCTGCGCATTCTTGAGGAAGAAGGGATCGTGGACCGCGTGCGCGACGAAACCGCGCCTTACCTCAAGGAAAAGTGGGAAGCGCTGGCCGATCACCCGCTGGTGGGTGAGGCGAAGATCGTGGGCATGATGGCCTCTGTCGCGCTGACGCCCGACAAGGCCACGCGCGCCGACTTTCCAGACCCGGGCACAGCAGGTTTCATCTGCCGTGACCGCTGCTTTGCCAACAACGTGATCATGCGCAGTGTGGGTGATCGGATGATCATCTCGCCGCCACTGACGATCTCGAAGGATGAGATCGACATCCTGCTCGCGCGCGCCACGAAATCCCTCGATGAGGCGCACGCGCATCTGGTCGCACATGACATGATGCATGCAGGCTAGCAATTGGACCTGCTGACAGCCAATGACCGGCGCGGGGAGTATCCCGCGTCGTACTACGCAGCGAACGCCCAGTTGCTGGACCGGTTTCCAGCGGCCAAGGGGACGCTGACCTGCGATGTCTGCGTCATTGGCGCGGGGTTCATGGGGCTCTCGACCGCCTATCACCTTGCCCAGCGCGGCTATGATGTGGTGCTGCTCGACGCCCAGCGCGTTGGCTTTGGCGCGTCAGGCCGCAACGGCGGGCAGGTCAGCATGGGCCAGCGGGTGGAACAGGATGCGCTGGAGGCGATGGTCGGCAATGATCACGCCAGACAGCTGTGGGACATCGGTGCGCAGGCCGTTGATCTGGTGCGCGATCTCTGCCAGCGGCCAGCGGTCCACACGACGTTTCACGACGGCATCCTGCACACGGTTCACCGCAAACGCGATCACAAGCACAACCACGCGCATGTCGATCACATGGCACAGGTCTACGGCTACGACAAAATCCGCGTGGTGGAGCCGGATGAATGCCGCAACCTAGTGAGTTCGCCCGCCTATCACGGCGGAACGCTCGACATGGGATCGGGCCATGTGAACCCGCTGGAGTTGGCACTTGGTCTGGCGCGTCTGGCTGTAGCCGCCGGGGTGCGCATTTTTGAGCAGACGCGCGTCACGGAAATCACGCCGGGCGATCCAGTCACTGTGAAAACGACCGAAGCAACCATCAGCGCCAGCTATGTCGTGTTAGGTTGCAACGGGTATCTCGGCGGGCTCCAGCCAGAGGTTGCGGCACGGGTGATGCCGATCAACAATTTCATCGTGGCCACTGCGCCAATGGACCCGGCCAAGCAAGACAACATCATTCGCCACAACTACGCCGTGGCTGACAGCAAGTTCGTGATCAACTACTTCCGGTTCTCAGACGATCACAGGCTGCTTTTTGGCGGGACCGAAAGCTATGGCTACAGGTTCCCCGCTGACATCGCGGGGCAGGTACGCAAACCGCTGGCAGAGATCTTTCCGCAGCTGAAAGACGTCACCATTGACCACGCCTGGGGCGGCACACTGGGGATCACCATGAACCGGATGCCACATTACGTGCGACTGACGGGGAACATCCTGTCGCTTTCAGGATTTTCGGGCGCCGGGGTCGCCATGGGCACGCTGTCTGGCCAGATCGCCGCCGAAACCATCGCCGGGCAGGCAGAACGGTTTGACATCATGGCAAAGGTACCCACGCATCGGTTTCCAGGGGGGCCAAAACTTCGCTCACCGCTCTTGGTTTTGGCAATGCTCTGGTACAGTCTGCGAGATCGGTTATAACGTCACAAATTGACGTTCACGGAATGCAACACACATTCACATCCGTGACATGGGGGTTGCCTTAACGTCAGCAGCGGTGTTCGTTATGCTATCGACTTTTACTAAGACGTTCATTTTTTAGAAACTTTCGCTCGTCAGAGACGCACCAAACAGGGGTGAGATTGTCATAATCTGATCGAAATCGCCGTTAGACAGACGCACGAGGGCCTCATTTTCACCCAGAAGGGTGTTCAGGTTCAGAGGATCGAAGGAAAGGTATACGATGACTTCACGAGTACACTCCATGGACCCGCAGCAGGCTGCACAGGCCTTTTTCGGCCTTGATGAACCCGATTTCGACAAGATGATCGCAAAGCTGGCCCAAAACGATCCACGGCTGGTGCAGGTCTTCAAAAACACCCGCGCCCGATTCCTGAAGACCGAGCAAAAGAACTGATCAGCGCCAAGGGCCCTGCTGACGGCTGATCACAACCTCTTTGTCACTGCTTCATAGCGTCCAATTCCCTTGAAAACAGCTTGACCTTTCGGGTCACGACAGGTTGAACCACCCCCAGACTTTTCAAAGGCAACAGGTGGTTTCAGATGGACGACCAGAACAAGAATCTGATCTTGGCAACCGTACTCAGCTTTGCGGTCATCATTGCCTGGACGACGCTGTTCCCACCAGAAGAGCTGCTGCTCGACAACGCCACGCAAGAGGTCAGCCAATCCGTTGACGAACCTCTCCTGCCAACGGCGCAGGATGACACGGCAACCGTCAGCGTACCGCAGGCCGAAACCGAAGAAGCCGTCGAAGCGCCGCGCGTCGCCATCGAAACGGAAGAGTTCACAGGCTCTCTCTCTTTGCGCGGTGGCCGGATCGACGACCTGAAACTCGCCAACTACCGTGAAACCGTCGATGAAGATGCCGACATTGTCCGCCTGCTGAAACCAGTTGGTGAACGTGGTGCTTATTTTGCCGCGTTTGGCTGGACGGCGACAGATGGGTTTGATGCCGCAGCCGTGCCCGGGCCGGACACGGTCTGGGCGCTGGAAAGTGGCAATACGCTCACGCCCGACAGCCCCGTCACACTGGTTTGGGACAACGGCGCCGGACAGATTTTCCGCACGGTGATCAGCGTCGATGACGCCTTCATGTTCAACTTTGCCCAGTCGATTGAAAACGTCGGCGGCACGGAAATCTCTTTGCGCCCCTATGGCCTGATCCGTCGTCACGGGCAGCCGGATGATCTGAAGAACTTCTTCATCCTGCACGAAGGCATGGTGCGGATGACGGATGGTGAGCTGGAAGAGACCGGCTATGACAACATCACCGAGTACGAGGTTGATCCGCGCGAGCGTACACAGGCAGAGCGGCTGGATGTCACGGAAGCCGGCTGGATCGGTTACACCGACCACTACTGGATGACCACGCTGATCCCGGCGCAAGGCACGCCATTCCGGTCTACTTCCAAGTATTTCGACAGCCGCGATCTCTATCAGGCCGAAGTTGTCATGCCGATCGAGCCCGTGGCCCCCGGTGCCACTGCGACTGTGACAACGCAACTCTTCGCTGGCGCCAAAGAATGGGAGGCGATCCGCACCTACCAGAACGAAGGCGGCGTTGCAGGCTTTCTCGACAGCATCGACTGGGGCTGGTTCTTCTTCCTGACCAAGCCGATCTTTGCGCTCCTGCACTATCTCAACCTGATCATCGGCAACATGGGCTGGGCCATCCTTGCCCTGACCGTGATCCTGAAAATCATCGTGCTGCCACTGGCCTACAAATCCTACGTCTCCATGGCGAAGATGAAGGAACTGCAGCCCGAGATGGAAAAGCTGAAAGAGCGTGTCGGCGAAGACCGACAGGCGATGCAGCAGGGCATGATGAAGCTTTATAAGGATAACAAGGTGAACCCTGCCGCGGGTTGTCTGCCGATCCTGTTGCAGATCCCGATCTTCTTCTCGCTCTACAAGGTGATCTTTGTCACGATCGAGCTGCGGCACGCACCGTGGTTCGGCTGGATCAATGACCTCAGCGCACCTGACCCATCCTCTTTCATCAACCTCTTCGGTCTTTTGCCTTTCGCCGGGCCAGAGCCTGGTTCGATCCTGTCATTGCTCTTCATCGGGATCCTGCCGATCCTGCTGGGCGTTTCGATGTGGTTGCAGCAAAAGCTGAACCCGGCCCCAACTGACCCGACACAGCAAATGATCTTTGCCTGGATGCCATGGGTCTTCATGTTCATGCTGGGATCATTCGCTTCGGGCCTCGTCCTCTACTGGATCGCCAACAACGTGATCACCTTCATCCAGCAGTATGCGATCATGCGCAGCCATGGCGCCAAACCGGACGTGTTTGGTAACATCAAGGCCAGCATGAAACGCAAACCGCGGGAAGAACCCGAGGCCGACAAAAAAGAAAGCAAGTAAATGTCACGCGTTGCCGAAATCTGGCGCCACCCAATCAAAAGCCACGGGCGGGAGGCGCTGGAAGAGGTGACGCTGACCGCCGGCCAGACAATGCCATGGGACAGGCATTGGGCGGTGACCCATGAGGCCTCGAAATTCGATCACGACAAACCGCGGTGGGTGATGTGCCGGAACTTCATGATCGGTGTGGCCACCCCCGGACTTACCGGGATCTGGGCCAAGCTGGACACCGACGGCGTGACCCTGACACTGACCCATGCCGACCTTGGCAGTTTGACCTTCTGCCCCGATGACCCGGCAGAGGTTGTCGGGTTTCTGACTTGGGTGATGCCCCTTTGCCCTGCTGACAAACGTACCCCGACCGGCATTGTCAAAGCCCCGGGGCGCGGCATGACCGACAGCAGCTTTCCCTCTGTCTCCATCATGAACAAGGCCACCCATGCCGCCGTCGAGGCGCAGCTGGGCCACCCGTTGCAGCATCAACGCTGGCGCGGAAACATCTGGCTGGACGGACCCGCCGCCTGGGAAGAGTTTGACTGGACCGGGCTGACCCTGCGGCTGGGGGAAGCGGAGTTGAAGGTCGAGGAACCGATCCGCCGCTGCATGGCAACCGCGGCCAACCCCCATACAGGCAAGCGAGATACCGATACGCTGGGCGCCTTGCGCAACGGGTGGGACCACCAGCATTTTGGCGTCTATGCCACCGTGACCAAGGGCGGTAGGGTCGCCGTGAATGACACACTGGACATCCTGTAACGATGGAACTGCAATTCCCCGAAGTCGAAACGCCTGATGCGGCAAGCCTTGAAAACGGGCGGCTGCTCTTTGCGGGTGAGACGGAATTCCTGAAGGGCGTCGTGGCGATGAATGGCTTGCCAGCGGCAGACCGGGTCGAAGTGTGTTTTGCAGGTCGATCGAACGTGGGCAAGTCCACGCTGATCAACGCACTGACGGGGCGCAAGGGGCTCGCGCGCGCCTCCAACACGCCCGGCCGGACGCAAGAGATAAACTATTTCACCGCAGGCGACATCTACGTCGTCGACCTGCCGGGCTATGGCTTTGCCAATGCGCCCGTCGCTGTGGTGGAAAAGTGGCAGCGCCTGCTCAAGCAGTACCTGCAAGGTCGCCAGACCCTGCGTCGCGTCTTTGTTCTGATTGATGCACGCCATGGGGCCAAGGCCGTGGATGAAGAAATCATGTCACTGCTGGATGCCTCTGCCGTGACCTTTCAGGTGGTCATGACGAAGATCGACAAGCTGAAGGGCGGCGCATTGGAAGAAAGCCTTGCCAAGACCCGCGCAGCGCTCGCCAAACATCCTGCTGCCTTCCCCGAACTATTGCTGACCTCCTCGGACAAGGGTGAAGGCATTCCCACCTTGCGCGCCATCATTGCAGGCATCGCATGAAGACAAGGGACGACGACATGAACCGTGATTGGATCGCGACCGCCAAGACCCTCAGCCAGGCACTACCCTATATGCAGCGCTATGCCGGGGCGACCGTGGTGATCAAGCTTGGCGGGCATGCCATGGGCAGTGACGAGGCGATGGCGAGCTTCGCCCGCGACGTGGTGCTGATGCGGCAGGTCGGGCTGAACCCGGTGATCGTGCATGGCGGCGGTCCGATGATCAACGCGATGCTGGACCGGCTGGGCGTCAAATCCGACTTCGTGAACGGCAAGCGGGTGACGGATGCGGCCACGATGGAAGTCGTCGAAATGGTGCTGTCCGGCACGGTGAACAACCGGCTGGTGCAGGCGATCTGTGACGAGGGCGGCAAGGCCGTGGGCCTGTCTGGCAAGGACGCCAACCTGATGATCTGCACGCAGACCGATCCGGCACTTGGGTTTGTCGGCACACCTGCCGCCGTTGACCCGACCGTGCTGCGCGATCTGCACAGCGCCCATGCGATCCCCGTCATCGCGCCGTTGGGCATGGGCCGGAACGGTGAGACCTATAATATCAATGGCGACACCGTTGCAGGCGCCATTGCCGGGGCATTGCGGGCCGATCGCCTGCTGCTTCTGACCGATGTGGCGGGGGTGAAGGACAAATCCGGCAACGTGCTGACAGAGATTGACCCGGCGATCATTCCGGACCTGATCGCAGACGGCACCATCGCCGGTGGCATGATCCCCAAGACCGAAACCGCGCTTGCCTCGATGAACGAAGGGGTGCGCGCCGTGGTGATCCTGGACGGGCGGGCGCCCAATGCGTGCCTGTTGGAGCTTTTCACCGATCATGGTGCGGGTTCCTTGATCCGCCGCCCACGTGCCTGACAACCGGCTATCCGATCTGCTTGCGCAGCATGGGCTGCAAATTCTGGGGGCGTGTCCCGACGGGGACGATACGCTTTCGCTTATCGGGCCGGATGAACCGGCGTTCTGGGCAATATTTACAGCCAGCGAGGAATACCACGACGGGCGACGTGATCCGCTAGACCGCTGGTCGCAGCGCATTGTATCGGAGGTGGCTGTAAAAGTGGGGGGAGAGGCTCTCTTTCCCTTTGGGGGCCCACCCTATCAGCCGTTCTATACCTGGGCTATGAAGTCTGGCCGGGCGTGGCCTTCGCCCATCGGGTTTCTTGTGCATGACCGCGCGGGGCTCTTTGTGTCGTTTCGGGGCGCAATCCGGCATGCGGGAAAAGCCTCGTCAGGCACTGCACCAAAGCCTTGCGACAGCTGCGCCAAGCCCTGCGCCACCGCCTGCCCTGTTGGCGCTTTTGATGATGGCTATGATGTGGAAGCCTGTAAGGCGCATGTCCGGTCAGACGCCGGACGCGACTGCCGCAACAAAGGATGCCTTGCCCGACGGGCCTGCCCCGTGGGACAAGGGTTGCGCCTGCCCGCACAGGCCCAGTTTCATATGGAGGCTTTCCTGTGAGTTTGCGCCTGATCCTGATCCGCCACGCGAAATCCAGTTGGAGCGATCCGTTCGCGGATGACCATGCACGGGTCCTGAACGCGCGAGGGCAAGCCTCTGCCACGGCAATCGGAACATGGCTGGCCGAGAATGGATATGTGCCAGAGCTGATCCTTTGTTCCGATGCCGCCCGCACCCGTGAAACCGCGGATCTGATCACCCCGGCCCTTCCGACCGCGCCGAAGCTGCGGTTGATGGGGCAAATCTACCACGCCGCACCCACCACCTTGCGGGACCTCATCGGCAAACAGACGGCAGGCGTGCTGGCTCTCATCGGCCACAACCCGGGCATCGGGATGCTGGCGCGCGCATTGGTGAGCACACCCCCAGACCACCACCGCTTTGACGACTATCCCACGTGTGCTACGACAGTCATTGATTTCGCGGTCGACAGCTGGGATCGGATCGACCAGGGCACCTGTGCCGATTTCACCGTGCCACGTGATCTCATTGGCTTTGCCGGGAATGCCTAGAAAGGGGCAGCACGTCTGACGGGGCGTTGGTCGGCATTCGTTGACCCGAAGTAACCAAAAGTTGCATCTGGCCTTGCCAAGCAATCAGGGGTTACTAGTTCATTCCGTATGGAGGAACAGCATGGTTAGACTTATCAGCCAGCTGAAAGGGTCCCTTCGTCACCAGTTTGTTGTTCTTAAGTTGGGCTCTCAGGCTAGAACACAAACGAAACCGACACGACAGGAAAACGCCGTCGCCGTCCCGAACTTGCGGGCGTTGATGGAGCTTCGCGTCGAC
>JBCBOD010000029.1:0-32752 GCA_039821425.1 Pseudomonadota bacterium
GGAACGAGAGAACGTGCTGCGTCGAGATGGCGTCGTTGAAGCCGAACCGCTCAGCGAGCGGTTCCATTATCACGAGGACACGGTGCGGGCGATGGAAGGGACAATCCGGCAGGAGATGCGCGCCGAGGGTCTGACAGCGCAGCAGATCGAGGACCGGGAGTGGGAGGTGGTCTCAAAGGCGGAGCGCCGGATCGAGGCGGAGCAGCGCGCGTATCTCGAGGCACACCCGGAGCTGCTCGCACGTCCCGGCAATGTGATTGCACGGTCACAGCCCTACAGAGAAACCATCACCGATGCGGCCCGCGCCAGCGAGATCACCCGTGAAGTCGACCGGATCATGGAGGGTCGCGATGCCCGCACACCTGTTGCAAATGCTGTCACGGATGACTTGCGCGCGCGCTATCCAGACATGCCGTCCCACCTCGCCCGCGGGCTTGGCGCGACCTATGCCGCCGTCGTCGAGATCCGCGACACGGAGGCCATCAATCAGGTCCGCCGCGAAACCGAGTTGCGCGAGGGGCTTGGGGTTGGCACGCGTGACGAACGTCTAGCCACCCGCGATGAAACGGCGCCGCAGACTGACCGGTCCGACCGTCTCGCAGACGAAATCGCGCGTGTCCTGGACCATGAGCGGGCGGGGGAGTTGTCCACGCCCTTCGAGACCGAGGCGGAGCGGGATGCCTTCCGGGAGGAGATCGCGCGGGTGCTGGATGAACGCCAATTGGGCCGGCTCACATCCGGCGATGCCGATGCGCTGGAGAAAGTCCTGGAGGACCGCCTCGACCGGCTCTATGTCGCCAAGGTCTATCTGCAATCCGATGCAGCGACGGCCAATACGGACGCCTTGCGCCAGGTGGTCGATGATCTGGCCGATGCGGAGTATGAAAAACACCGCGCGATAGACGTGGATGGCGAGACCGAGCGGGGCCAGGTCCATTGAGCGCCTCCATGGGAAAAGCGCGGATCGCGACCGGCGTTTTGCTGGTAACGCTGGTGACCGGGGCCATGGGCTATACCATCGCCTCGGCAGTGCTGAGCTACCAGGATCTCGGCTTCGGCGCCGAGATCGACTTCGCCTATATCGCGCAGAACTATCTGGCGATCCGCGATCGCCGACCGGAGGACGCGCAACTTATCCACCTGATCATCGGCAGCTTCGCCGCCGCCGGCCTGATGCTGAGCCTCGCTCTTTCGGGATCGGCCCTGACGCGGTTCGGCCAGACCCATTGGCAGAACGCGCGCGAGATGAAGGCCAACGGGTTCTTCGGCGCACCCGGGACCGGGTTCATCCTCGGCAAGCTCGGTTCTCCAAAATCCAGCGCGAAATACATTTGCTCGAAAGTCTTCCCGCACGCGCTGATCGTGGCCCCCACCGGGCGCGGCAAGACCACAGGCTTCGTCATTCCAAACTTGCTGACCTGGCAAGGCTCCGCCGTGACGCTCGATGTGAAGGGGGAATGCTTCGAGGCTACGGCCCGGCACCGCGCCGCCCAAGGTGACAAAGTTTACCGCTTTGCCCCCACCGATTGGGAGGGCAAGCGCACGCATCGCTACAACCCGCTCCTGCGCATCTTTGAGCTGAAAGATCCCGCGCGCCAGCAGATGGAACTGCAGCTTCTGGCGACGCTCTTCCTGCAAAGCGACAATGACCGGGTGCAGGGCCTCCTCAAGGGCGGGATTGATCTCTTCGTGGCGGCAGGCCTGTTGGCGTTCCAGCGCAAGCGTCCGACTCTCGGCGAAATCTACCGCATCGCGGCCTCGGGCGGGAACAAGCAGAAGGAATATTTCGCGCGGGGGCACGAGGTGGACAACAGGGCCGCCAAGCTGATCTTCACGCGGCTGGCCTCGACCAACAATGACACGCTAACCTCGTATGTCTCGCTCCTGATGACCTCGGGGCTCGATCAATGGCAGAACCCTGCCATCGATGAGGCGACGGCAGTCTCGGATTTTGATTTCCGGACGATCCGCAAGAAGCCCTTCTCCGTCTACCTCGTGGTCCAGCCGTTGATGGTGAAACCGCTCGCGCCGCTGATCCGGCTCTTCTTCTCGGACCTTCTCTCCGCCATGCAGGAAAAGGACCCCGGGTCGGATGAGCCTTGGCCCGTGATGATCATGCTCGATGAGTTCAATCGCCTTGGCAAGATGCCGATCGTAGTCGAGAGTATCGAAACCCTGCGGACCTATCGTGGCCATCTGGCCGTAGTGACACAAACCATCCCCGCCCTCGATGAAATCTACGGCGAAAACACCCGCCGCGCTCTGCAGGGCAATGCGGGCGTGAAGCTCTATCTGACGCCTTCTGATGAGAAGACCGTCGAGGAGCTGAGCAAGGCGGTCGGCAAGACCACGAAGACCGTGGTCACACGGTCGCAATCCATCGGCAAGAACCCCTTCGAAGGACGCAGCCAGTCCACACGGACCGAAGAAAGTTCTTTGCTGCCCGAAGATGAGGCGCGCCGCCTGCCGCTCGACGAGATCGTCATGGTGATCGATGCCCAGATGCCGGTCCGTGCAAAGCGGATCCAATATTTCGATGACCGCCTGTTTAAGGCGATCCACGCCGCCCAGTCGGGGGAATTGCCGTTTCCGGAGCCGGGGGGAGGGGGTTCGCAAGGCACGCTGCCGCTGAGTATGCGCGCCATGCCTATGACGCCACCACCGGACGGGCCCAGTGGATCTGAAGCCGATGTGGTGGCCGGACGCCGGGCTGCTGATGGCCAATCGTCAGGGCAAACCGATGTCGCCCCAAAGAAAACTGCGCCTGTCGTTCGAGCTGTCATCGCCGAGGAGCAGCGACAGATGGAGATGGATTTTGGGGGTCATGTCGCGGATGCGGAGGCCGCGAGCGCAGCCGATGAGGCGCAAATGCGCTCTGCAGTCGATGGCTTGGACGACATGGAAGCGATGCTGCGAGAGAGTAGTGTTCAAAAGCTGGTTGCCCCATAGCTTGGCGAAGATGCTATGTCGGTCGAGCGGGCGTATTCCGTTGAAAAACTCGTCCTTGATTGCCGGGTAAGTCGCTGATTCAATTCTCTCAACGAGCGGGAGGATTGGCAATGATGGGACCTAAGCAGGAAGCGCAAGCGGCGCTGTTTTACGAGTTCTCGCTGGAAGCCCATGTTCCGCAAGATCACCTACTGCGGTCGATTGATCGGTTCGTCGATTTGAGCAGTATCCGCAGTCATCTTGCAGATTTCTACAGCCACACAGGCCGCCCATCGGTCGATCCTGAACTGCTCATCCGGATGCTGTTGGTCGGATATTGTTTTGGCATCCGCTCCGAGCGGCGATTATGTGAAGAGGTGCATCTGAACCTCGCATATCGCTGGTTTTGTCGTCTTGATCTGAATGACCGCGTTCCCGATCACTCCACGTTCTCCAAGAACCGGCATGGGCGCTTCCGCGAGAGTGAACTGCTGCGCCATTTGTTCGAGACGACCGTGGCGCGGTGCATTAAAGAAGGTCTGGTCAGCGGCCAGCGTATGGCCGTTGATGCCAGCCTCATCGAAGCTGACGCAAACAAACAGTTCTCAGCATCCAAGGAAGAATGGGACATCAATCGCATTGATGTCGCCGCCGCTCCGCGCGCTGTGCGCGAGTATCTCGACACCTTGGATGAAGCTGCCTTTGGCACTGCAACGGATGTTCAGCCAAAGTTCACATCCTTTTCTGACCCTGCCAGCCAATGGACTGCGGCACGCAAAGGGCCAGCATTCTTTGCCTATTCTGACAACTATCTTATCGACACCGATCACGGTGTCATCCTTGATGTGGAGGCAACGCGGTCGATCCGGCGGGCCGAAGTGGGATCGACAAAGACGATGCTGAACCGGGTCAAAGACAAGTTCGACCTACACCCTGAGCGACTAATCGCAGACACTGCTTATGGCTCGGGCCCGATGCTCGGTTGGCTCGTAGACCGTAAGGTCGCGCCCCACATCCCAGTCATCGATAAGGCTGGCCGCAGTGATGGCACCTGGTCTCGCGCCGACTTTGAATGGGATGCTGAGAATAACCAATATATCTGCCCCGAGGGCGAGGCGCTGAAGCAGTTCCGCCGCAACTACTCAGATCCCAATCGCGGCCCCACGGGCAAGGGCGTCGCCAAGTACCGCGCTCTCAAGCATACCTGCCAAGCGTGTCCGTCCAAAACCAAGTGCTGCCCAAACATGGACTTCCGTTCCATCACCCGCGAAGAGCACGAAGACGCACGTGATGTTGCCCGCGCCATCCGAAAAACCAAACAGTACAAAGTATCAGCCAAGCTCAGAAAGAAGGTTGAGATGCTGTTTGCCCATCTGAAGCGCATACTCGGGCTGGGACGGCTGCGATTACGCGGCCCATGCGGCGCAAAAGACGAATTCCTACTCGCAGCCACTGCCCAGAACCTCCGCAAACTGGCCAAGATCTTTCCTGCACCGCAGCAAAAGAGAAAAGCCTGAACAAAAAGGCGCTCGCGCCCCGTTTGAGACGCCACTTTCTGCGCTCGCAACACGTTGTTTTTCCACAGAATCGGCGGAGAGCCGACATTCGCTGCGGTTGCAAATCATTTACCTGTTTTTACAAAGCAGACCTTCATCAATTTATTCGTGACGTCTAAAGTCTCTTAATAGAGCGGAATCCCAACCTATCAATTCGCTCGTGCAACAACTCATACCAAATCCCCAAACAAGTTTCTGATTGACTGTCCCTTACGTTTGCGTTTCATTGGCGACCGATGGTTCCCGAGCGGCCTAAGCCAACGGGATGAAAAGGGAACACGGTGAGGAAGAGCCTATAGGCGCCAAATCCGTGACTGCCCCCGCAACTGTGAGCGGTGAGCAACCTGTCAAGCCACTGGCCCCAAAGGGCTGGGAAGGGGCAGCTAGCTACGACCCGCGAAGTCAGGAGACCTGCCATCTATAACGTTCACTCAAGTCAGGCGGGGTGCCTGGTCAGGAGCATATGATGGCAAAGCGGTTTTACCCGCAAACACATATCTTTTCGTGCGCCCCTCCAAAGAGAGGCACAGATGCAGCATCGAATTACGATATGTACGTCCTGCAAACACAAAGGCACCACCTGTCGTCCCGGATTTGAGCTGATCGACCGCTTGCGGAAGGCGATTGCGCAGGCAGGGGACAGTGTACCTGAGGCATTTGAGATATCTGGTGTCGCTTGCATGGCGGGTTGCAACCACCCTTGCACGGTTGCCTATCACGGCACGCGCAAGGCAACCTATCTGTTTGGCGACATTGACCCTGATACGGACATCGACGACCTTGTCGCCTTTGCCCGTCAGTACGCCTATTTGCATGACGGATGGTGTTCGTCGGTCGATCGTCCCGGCAAGTTGCGCAAATCCACACTGGCGCGTGTGCCCGCCGCGATCATTGCGGTTGAAGAAACTGAAGCTCGCGCCTCATGACCGCAAGCCTGACCGTTCAGAACCTGTCATGGGCGCCACGCGGCAGGGATCGCGTGTTGCATGACACCAGCTTTGCCCTTGGAGCAGGGAGAGTGCTGGGTATTGTCGGGCCGAACGGTGCTGGCAAAACCACGCTGTTGCGGATGCTGTACCGTTTCCAGTGCCCCACCACAGGGACAGTTTGCATTGATGGCGATGACATTTGGGAAATGAAAGCCCGCTTGGTGGCGCAACGTGTTGCCGCCGTTTTGCAAGAACAGCCTAGCGATTTTTCTTTGACGGTGACTGAAATCGTCGCCCTTGGCCGCACGCCGTATCGGAAAGGGTTGGCTGGCACCAGTGGCGCGCATGATCGCGATGTGATCGCTGCGTCGCTAGAGCGGCTTGGCCTGCAAAAACTGGCCCATCGCCATCTTGGCACGTTGTCGGGGGGTGAACGCCAGCGGGTCATGGTTGCCCGTGCTTTGGCTCAAGAGCCTAGCCTTCTGATTTTGGATGAACCGACCAACCACCTTGATATTCGCCACCAGCTAGAAGTGCTGGACCTGATCCGGCATTTACCGCTGACAATTGTGACATCGCTGCATGACCTGAACCTTGCCGCTGGGGTCTGTGACGATGTCTTGCTGCTGCAAGAGGGGCGGCCATTAGGCTTTGGCCCGCCAGCGCAAATTCTGTCTGAACAGGCTGTGTCTGACGCGTTCCAAGTGGATGCGCGCCGTGACCGACTGAGCCTGAGCAACCAAGATCACCTGACTTTCCATCTTCAAAACCTTGAAAGGACAAACTGATGAAGACTGTAACCTCAACCCTAGCGCTGGCCCTTTGCGCCAGTGCTGCCATGGCTGAAACCACTGTTCAAAGCTGTGACCGCGAAGTGACCTTTGACGCGCCGCCGGAACGCGCGATTTCAAATGACGTAAACCTAACCGAAATGATGCTTGTCCTTGGTTTGGCTGACCGGATGGTGGGCTATACTGGCATTTCCGGTTGGAAAACGCTGGATGAAGGCATGCGCGAAGGTGTTGAAGAACTTCCAGAACTGTCCGCGCAATACCCCAGCAAAGAAGTGTTGGTCGGTGCCGATGCCGACTTTTTCTTTGCTGGGTGGAACTACGGCATGAAGGTTGGTGGTGAGGTGACGCCAGAGAGTTTGGAACCCTTTGGCATCCAAGTTTACGAGCTGACCGAAAGCTGCACCCATATCATGGACAAGGCCAAAGCCAGCATTGACGACATGTATAACGACCTATTGAATCTTGGTCGTATTTTTGACGTGGAAGATCATGCTGAAGCACTGGTTGAGGGCTATCAGACCGAACTGGCCTCTTTCACCGACGAGCTGGAAACTGGCGAGCCTCTGCGCGTGTTTGTCTATGACAGCGGCGAGGACACGCCATTTACGGCTGGTCGGTATGCCATGCCTACAGCGCTGATTGAATCCGCTGGCGGTCAGAACATCTTTGATGATTTTGAAAAAAGCTGGGCCACGGTGACTTGGGAAGAAGTGGTGGAACGCAACCCAGAAGTCATCATGATCGTGAACTACGGCAATGTGACCGCCGAACAAAAGCGTGATTTTATGATGAACAACCCTGCCTTTGCCGAATTGGACGCGATCAAGAACGACCGTTTCGTGACGCTGGAATATGTCGAGGCCACGCCGGGGCCACGTAATATCCAAGCGGTGAAAACCCTCGCCAACGCATTCTGGGGCGAATAACTCGATGGCCAGTCTGCGGTTGGTATTCATCTTTAGCGGGCTGGCCGCTTTGCTCGCGTCCCTATCGGTCGCGATATCGGTGGGGGCGGTTCCTGTGGCCACGGGGACCGTCTGGGGCGTTTTGTTGAACAAGATTTTCCCTGAGACGATTGACCCCACATGGACAAAAGGGCGTGAAGCCATTGTGTGGAACATTCGCTTCCCTCGCGCCTTTCTGGCGATGATGGTGGGCGGGGGGTTGGCGATGGTGGGCGCTAGCCTGCAAGCCGTGACCCGCAACCCGCTGGCCGACCCGCATTTGTTGGGGATTTCATCAGGCGGGGCATTCGGCGCGATTTTGGCACTATTACATACAGGGCTATTTCTAGGGCTATTGACCGTGCCTCTAATGGCATTTCTGGGCGCGCTTATGGCCACCCTAATCGTACTGGGAGTATCACGGTTGGCCGATGCCACCAGTGCCGACCGTTTGGTTCTGGCGGGGGTCGCGGTATCGTTCATCATTATGGCCGCCGCGAATATGTTGATATTCTTTGGCGATCCCAAAGCGTCTCACACTGTAGTGTTTTGGATGCTTGGTGGGCTTGGTCTCGCTCAATGGGGGCATCTGATCTATCCGCTGGTGATCCTTCTGGTGTGTGGCGCTTGGCTGATGCTGCGGGCTGCTGATTTGAACGCGATGACCATTGGGGACGAAACAGCATCGACCCTTGGCATCCCTGTTGCGCGGTTTCGGTTATATGTGTTCGTCGTCAGCGCTTTGATCACAGGCGTGATGGTGGCATTCTCCGGCATGATCGGGTTCGTCGGTTTGATGGTGCCGCATGTAGTGCGGATGATCGTTGGCGGGGATTACACGCGGGTTTTGCCAGCCTCAGCACTTTTTGGCGCGGTTTTTCTGTTGTGGGCGGACATTGCGGCCCGCACAGTTATGGCCCCCGAGGATATGCCAATTGGGATTGTCACGGGCCTTGTTGGTGGGATGTTCTTCGTCTGGCTGCTCGGGCGGTGGCGTTAGGCGCGTCGCGACCTATACGTGGAAGGTTAAGAGCAGATTGATTGCGGGCATGTGGTCGGTTGCCTCTAACGTAAATCCGTTGTCTGCGGCGATTGAACGGACCATATCCGCCGACTTGTAGCCGATGCAGGGATCATGCTCCTGTAACGACGCATCAAATTCACGGTCCCCGTCAGAAGCATAATCGCTGCCACGTAGAAACGGGCCGTAGATTATAAACAAACCATCATCACAAAGGGCTGAGCGTGCATTTTGGAACAGTGGTGGCAGCAAAGTTTCTGGTATCAGGCGCAGAAGATTAATGGTTAAGACGACATTGGCAGTTTTGGATTGAACTGGCCAAGGCTTCGCCACGTTAATGGCGAGCGGCTTGGCGATGTTCTGTAGGTTGCTTTGTCGTGCTCCAAGCGTTCTGTTTATTCAGCTTCAACTTCATTTGCTTCTACAATGCGACAACCCTGATGCCATCCGGGCTTGTCTCTGTGATGTTCTCTTTGGCCACAATTTTCAACGCGATTAACGCGCGGATCTTTTTCGGTGAAAAAGTAAACCAAAGAACCGTTTACATAGGTATCATAGGAGCGACCGGCCTGCTTCTCTTATTTTGGCACGATCTCACGGTTTCCTTCGACAAAAAAATTGTTTGGGGTATCTGCTGGGAAGCAACCGGAACACTCTTCTTTTCGTTTGGCAATATGATGTCACGGCTTAATACATCTCACGGGGTGCCCCCTATTATTGCAAATGCTTGGGGTATGGGGATAGGCGCGTTTGTTCTTCTTGGTATTGCTGTGATCAACGGCTCTACCTTCTCAATCCCAAATTCTGTGTCCTATATTTGGGCGCTGCTGTACCTTTCGGTGGTTGGGTCTGTGATGGGTTTCAGCACATATTTGTTGATGGTCGCGCGACTGGGCTCCGACCGTGCGACATACGCCACCGTGCTTTTCCCGGTCGTGGCTTTGGTCTTGTTGACCTTCTTTGAAGGCTACGAATGGCACATTACAGCATTGACCGGCCTCGTCCTGACGATTGTAGGAAACCTCGTGATGTTCGCAAAATGGAGGAATAAAGCGTCGTAACACCTAGTTTCATATTCAGGTGCAAGGCGAAGCTAGCGACCTGGCCCCGTGCATTGCAAGCCCGCTCCGTCCCCAGCTGCAGTCATCAGGATACTCTAAATTGCTGCGGTGGTGACCAATGTCCGCTTTGTGGGCTGCGAATGCGGCATCTTTATGAGGCGGCTAATGTCCGCTTCGGGCCGTCGCTGGCTCAGCTTCCGCAGTAGCTACAGGTACTTGGATGAACGTCCGTAATTTTCGTCTCGCGCAGCCGTTCCACAAGGCTTGCCTCGATGTCTTCGAGGACTTCTGCGACGCGTGATTGTAGGCCAGTTTCCACGCTACAATTTGATAGCTCGGCGTTGTCACGGCTTCTCGCTACAAGCCTCTCATCTAATGCCAGATAAACGTCCGCGAGTGTGATGCTGTCAGCAGCCTTGGCAAGCTGCCACCCGCCCGCGTGTCCCTTTTCCGACAAAAGAAGACCCGCTTCACGGAGCTTGCCAAGCACACGCCGAACAACGACCGGGTTGGTCCCCGCATGATCGGCGATATCAACAGAAGTACGCACTCGCCCCGGCTCACCTGCCATGTGGCTGAGGGTGTGTAGGGCGAGTGAGAGACGTGAATTGCGCTTCATCTGCGATTTTTCTCCAAACGAGCATCAATCGTAACTTTTGCAGTTGCATTAGTAAAGTAACTGCGTAAGTTGCGTGATCTATTAGATCAGATTTGGAGCGCCTTATGACAGACCAACGACTGCCCGTCACCGTCCTTTCAGGTTTTTTGGGCGCTGGAAAAACTACACTCCTCAACCGGGTGCTGAACAACCGTGAAGGCCGCCGAGTTGCGGTCATCGTCAATGACATGTCCGAAGTGAATATCGACGCCGATCTGGTGCGGGCAGATACGGAGCTGAGCCGGACCGATGAGACACTCGTGGAGATGTCGAATGGCTGTATCTGCTGCACATTGCGTGATGATCTTTTGGAAGAAGTGCGACGGTTGGCGGCGGAAGGCCGCTTTGACTATCTCCTGATCGAGTCGACCGGGATTTCCGAACCGCTTCCCGTCGCGGCCACCTTTGATTTCCGGGACGAGTTCGGGGACAGCCTTTCTGACGTATCCCGGTTGGACACGATGGTGACCGTGGTCGATGCGGTGAACCTGCTCAAAGATTATTCCAGCCATGACTTCCTGAAGGATCGCGGCGAGACGCTAGGTGAGGAGGATGACCGAACGCTCGTCAACCTGCTGGTTGAACAAATCGAATTTGCCGATGTGGTCATTCTGAACAAAGTTACTGATGCAGGGCCAGAGCGCACGGACGCTGCCCGCAAGATCATCCGCAGTTTGAACGCCGATGCCAAGATTATCGAGACGGACCATTCAGACGTCGCCGCCGAGGCGATCCTCGATACCGGCATGTTCGACTTCGAGAAGGCCCACGAGCATCCGATGTGGGCCAAGGAGCTCTATGGCTTCGCTGATCACACGCCGGAAACCGAGGAATATGGTGTGGCCTCTTTTGTCTACCGCGCGCGGCTCCCGTTTATCCCAGAGAAGATCCTAAGCGTTCTGAACGGCGACTTGCCCGGCGTAATCCGCGCCAAAGGGCATTTCTGGATTTCCACACGACCCGGATGGGTTGCCGAGTTCTCGCTCGCCGGAGCCTTGTCGAGCGTCAAGCCGCTTGGAACCTGGTGGGCGTCCGTGCCGAAGGAGCGTTGGCCCGATCATGAAAGCGCGCGCAATTATATGCAGCAGCACTGGCAAGAGCCATGGGGGGATCGACGGCAAGAGATTGTGTTCATTGGTGCGGGCATCGATTGGCCTGCGCTTAAGGCGCGGCTGGATGCTTGCTTGGTTCCGGCGACCGCGACGAGCGGGCCAGATGACTTGCCGGACTATCCGGATCCGTTTCCAGCCTGGCGGCGGCAGGAGGAACCGGCATGACGCTGGCGCGTGCCCTGGTCAGGAACGCCGCAATTGGTGTCGCCGTCGCGGATAAGCCCGAAGACCTCAAGACATTTCTGCAGCCCGGTTGCGCAGCTGCGATCTGGCGTAGGCAACCCGAGCCCAAGTTTCAAAGATGGATCAACACCCTCGATCCGTCCCTATTGCCGCAGGGACGGATTGTCTTGCGTCCCAGTGCCGTCCCATCTGCGGTAACAGCGCTTTGCGATGTGGCGGAAACACCAGACTGCGACGAACGCGATCAACTCATCGGTGATGTCAGCGCTTTGGCCGAGATCTTCGCCGGGTTGATGAAGGCACCCTATCTGCGGCTGCGCCTTCAGGCCGTGACGACGAATGCGTGCCGCAAGTTCCATATCGACGCGATTACCGCGCGACTTGTGTGCACCTATCGTGGCCAAGGCACTCAGTACGGGATTTCAACCGACGGCGAACACCCTGCGCGCGTCTTTTCTGTCGCAACAGGTGCACCGATCCTATTGCGCGGTACCCTTTGGCCCGAAAAACCAGCTTCAGGTCTGCTCCATCGCTCGCCACCCATTGAAGAGACAGGAGAGACCCGCCTCGTTCTCGTGCTGGATGCGGTAGAGAGCCCGGAGGACGACATTTGACCCGCAACCTCGGATCGACATCGCTCCGTCGCAAGCGACGCTGCCTTGTCACCCACGTCAGCTCGTTGCGTCTGAAATCGCGCCTGTGCGAAAGGGCTGAGCCTAGAGGGCGCGCTATCCGTTCTGGCGCAAGCAGAAGCCCGCACGTTGGCGCGCGACCGCTTGTCAGTCCTAAATAACCTGAAATCGAACATCTGAAGGGACCAGTTTGTCTGCACAATCTGAGTTCGCAAGAGTTGTGACTTAGCGCGTTGGACGAATGTCCGGAATGCAGGCAGCAAATGCAGCATCTTGAACGTTGAGCGAACGGCAGGATTGGGCCGGCCAAGGCAAGGCGTCTAACTGATCGCTTCGCCAGACTTCAGCCGAGGATTCAGCTGCAACAAGCGTTCCCCAAGAACCGCGTCGAGCTTCTCAATATGATCAACTAGCCAAGCAATCATTTCAGGCCAACTATCTTGGTTGAAACCATCGAAAACCGCAGCATGTTGTATCCGACTGGACTTTTTACCTTCCATTCGTCGCCATTCAAGCGGCTCACCGAAGGCCGGATCAATCTCCTCGCGTTCTTTGGCAAGTTCGTCAAAAACCCACTTGTTTTCTTCTTTTGAGCTTCGCTGCAAAACCAGTTCTACGCGTGCTTCGCCTTTACCGAAAATTAGGCTGTAAGCACAGCCTGAAACGCCGGTGCCACAGCTTAACCAGAGATCCTTCGCCGGATTGATGTTCTGATATCGCGGCAAACCGCGCTCACGCAAAGCCTCGAGGGTTTGCTCCCAAAAATCCAACCGGAGTTTGTGACTACGCCGCTGAGCGCCCTGAGCGGTCTTTTCCTCAGTCTCTTTCGTTGCCATCCCAATCATGAAATCTGCGGCTTCTGGCGTTGGGATGATCTGTTGCAGATCGAGAAACAGCTCCTCACCGAAAGAGTAAGGCACCACACGGAAGCATTGAGCGTTCACGCCATGACCGAGCAACCACATCACGGTCGAGGTCACTTCTTTGCGGAAGTTTGCTGCGATGAACATCACGCGCTGCTGATTTCCGGGGTTTAGGACCACTGAGTCGAGTTCTTCCTCGTCCAGGAAGTCGCATATCAGAGCAGTAGCATTCCCGCCGCTGCAGTATCGATCAAGATACTGCTGGAAGATGTCAATAATCTCGGCCTTCTTCAGGCTCGAACAGTAAGCCGCATATTTGATCGCCTGCCAAACGACATCCCGTCCAGAGTCGTCCAATTTATTTTCAATAACGATCAGTTGCCCATCTTTATCAAGAGCCAGAAGATCGAGGCGCTCTCGAGTATCTGCAAACCCGTCGAACTCTTTCTGGATGATCAGCAGTTCTTCACCTAAGGCCTCAGGCATGTCTGCCAACCATTCCTGAAGGTGTTCGCGTTCCCTCAGTTGAAGGTCTTTGAACCGGCGTTCTTCAAGGCGGCGGAGCTTGTTCGTGGGCCGATCGACCTGAAACATAACAACTTCTCAAAATTGGCAATTGGGTCATCGATACACGAAGTCATCGTTCCACGCCATATGACTTTGTGCGAGTGCGGCGGAAGTCCGGAATGCGGAATGCTACTGCAGCATCCGAGCGAGGTGCTGAGAGTCCGTTAAGGGCCGACCTTGATCGCGCAGTCTGAACAGATCAAGCATGATGCTGCGAAGCGGAGAATGGCCGCGAAGAGCCCATCCCGTGAATTCCATTTTCTCGCTGCGTGCGCTCGCAGCACCAAAATCGCTGAAGGGATAAAAAGACTTGCGTTGCCAAGGCATGCAAAAAGAGGTCATCCATAACAGCGATAGAAAGACGTTTGGTCCCGCGTGGGAGAGGGCTCATTTTCGCGGCGCACCACTTCATTCAAAGCTCAATTTCGGAAATAGTCAGAACAGGTTGCCTAAGATCATTTATCCATTTGACGCAGATGCGCGATCAATCTAACCATGGCGACACAACTGTTGGGGTGCCCAATCCGGGCTGAGACGCACACGCTGCGAACCCATTGAACCTGAACCGGTTAGGACCGGCGGAGGGAACAGCTTGCGGAGTTCTCGTCCGCATTGGCCTTTCCCCTCTTTGCCCTCCTGATCCCTGAACCAAGGGGCTGCGACATGGTGGTTAAGGCGTTAACGATTGCCGGGTCCGATTCCGGCGGTGGGGCTGGCATTCAGGCGGACCTCAAGGCGTTTTCGGCGATGGGCGTTTATGGGGCCTCTGTGATCACGGCAGTGACCGCGCAGAACACGAAGGCTGTGACAGCCATTCATCCGATCCCAGATGACGTCGTTGCCGCACAAATCAGGGCGGTTTTAGACGACATCGAGATTGACGCGATCAAGATCGGGATGCTCGGGACGCCGTCGTTGATCGCGGCAGTGGCCGACGCGCTGACGGGCTATGAGGGGCCGATTGTGTTGGATCCCGTGATGGTCGCCAAATCAGGTGATACGCTACTGGCCGATGGCGCGATTGACGCGTTGACATCGTTGCTGTTTGGCCGCGCGACCCTGCTGACGCCGAACTTGCCTGAAGCTGCAAAACTGGTCAGCGAAAGCACCATGCAATCGCAAGCGACTGCTCTGCTGGAACTGGGCGTCGGAGCGGTTTTGATGAAAGGTGGACATGCAGACGGAGAGACCTGCACGGATCAGCTTGTCTCGCACATGGGCACGCAGGAGTTTTCGGCCCAGCGTATAAACACCCGCAACACCCATGGCACGGGATGTTCCTATTCTTCGGCCATCGCTGCGGGCTTGGCGCAGGGCATGGCGTTGAGCGATGCGGTACGCCGTGCACACACATGGCTACACCAAGCGATCTTGCATGCGGATGAATTGCAAGTCGGACAAGGTCACGGCCCCGTTCATCACTTTCACGCGCTTTGGACATGAGCGGCCCTTTCACCATCATTGGAGGCGGTGTGTGTGGCCTTGCTACGGCTGCCGAACTGTCGTCACGCGGCGCGCAGGTCACGGTCATTGATCCCAAAGGCGCGCCCGGAGATCATGCCTGTTCATGGTGGGCCGGTGGCATGTTGGCGCCCGATTGCGAGGGGGTGAGCGCAGAGCCAGAGATCGTGCGTCAAGGCCGCCAGGCCGCAAAGTGGTGGCAAAGCCAAGGAGCGGCGGTCCATCATGAGGGCACGCTTGTCGTCGCGCTTAGCCGAGATCAAAGCGATCTGGCAACTTTTGCGCGGCGTGCGCCAAGCGCGGCCATCCTGTTAAAAGAGGAGATCACCGCGCAGGAACCGCACCTGGGGGAGCGTTATTCTAAGGCGCTGTTTTTGGCTGACGAAGGCCATCTTGACCCGCGCGCGACCCTTATCGCTCTGCATGCGAGGCTTGCGCAAAGGGGCGTGCGTTTTGGCGATGAGATCGCGGGTCAGGTGATTGACTGTCGGGGCCTTGCGGCGCGGGACACCCTCACAGATTTGCGCGGCGTGAAAGGAGAGATGCTTGTGGTGCGCTGCCCGGATGTTTCACTTTCGCGCCCCGTCCGGCTGCTCCATCCGCGGTTTCCGCTTTATATTGTGCCGCGCGACGACGGGGTGTTCATGTTGGGGGCCACGCAGATTGAGACGGGCGAACGCACCCGCGCCACTCTACGCTCCGTCATGGAATTGATGAATGCGGCCTACGCCCTGCACCCTGCCTTTGGCGAGGCGGAGCTGCTCGAGATCGGCGTCGATGCCCGGCCCGCCTTTCCCGACAACCAGCCTCGTATTCGGCGCATCGGGGATGTGATTTACGCAAACGGCCTTTTTCGGCATGGGTTCCTGCTTGCACCTGCATTGGCGCAGATGACGGCGGATCTGGTGCTGGACGGCAAGAGACCGGAGGTTTGGTATGAAGATCATCGTGAACGGTGAGGCCCAGGAGACGCGCGCGTCCACGCTGGCCGCGCTGCTGGACGAACTTGGAAAGGGTGCGGCCAAAGTCGCAACGTCCGTCAACGAGGCGTTCGTGCCCAAACAACAGCGCGCGGATCACAGCTTGCACGAAGGTGACCGCGTTGAAATCGTCGCCCCCCGACAAGGAGGATAGCATGCCCACGTTTTACGGCACCGAAGTGGCATCGCGGCTGATGCTGGGCACCGCGCAATACCCTTCTCCGGCTGTGTTGGCGGAGGCGTTTCGCCGCTCAGGCGCGGGGATCGCGACGGTCTCTGTGCGCCGCGAGGCGAGCGGCGATCAGGCAGGACAGGATTTCTGGGCGTTGATCCAAGATCTGGGCGTTGCAGTGCTGCCCAACACAGCAGGCTGCTATTCGGTGCGCGAGGCGCTCACTACGGCGCAGATGGCGCGGGAATTGTTCGGCACCAACTGGATCAAGCTTGAGGTCATCGGCCATGCGGACACGCTGCAACCTGACCCGTTTGGACTGGTCGAAGCGGCCGCACAGCTGGCCGAGGACGGGTTCGAGGTGTTTCCCTATTGTACCGAGGATCTGGTGCTATGCGAACGGCTGGTCGAGGTCGGCTGCAAGGTGTTGATGCCATGGGGCGCGCCCATCGGCACGGGGCTGGGCCTGAACAACATCTACGGGCTGCGCAGCTTGCGGGCGCATTTTCCCAACATTCCACTGGTTGTCGACGCGGGGCTGGGCCTGCCGTCACAAGCCGCCCACGCGATGGAGCTGGGCTATGACGCCGTTTTGCTGAACACAGCCGTTGCCAAAGCGGGCGACCCGGCGGCGATGGCGCAGGCCTTTGGCCTTGCTGTGGAGGCCGGCGCGCTGGCAGCCCGCGCGGACCCGATGGACGCCCGCGATATGGCGGCCCCGTCGACCCCCGTTTTTGGAAAGGCCATGCTATGACCCTGCCGCGTTTTTACCCGATTTTTGATGATGTATCCTGGTTGCGGCGGATGCTGCCTTTGGGGGTGAAGCTTGTTCAACTGCGCATCAAAGACCAACCCGAAGACGCGCTACGTGCCCAGCTGAGCGAAGCGCGTGATCTCTGCGCGGCCCATGAGGCGGCGCTGGTGGTCAATGACCATTGGCACCTGGCCATCCAGCTGGGCTGTGACTGGGTTCATCTGGGCCAAGAGGACCTTGATGAGGCGGATGTCGCCGCGATACGTGCAGCCGGTCTCAAGCTTGGTCTTTCGACCCATGACAAAGCTGAATTGGCACGCGCGTTGGCGTTGAAACCAGACTATGTGGCACTTGGCCCGGTATACCCGACGATCCTGAAAAAGATGAAATGGCATCAACAGGGCATTGAAAAGCTGAGCGTTTGGAAAGCACTTGTCGGGGACATCCCGCTTGTCGCCATTGGCGGGATGAGCACGGAGCGCGCCGGGGGGGCGTTTGAGGCCGGGGCTGATATTGTTTCGGCGGTGACGGACATTACGCTGCACGATGATCCAGAAGGCCGTGTGCAAGCGTGGCTTGAGGTCTGCGGATGAGCCGTTACGCCCGCCAAACGGCTGTCTTGGGGGATGGTGCGCAGGCGCGTCTTGCCGGCGCTTCGGTGCTTGTGATTGGCGGCGGCGGTTTGGCCGCCCCTGTGATGCAATACCTCGTGGGCGCGGGCGTCGGGCATATCCGAATTGCGGATGCAGATGTCGTAAACCTGTCCAACCTGCACCGCCAGACGCTGTTTCGCGCGGCGGATACTGGCCTGCTTAAAGTCGACGTGATTGCCAGCGCGATGGCCGCCTTGAACCCTGACACTACCATTGAGCCGGTGGCTGAGCGCGTCGACCCGGCCAATATTGCGGCGCTGTGTCAGGGCATGACGCTGGTGCTGGATTGTGCGGACAGCTTTGCGGTCAGCTATATCGCGTCTGATCATTGCCTTGACACTGGCCAGCCGCTGATCAGCGCCAGCGTGGTGGGCCGTGACGGTTATGTGGGGGGTTTTTGCGGCGGCAAACCGGGGTTACGGGCGGTGTTTCCGGACCTGCCCGACCAGCTGGGGTCTTGCGACACGGACGGTGTGCTGGGGCCAAGCGTCGGCGTGATTGGCAGCCTGCAAGCGCAAATTGCGATGGCGGTTCTGACGGGCGACATGCACGGCTTGGGTCAGCTTGTGACCTACGACGCCGCCACGCTACGGTTCGGCGGGTTCCGCTTTGACACAGCCATTGCTCCCGCGCCCAACCCAGCCTTCATCGACCAGCGTGCCATTACAGAGTCCGATTTTCTGATCGATTTGCGCGCTCAGGGAGAGCCTGGCCCGGCGCTGGCGCATGCCACACGCCATGCCGTGTCGGATTTTGGACCGGATGGCCCAACACCACAAGAAAACCAACGCGCCGTTCTGGCCTGTCGGTCGGGCCTTCGGGCCTGGCAGGCGGCGGAGCGGCTTTCACAACATTGGCAGGGCGAGATCAAACTTCTCGCGCTCGGAGGGTAAGGAGACCCATATGAAATACCTCGTCACCGCTGCGGCGCTACTTGTCGCAACCCCGGCCTTGGCAGAGGACAAAATGACTGTGCTGCTGGACTGGTTCCTCAACCCCGATCACGGCCCGATCATCGTGGCCGAAGAGCTGGGTTACTTCGCCGATCAAGACCTTGAGGTCGAGATAATCCCGCCCGCAGACCCCTCCGCCCCGCCCAAATTTGTGGCGGCGGGCCAAGGCGACCTTGCGGTCAGCTATCAGCCCAGCCAACATTTGCACGTGGCCGAAGGTTTGCCGCTGCTGCGCGTGGGCACATTGGTGGCCACGCCGCTGAACTGCCTTTTGGTCCTGAAAGACGGCCCCATTCAGGAGATCAGCCAGCTGAAGGGCGGCACGATTGGCTTCTCTGTTGCCGGTGTTGAAGAGGCCGTGCTGACCGCGATGCTGGGCCGCCATGGCCTGACATTGGATGATGTGGAGATGGTCAATGTGAACTTTTCGCTAAGCCCATCCTTGATGTCGGGTCAGGTGGATGCGGTCATCGGCGCCTACCGCAATTTCGAGCTGAACCAGATGGAGATCGAGGGCGTTGAGGGCCGCTGTTTCTATGTCGAGGAAGAAGGCGTGCCAACTTATGATGAGCTGATCTATGTGGCCAACCCAGAGCGCATGGATGTCGACCAGATCCGCCGCTTCCTGCGCGCCACCGAATTGGCGACGCAGTATATTGTAAACAACCCCGAAGCGTCTTGGGAACTGTTCAAAGGCTACGCACCGGAACTGGACGACGCGCTGAACGCAAAGGCATGGGTCGACACGCTGCCGCGCTTTGCCCTGCGCCCAGAGGCGCTGGATGAAGGCCGCTACACACGGTTCGAGGCGTTTCTTGCTGAAAGTGGCTTGGTCGAAGGGATGCGCCCTGTGTCGCAAATCGCCGTCGATCTGGGTGCAGAATGACCTACGGCAATACGTTTCAAACCTGGAGGGATAATACCCCCGCCTGGCGCGCTTACACCCGCCATGCTTTTGTACAGGGCCTGGGTGACGGCACGCTGCCGCCCACCGCTTTTCTGCATTACCTCAAGCAGGATTATGTCTTTCTTATCCACTTTTCCCGCGCGTGGGCGTTGGCGATCACCAAGGCCGACACGGTCGAGGAAATGCGCTTGGCCGCAGGTACCGTCAACGGGTTGATCAACGAAGAAATCGCGCTGCATATCAAAACCTGCGCCGCGGCCGGCATTGATGAAGCAACGCTGTTTGCCACGCAGGAACGACAGGAAAACCTGGCCTATACCCGCTACGTGCTGGACGCGGGGCACTCGGGCGATCTGCTCGATCTGCTGGCGGCCTTGGCCCCTTGCGTCATGGGTTACGGCGAAATTGGCGCGCATCTGGCAAAGGCCAAAACCTCCAACACTTACGACGAATGGATAGGCACCTATGCCAGCGCCGAATACCAACAGCTTTGCCAAGATGTCGGTGTGCTGATTGATGGGGCGGTTGCGCGGCGTCTTGGGGATGGCGCACATGCCAGCCCACGTTGGGCCAGCCTGCAGGCGCGGTTTGCCATGGCCACGCAGCTGGAGGTCGGGTTTTGGGACATGGGGCTTGATCCGTGAGCCAGCCTTTGCGGATTTCAGGGTCGGCGGCAATCGACGGGGCGCCAATCTTTTCGGGTCTCGACCTGACCTTGAAACCGCAAAGCTGGACCTGTCTTTTGGGGGCAAGCGGCGTTGGCAAGTCCACCGTACTGCGCCTGTTTGCAGGTCTGGCGGAGGGGGTCCATTTTGATGGGGATTACAGCGACCCTGGCCGTGTTGCGATGATGGCGCAGCAGGATTTGCTGATGCCGTGGCTCAGCGTGTTGGACAATGTCCTGCTTGGCGCGCGGCTGCGGGGCGCGCGCCCCGACCATGACCTTGCGCGCGACAGGCTGGCACAGGTTGGCTTGGCCGATCACGCGAATAAGCAGCCCTCGGCGCTGTCGGGTGGCCAACGGCAACGCGTCGCCTTGGCACGCACCCTGATGGAGGACCGCTCGGTTGTGTTGCTGGACGAGCCTTTCTCGGCGCTGGATGCGCTGACGCGTGCGCAGATGCAGGAGCTCACCGCAGAGCTGCTGCACGGGCGCACGGTGCTGCTGGTTACCCATGACCCCAATGAGGCCGCACGATTGGGCGAGACGATCCTAATCATGACCCCCTCTGGACTTGTGGAAATCGCCGCCCCGATCTCCGCCATCCCGCGCGACATACATGCAGCGGATGTGCTGCGCGCGCAGGCCGATCTTTTTGACCACCTTCGGAGACCGACATGAGCGCCACAAACCACTTGCAATCACTGGTCGCTGAGGACTGGCACGCCGCGACGCATCACGCCTTTACGAATGCCTTGGCCGACGGGACTCTGAGCCGCGTCAAAATGGCGGGCTACCTGCAACAAGATTACCAATTCATCGAAGGATTTGTGCGTCTGCTGGCCTCTGCCGTGGCCCATGCTCCCAGCTTGGCGGATGCCGTGCCCGGCGCGCAGTTTTTGGGGCTGATTTGCGGGCCCGAAAACACCTATTTCCTGCGATCAATGGAAGCTCTTGAGGTGCCATCGACCGCGCCGCCTGCCCCTGAGACCATCGCCTTTCAGCAGCTTATGGACCATGCGCGTCACTCGGGGCGCTACGAGATCATGCTGTCGGTTCTGGTGGTCGCCGAATGGATTTATCTTGACTGGGCCTCCCCGTTTGAAGACCGCGCGGAGGAGCTGCCGTTTTGGCTGGGAGAATGGATTACCCTGCATACAGGCGATGGATTTGCGCAGGTCGTGGCCTATTTGCGCGGTCAGCTGGATCAAACGTGGGACACGCTGGAAGACGCCGCACGCGCGGATGTCACTGCGACCTTCACGAAGGCAGTCCGTCTGGAGCGCGTCTTCTTTGACGCCTCCTGGGCTGGTTTTGCGGTCGCAAAATGACCGGCTGGCGGGCCGGGATCGCGGCGACATGTTTGATGTTGGCACTGTGGCAAACCGTGATCTGGACTACGGGCGTCGCCCGCTTCATTTTACCGCCGCCCGCTCTCGTTGCGCAGACCATCTGGAACAGTCGCGCGCTTTTGGCGGAACATGCAGTGATCACGATGGCCGAGGTGCTGATCGGCCTCATACTGGGTGCGGCCCTTGGGTTTGTGTCGGCGATCGGGCTGGTGGCCTCTCTCACGGCGCGCGCGCTGGTGCGGCCCATCTTGGTGTTTAGCCAATCTGTTCCGGTCTTTGCCTTGGCCCCGATCTTGACCCTTTGGCTGGGCTTTGGGCTGTGGTCCAAGATCACCATGGCCCTGATCATCATTTATTTCCCGGTGACGTCCTCCTTTTTCGACGCTCTCATGCGGACGAACCGCGACTGGATCGGTTTGGCAAAGGTCATGGGCGCGAGCCCCGCGCGGATCATGTGGCATATACGGGTGCCTGCGGCCTTACCGGGCTTTGCCTCTGGGCTGCGGCTGGCAGCGGTCTACGCACCCATCGGCGCGATCATTGGCGAATGGGTCGGGGCCTCAAAGGGCTTGGGATATCTGATGCTGCTGGCAAATGGCCGCGCCAAGACGGACCTGATGTTTGCAGCCCTGATCGTGCTTGCGATCCTGACGATCCTGCTGCACGCGGCGGTGAATAAGCTGTGCGAAAGGACGTTGGATCGGCCAGAGTAGTTTTTGCCGGCAAAGATTTGGAGCCGCGCCCGGTGTATAGCCAACTCATGTTCGCGGCATCAGCGAAGAGGCAAACGCCAGGAGGAAATCGATCCGCGCGTCTCGATTTCAATCTTACTACAGCGAAAGCATCAAGGATGTGGGCTTATCGCGAATGGTCAGATTGGCGACCTTAATTGCGTGGCTGCATCAAAAATGCTGCACATGCGAGCCAATGCTGCGTCAGCAACAGCCGCGCGTACAAAAGGCCGGTTTGTCCTGTGTGGATGGCGTCTGCATTGCAAGGATAAAATGCGTTGATTACGCGGTTGGTCAGTACAGTCCTGTGTCCGGCCTTTGATCGCGGCGTCGATGTTTGCCGCTGGCCTTGATGGGTTCCGCAAACCTGCTCCCAATCGGCGACGCGAACCTGTGAGTTCAGGACAAAGCACGGGATTTCAGGTTTTCGGATGACCACACGTGCCATCATGACATTCGTCTTGCAATTCGGGTTTAGTTAACTCCTTCTATGCTGCTGTTTGGCGGTAGTATGTTTCTTTGGTGAGTATCGCCCAGATGATCCGCGCTGCTTTGTTTGCCATCGCAATAGTTGCGAGGCGAACAGGTTTGCGCTCAAGAAGTTGCATGATCCATGGATGCACCCGCTCCGGATACCCACGGGCACGCTGCACCTGAGAGGTCATGCCAATCACTAGTAATCGTCGGAGGTATCGATCACCCTTCTTGCTGATCCTGCCTAACCGTTCTTTTCCGCCACTCGACCTGTTCAACGGCGTAAGCCCCAACCAGGCAGCAAACTCGCGTCCGTTCTTGAACTGCTTGCCATCACCTATGGTGGCCACAATGGCTGAGGCCGTGATGGGGCCGACGCCTGGCACTGTCCTGATCCGTTTGGCGCGCTCGTCGATCCGGGCGTGATACTCAATCAGCTTGTCATAGAAAGTCACCCGCTCATCGAGAGCAATAACCTGTTCGCAGAGTGTTTTGAGCATGCTCTTCGCCACATCAGGCATGTCCAAACTATCATCCGTCTGGAACGTCTTGATGAAACGCATTGCGGCGACTGGCCCGTTTCCAACCACATGGCCAAATTCACGAAGAAGACCGCGGATCACGTTCAACATCTGGGTTTTTTGGCGAACGATAAGTTGACGCACCCGATGGATAGTCAACAGTGCTTGTTGTTCCTTCGATTTTACAGCGACAAATCGCATCGTGGGTCGCGTGACGGCCTCGCAAATCGCCTCTGCATCAAGAGCATCGGTCTTGCCGCGTTTGACATACGGCTTGACGTAGGCCGCAGGCATGAGCCGTACATCATGACCAATTGCGGTCAGCTCACGCGCCCAGTGATGAGCCGACCCGCAGGCTTCGATACCGACAAGGCAACTCGGCAGCTTCTCGAAGAACTTGAGCAACTGTATGCGCCGAATTGTTCGATTGAAGACGACTGTACCGTCCGAGGTGATACCGTGAGCTTGGAAAACGTCCTTACCAAGATCCAGTCATACTGTTGTAACTTCCATGGTGGGGTTCCTTTCCTGACAGAAGATGACTCCTACAGTATGCCGCAAAGCGCGACGGTTGGCTGCAGACGCCATCCACCCCATCCGCGACCCAGACACTGCTGAAGCGGACATGCTGCACAATTTACGAACGGCAGCTTTGCGGTCGCAAGGGCAGAATTTCGAGACCACTATACCCGGTCTTCAGAATCGAGGATGTCCCACTCAGAAGTCTAAGCCCAAATCCACCGTCGGAGAGGAATGGGTCAACGCGCCGGAGGAAATGTAATCCACGCCGGTTGCTGCAATGCTGGCGATACGGTCCAGTACAACATTGCCGCTGGCTTCGGTTTTCATGCGGCCGTCGACCATGGCAACCGCTTTGCGCAGATCGTCGTTGTTCATGTTATCCAGCAGAACAACATTTGTGCCGCCGACGTCCAAAGCTTCTTCCAATTGATCCAAAGTGTCGACTTCGATTTCGACGGCCATCATGTGGCTGGCTTTGGCCTTTACAGACTCCAAAACGTTGCGCACGCCGCCTGCCGCGGCGATGTGGTTGTCCTTGATCAGGATCGCGTCACTCAGGCTATAGCGATGGTTGGAACCACCACCGTGCAGCACGGCGAGCTTTTCGACGATCCGCAAACCCGGTGTGGTTTTCCGCGTACAAGTGACCCGCGTGTTGGTCCCCTTGGCCTCGACCACAAAGCTGGCGGTCATGGTTGCAATGCCTGTTAGACGGCCTGCGAAGTTTAAAGCGACGCGCTCTGCCGACAGGATAGAACGCGCTTTGCCTTCAATCGTCATCAAAGCCTCCCCGGCTTTGCAGTCCGCGCCATCCGATTTGAGCGTCGTTACAACAAGGTCCGGGTCAACCAGCCGAAAAGCGATTTGCGCGACCTGCATGCCAGAGACCACCGCATCTTCACGGGCGTTGATCTTGGCCTTGTAGGTGGTGTTTTCATCCACGACTGTGCGAGTCGTGATGTCACCATAGCTGCCAAGATCTTCGTGCAGGGCATTGCGCACCAGCGGTTCAAGGATCAGGTCAGGGACTGTTGCAAAGCTCATATCGGTTCTCCGCAGATTTTGGATCGATGTGCCAAAGCCTCATCAAGAGTTAGCTTTGTGGATGTCGCCAATTCAGGTTTGGTGTCAGGAAAGTCCAGTCGTTCGTGCGCACCGCGGCTTTCCTCGCGCAGCAAGGCGCCTGTCGCGATCAGCGTCGCGGTGGCGCACATGTTTTTGAACGACAGGCTATCGCCGTGATCTTGTTCGAGCTGCGCAATCGTGCGGAGCGCTTTCTTCAATCCTTCAGCCTCTCGCACGACACCGACATGATTGGTCATTGTTTGGCGGAGCTCTTTGACCGCATCCGCATCCGGCGGCGTGCCGCCGCCCTTGAAGGCGAGTTCGATCAGGGGTGCTTCTTTGGTCGGGGATAGTTCGCTTGCAATACCTTCCGCACAGATACGGGCATAGACCAAAGCTTCTAACAATCCGTTGGATGCCAGCCGGTTTGCACCGTGCAGCCCAGTGGACGATGCCTCGCCGCAAACCCAAAGCCCGTCCAAGCTGGCTTTGCCGTCGGTATCGGTTGAGATGCCGCCCATGTGGTAATGCGCAGCCGCGGCCACGGGAATAGGGTCAACGCCCGGGTCGATCCCGTTGCGCAGACAGGCTTCGGTAACGGATGGGAAGAGGTCTTTGACCTTTGCACCGATGGCTTTTCTTGTATCAAGCATCGGCCGATTGCCGGCCTGGGTTTGTTCAAAGATCGCGCGCGCGACCACGTCACGCGGAGCCAGTTCGGCATCTTCATGGACATCGAGCATGAAGCGCTTGCCATCCTTGTCGATCAGGATCGCACCCTCACCGCGCAAGGCTTCGGTCGCCAGCGGCGCGGGGTCTTCGCCCACATCCATTGCGGTGGGGTGGAATTGCACGAACTCTGGGTCGGCGATCACCGCACCTGCGCGGGCCGCCATGCCAATGACCTGACCGCGAATGCGTGGTGGGTTGGTGGTTTGGGCGTAAAGCCCGCCAGAACCGCCGCCTGCGACAAGGATCGCCTTGCCGCGCAACATTATGGGAGCAGAGCGCGCATCACGGGCGGCTTGAATGGCGACGCCGGTGACGCGATTGCCTTCGATCTCAAGATCAACAGCCATGACGCCCTCAAGCGCTTGAACCGATGGAGTCTCGCGCACGGTTTCAATCAGAGCCGCCATGATTTCTGCGCCTGCTTGATCGCCCTTAACCCGCACGACGCGCGCAAAACTATGCGCCGCCTCACGTGACAAAACATAGCCGCCTTCGTCCGTGCGGTCGAAAGGCGTGCCTAGTTCGGTCAGATCAAGGATGTGATCGCGGGCTTCTTGCGTGACCAGTTTGGCGACCTTGGGGTCAACAGTTCCGGCCCCTGCGCTGATCGTGTCTTCCGCATGGCTGACGGGGCTGTCATCTGCATCCATCGCCGCCGCGACGCCACCTTGCGCCCAGGCAGAACTCGCTCCCTCGCCCAAAGTCTCTGGCGAGATAAGGACGACAGGCTGCGGGGTAAGTTTAAAGGCGGCATAAAGCGCCCCAAGACCCGCGCCGATAATGATGACGCGATCAGTGCTGATGGATTTCATGTGAACTAAAGGCCCAATTGCCGCGACAGGTCGATCATCTTCTGAACCGACTGACGCGCACCTTCTGCGACGGAAGGATCAACTTCGACCTGGTTTTCCATCGTGTGCAGCACGTAAAGGATCTTCTCGAGAGAGATCTTCTTCATGTAAGGACACATATTGCAGGGGCCGACAAAATCGACTTCCGGCAGCGAGTCCGCAATGTTTGAGGCCATCGAACATTCGGTGATCAACATCGCCTTTTCCGGCTTTTCATCGTTGACGTATTTGATGATGCCGCTGGTGGATCCGCTGTAGTCAGCTTCGGCCACAACATCGGGTGGACATTCAGGGTGCGCAATCAGGCGGGTGCCGGGGTTCCATTCGCGGAAGTCCCGCAGGTCCTTGGCGGTATATTGTTCATGGACGATGCAAGAACCTGGCCAGAAGACGATGTTCTTTTTGCTTTGGTTGGCGACGTTCTGCGCCAGATACTGATCCGGCGTCATGATCACTGTGTCGCTATCCATTGCGTCCACGATCTGCACCGCGTTGGAAGAGGTGCAGCAAATGTCAGAGGCAGCCTTCACCTCCGCAGTTGTGTTCACATAGGTCACAACCGGCGCGCCGGGGTACTGGGCACGCATTTCTTCGATGCCATCAGCGGTGATGCTTTCTGCCAAAGAACAGCCAGCTTCCATATCCGGCATCAGCACGGTCTTTTCCGGGCTTAGGATCTTGGAGGTCTCAGCCATAAAGTGCACGCCGGCCTGAACGATGACGTCGGCATCAACCTCTTGCGCTTTCATAGCAATTTGCAAGCTGTCGCCGACAAAATCGGAAACGCCATGATAGATCTCTGGCGTCATGTAGTTGTGGCCAAGAATAACCGCGTTGCGTTTCTTCTTCAGCTCATTGATCGCCCGCACATAGGGGGCGTAGGTCACCCAGTCAGGCGGTGTCACCACGCGATCCATCTTACGATAGATATCTTCCATGGATTCAGCCAAGGTCGTGGACGGAGCCAGGTCATAGTTTTTTGCCAGCTCAGAGCGCCTATTAACTAAATCCAACATGTGAACCTCCAAAAGATCGAGCTGTAACCTTGACACATAATTCCCAAGCTGCGGGTTAACAAGCAGGTCGATTGCAACAAGTGCTACTCTTTACTTTCTGATTTCAGCTGAATTGTGAATGTCTGCTTTCAGAGTGCGAGCGCAGCATTTCAGCATTATGGCGAACGACTGGTTAGGGCCGTTGCTGTAACTGCCCCAGGCTGTAGGAGACAGTTAAACTAACGTGAGCACTTCAATCCTTTCTTCGGAGCCGCTCAACCATTTCGTCAAAGCCATGCGCCTCAGCATGCTGAAGCGGTTTGATTTCGTCTCGGTCGGAGAGGGATCTATCAGCCCCGGCGGAAAGAAGCGCGTCGAGAACGGCCTGGTGATCCGGCCCACCGTCGCCCAGCACCACGGCTTCCATCACGGCGGTCCAGTGCAAATTGTTGATGTGATCGAGCGGTGCGCCTGCCGCGATAAGACGCCGCACCACCTCGACATGGCCCAGATGGGCCGCAGCGATCAGCGCGGTGCCGAGATAGGGGCTCGTCACGAGACCGGGATCGTTGCCCAGTTCGATAGCGAGAGACATCAGCTCGGGATCGTCCGCCACAGCGGCGATCGTCACGACATCATAGGCCCGGTGTTCGAGCGCGTTCATATCGGCTCCGGCCTCGGCAAGAGTGCGCAGCGCGTCGTCCTCGGACGCGAAAGCTGCCACATGCACCGGCGTCCGGCCTCTGGCATCGCGCGCATCCACGTCAGCGCCCGCTGCAACAAGTCGTTCGATCTCGGCGACATCGCCTTCATGGGCGGCCCGGAAGAGGCCCTCATAGGCGGCAACTTCGCTAGATGATGGGGCGATTTGCGCTGTGACCGGGCCGGCTAGTCCAGTTAGAAGGGCAATCAGGGGCAGAAGACGCATGGTTCAGTCTTTCCTTATGGTGTTTGCGGTGCAGGATCCGCACACGGCGCACGGACCCCATGGGCCTCATTCGGCGCCGATTACATCCAGCCCGGCGCGGGCGCAGGCCTCGTCCAGGTGACCCCCCGGCGCACCGCCAACACCGATACCGCCAACCAGCGCGCCGCCGATACGGATTGGTAACCCGCCACCTTGGATGACCATGCGCGTATCCATGTAGCGTAAGCCGTCGTGCTGCGGGTTCTCGCCGATGAACTTGGCCAACCCGGCGGTGTCGCGGCCCATCGAGGCCGAGGTGAAGGCTTTGCCTTGCGCGCTGCCCACGGTGTGCGGGCCGGAATTGTCCGCTTTCAGATGCACCTTAGTCGCGCCGTCGCGGGCGACAATCGAGACGCTGACGTTATAGCCGTCGGCGGCACAGGTGGCGAGTGCGGCATTCGCAGCATCAATCGCCATGGCAAGCGGCAGATAAGGACTGGTGGGCAGGTCTTGCGCCACAGCCGCCACGGGAGCGGCAAGTGCGGCGATAAGAGCAGTTGTTCTAAGCATGTCGATTCTCCTTTGCTGGTGACAGGGCGTGATCTACGCCATCGCCGTAACCCGCCCCATTCGTAGG
The DNA here is from genome assembly GCA_039821425.1 of Pseudomonadota bacterium. Taxonomy (GTDB): domain Bacteria; phylum Pseudomonadota; class Alphaproteobacteria; order Rhodobacterales; family Rhodobacteraceae; genus Yoonia. The sequence goes on from JBCBOD010000029.1 coordinate 28,577, forward strand.
CTGGCCCGATCCTTCCGTAGAACTACGGAGCGCTATCGGCCTCGATCCAGAGAAGTGTCATCTCCGCCGGCGAAGTCGTGCCGAGCTTGGCCCCGATGGCCGCGCGGTGGCTTTCCACCGTCCGGGGCGAGACCTCCAGCGCTCTGGCGATGTCGCGGGTCGCAAAGCCGCGAGCCACCAGCGACAGCACTTCCCGCTCGCGCGGCGTCAGCCCGGACAGTAGCGCCATGGTCTCACGACGCTCGGCGTCGGCTTCGGCGGCCCGGCCGAGCGCCGATTGTCCCTTCTGGATGGCATCGATGAGGTCCTGCTCGTCCACCGGTTTCGACAGGAAGTCGATGGCACCGTTGCGAAACGCCTTGCGGCAGGCCTCGATGTCGCCGTGCCCTGATATCACGACGGTCGGCCAGGCCACATCGCTTGCGATCAGGCGTTCCTGCAGCTTCAACCCCGAGATTGCCGGCATCCGGATATCGAGGATCAGGCAGCCCGGTTTGAGCTTCGGAAGAGCCGATAGGAAGTCTTCGGGACCGGCGAAGGTCCTGACATCGATCCCCACGGTCGACAGAAGCAGCGAAAGCGCATCCCGGACCGCCGCATCGTCGTCGACAAGATAGACCGGCGCGCTCATTCCGCAGCCTCCATCGCGGCGCCGGCCAGAGGCAGGCTGACCCTGAACCGGGCGCCCTCGCGGGCCTCGACCAATGTCAGCTCGCCGCCAGCCCGCTCGACCAGACGATGACTGAGCGCGAGACCGAGGCCCGTTCCGCTCTTCCGTGTCGTCACAAATGGTGTGAACAGCCGGTCCTGCACATCTGGCCGAATCCCGGGACCGGTGTCACTCACGTCGATCACTGCCATTGCGCCGTCAAGCAATGCGGCGACGCTAACCTTCCGCGCGCCCGCACTCTCGGCGACTGCGTCGAGCGCGTTTCGTATCAGGTTAAATAGGACCTGTTCCAGTTCCACGCGATCGCCTTCCACCGTCAGGGGAGTGGGCGGCAGCATCAGGGTGAGGCGAGCATCAAGCTCCCGGGCCTGCCCCGCGAGCAGGGTTTCCGCCTCGCGGATGCAGTCCCTGAGATCGATCGGTTCTGCGTTGCGTTCCCGCGGCCGCGTCCAAGTCCGCAGGCGTTCCAGTATGGCTCCTGCGCGCCGCGTCTGTCCGACGACCTCCTCGAGAACCTCCGCGACCCGGTCCGTGTCGCCCCGTGCGGCCAGGTGTCGGGCTGCCTGCGCCTGCGCCAAGATCGCCGTCAGAGGCTGCGTCAGCTCATGTGCCATGCCACTGGCCATCTCGCCGAGTGCATTCACCCGAGACGCGTGGCTGAGACGGGTCTCGAGACCGCTCAGTTCAGCGCGCGCCTCTGCAGCGCGGACCTCGGCGCGTTGTCGACCGATCGCGCGTAGCGCCAGGGCACTCAATGCGATCACGGCCAGGACTAGGGCCACCCGGCCGGGAGGCAGGATGTCCGACATCGTCATGCGGATCGCCGTCTTCAGTTCAAGCGGCTGCGTGCCGCTCGACAGGGCGCGGGTAAATTGCGGCGTCTGAAAGTTTCCGGCACCGCCAACCAGCGAGGTGCCGTCGGGAAGCGCCAGCCAGCGCGTCGCCTCGGCCCGCGTCCAATAGTCGGAATCCCCGTCAAGCAGCGCTGCGGCGTCGATAACGAGGGCGAGGCCGTAACGCGCCGCCTCGGAATTCGGGCTTCGCTTGACGATCAGATAGGCCGGTAAGTCGGAGGGATAGCGGACCAGCACCGGGGCCCCGGACGAGCGGTTGGCGGCCGCGCGGATAAGCTCCCGAAGATCGGCCTCCCGGACACCGACCTCCAGTATGCCGTCCTCCCCGTCGAGGGGCACGAGAGAAATGCCGATGATCCGGGGGTAGAAGCGCATGATCGCACCCGCAACCTCGCGGAAGAGATCGGGACGCTGCTCCGCTCCAGCCACCGCTATGGCCGACAGGGCCGTCAGATGCGCGTCGTGCTGGTCGACCCGTTGCGAGGCGACGGCGTGAAGGCGATCACTCTCCGCCGTCAGGTCGGTTAGCCGGGCGCTGCGCCCGAAACCGGCGAGGAGCGCAAGTGTCAAGACGCAGACAAACACCCAGACGATCCCTCGGACAAGGGGGCGGCGCAGGGTGTCTCGTGCTCTTCGCGTTCTCTCTAACACGTGTCCGGTTCCAGTGTGGGCGATGCCTCTTCAAGCATCGTGAAATCAAGGCAAGCATAGACTAATGGCGCTGTTTTGAAATCCGTAGGAATACAGAGGAGGTCACGACTGGGATGATCGATTGATCTGGACTTTACCCGTACCGGATGTCCGGAAAGCGGGCTGCAACCGCAGCATCTTGACAATTTGGTGAATGGCAGGAAAGGGCTGTCACCGCCTGCCCAGGCGACCCAACCTTGAAAGTTGCGCCAGCATACGGGCTCCTGTGCCGGTCCTGTCGCCGGGAGGAGCTGCCGTTGGCCCTCCCGCAGTATTGGGTCGGGTTGGCAACGCTTGCACACCAAAGAATTGTCGCGCGCGCAGAGCTGCGTATTCCGCGCCAGTTGCACCTCCGATGGCGTACCGGTTGTAGACTTGTTGGCTGCCTGCGAGACCTCGGGCAAAGGCATAGCTGCCGCCGAACCCGGCAGAGAGCGCTGGCATCATAATGTTTCCGGAAATCGCCCGAACCAGGAAGGGCGTTGCTATGATGAAGCCCTTTGCCATGAGCACCATCATGAAGAAGGGAATGAGCGCGCCGATGTTGGAAGCGCCTTCCGGGTCGCCCAACTCAGCAAGAAGTGCACGCGAGACACCAGTGATGGTCGCGAACACGCCGGCTACGACGATGGGGTACATCGCAAAAGAAATCAGCGCCGAAAGCCAGCGCGCGAAATAATCCTTGGTCACTTCAAAGAGGGTCAGGAAGATCATGATCGGTGCAATCCCGATCAGTAGAGCGATCATGAGCCTGGACGCGACCACGATGAACGCGGCCAAGCCACCGAGGATCGAGAGGAGCAATACCCCAAGGGTGTCCAACAGGGCACCGGCCATCCAGTTCAGTTCAGAGCCCGCAGCATTCAAATACTCCCCGAGCGCCGCGATCAGGTCGTCGAACTCCTCTGCGAAGGTGCCGGATGGGCCGGGTGATCCGCCGCCGACTGAGGCCACAAGCGATCCGGCTATGCTGTCGATCCCGCTCAGGATCGACGCAGCGAGGATGTTGAACTGTACCCAATTGGTTGCAAATACTCCTATCAGTCCGATCTTCACAGCGAGCCAGAAGGCCGTGCGACCGTCCATGGCGCGATACTGGTAGATCGTGTTGATGAAAACCAAAATGACAACGAGCGTGGTGCCGATTACGAGCATCGTTCCGACTGTTGCGGCGACCGCGCCAAATTGCGTCTCGGCAGCGGTATTGAGGTAGCCTTCAGCCGTTTCCACGAAGTAGGTGACGACGCTCATGGAACCCTACCAGTTTCCAGCAGCTTCGCAGATTGGCATGGCTTCGCGCCGAAGCTCATTTGCCTGCCGTCGGTATTCTGACGTCGCTTCCACGATATCCCAGTATTCAGATGCGGCGAAATGCTCGACGAAGACACCTTCAGCTGCCTCCCAAGACGGATATCGCGTCGGACATTCACAGCTTTGGGCTTCAACGATGCGTTGCATGCTCTGCGCACGATAGATCTGTTGGATCAGGAGCCGTTTGTGGGACTCGCGTACATCGATGTCTTGCATCCACCCTGGCTCTGGAGGCTGGTCGGGACAGACATCTGGCTGGTTATCGAGCGTTGGGATCAGGTTCCGTTCAGCGACGCCAGCGGTTGCGCCGAAAACTACGATCAGGCCTGCCGTCACAACGACCCGCATCATTCCGAAGTCGCCTTTGTCGCCAGAAATTCACGCTTCAAGAACGTGGTGTAGCCGTAGTCACCTGCTTCAGCTGTGATGACTTCCCACCCCTCCGCTCCGCGCTCATTCAAGGCGCTTCGCATCGCGTCGTAGTCCTTTTGTTTCTTCACCTGGAAAAACAGGATTTCATATTCAAAGGTCTTCATTGGGAAGCTCCGATCTGGTCTGCGCCGGGGAGGTAAAATTCGGTGATGCCGCGTTTGCCGTCATGCCGACCGGCCTGGATGATCACATCGATGGAGTTCTCGATGTACTGGATCA
>JBCBOD010000204.1:0-3804 GCA_039821425.1 Pseudomonadota bacterium
CTGGCGCCGGTTGTGCGGGAAACGGCCAAGGTGACCTCGATGGTCTTCCTGATCCTGATCGGCTCGCAGCTTCTGAACCTCGTGCTGATCTCGTTCGGAGGCGAGCATCACATCCAGCAGTTCCTGCGGTCGTTCGACAATGAATGGACGGTGTTCCTGCTAGTGATGCTGGTGCTCTTCGTGCTGGGCTTCGTGCTCGACTTCTTGGAGATCATCTACATCGTCATCCCGATCGTCGGGCCGGTGATCTATGGCGGGACGTTTGACCCGAAATGGGTGACGATCATGATCGCGGTGAACCTGCAGACCTCATTTCTGACGCCGCCGTTTGGCTTTGCGCTGTTCTATCTGCGTGGTGTGGCGCCAAGGTCGATTACCACAGGGCAGATCTATAGCGGGGTGATGCCGTTCATCGGGATCCAGGTCGTCGGGCTGATCCTGCTTGCCAGCTTCCCGGTGATCGTGACGATCATTCCAGACCTGCTGAACTAACTTCAGAGGCAGCGGCGCAAGCCGCTGCCTACCTGGCCTAAGAACTGCGTGAAATCAGTTGCGCCCGTCGGGCAGATCGATCCGCGCAACCTGTTCCGCAATCGGATCGGTCGAGAGCGGGTGCACGTCGGCGCTGTAGTCCTCCGGATTGCCCAGCGGTTGCCAGACCTCATCCCGGTAAACTTCAAGCCCTTTGAACTTCGCCTTGTAGCCCATCTTGGGGCTGCCGGGGACCCAGTAGCCGAGGTAGACATAAGGCAGCTTCAGCTCTTGCGCGATGGCGATGTGATCGAGGATCACATAGGTGCCAAGCGAAAGACGCTCCAGTTCCGGGTCGAAGAAGGAATAGACCATCGACAGCCCGTCATCGAGGATGTCTGTCAGGCAGACGGCGGTCAGATCACCCTGATCGGTATATTCAATGAGGCGGGACCGGATCGGCGTTTCTTCCACCATTGCCGCAAATTCGAACATATCCATATCGGCCATGCCGCCGGTTGCATGGCGCCCGTCGAGATATTCGCGGAAAAGCGCATATTGCTCCTCCGTGGCCCAGGGCGATGTCGCGCGGCGGGTCAGATGGACCGCACGTTTGGCCACGCGGCGCTGGCTGCGGCTGGGACTGAACGCTGCGACGTTGATGCGCGCTGACATGCAGGCGGAACACTCGGCGCAGGAGGGGCGGTAAAGCACGTTCTGGGAGCGGCGAAAGCCCTGCTTTGACAGGCTGTCATTCAGCTTGGTCGCGGTGTCACCCTGGAGCGCTGTGAACAGCTTACGCTCCATCCGGCCCTCAAGGTAGGGGCAGGGCTGTGGCGCAGTCACATAGAACTGCGGGGCAATGGGCAGCGTATGGCGCAAAGGTGGTGTTCCCGACCTGTTTGCGAAAAGATTAGCGTGGGTTTTCCGACACGCCAACCCCCCGGAAACGGAGGGTCGGTGACCGCGCGCTTCTGTCACGCGGCAAAGAAAGGGGGTGGCCTGCGTATGAGGCCACCCTGATGATGCGGTGCGGGGGGATTAGGCCGTCGCGGGGCCTGTGCCAGGTTCAGCATCATCCACCTGGTTCATCTTGGCGCGTTCTTCCATGAACTCGTCAAACTCTGCCTTGTCCTTGGCGTCGCGCAGACGCTTGAGGAAGGCCTCAAAGTTGTCCTGCTCTTCTTCCAGGCGGCGCAGTGTCTCGGCTTTGTAGGCGTCAAAGGCGCTGTTCCCGGAGGTCTTCGTCATCGCGTGACGATGGCGGCGGGACATGGAATTGCAGGAAGAGTTGAACATGCGTTTGCTCCAGATCATGTAGGCAAGAAGGGCGAGGCCGATGGGCCAGAAGAGGATGAAGCTGATGACCATGGCGGCGATCCACGCGCCCTTACCACGGGCGTCGAGCCATGCCTCGGCACGTGCGAAAAACCCGGGCGCATCGTTCATTGCCATCGGGCTGGTTGAGGGGGCGGTGTTCATGGTGCGGGCTCCTATTGTTTGTGTGTCAATGTGAATGTCTTTCACATCGAAGATATCGGGAGACCGCTGACCGCTTTCAAGGCAAAATGTGAATGTTTTTTACATTTACTTTGAATCTGTCGTAAAATCAGTTACTTGCGCCTTGGAAATTCTTTGCAGAGTGTGTGGATCAATAGGAAAGATATGCCGTGGGGTGCCCGCCGCGGCATAGATCACGTCGAAATCCAGCAATCTGGGATCAAAAAACGCGGATATCGGCGAAAGATGCCCGATCGGGGCCACGCCACCGATGGCAAAGCCTGTTTGTGCCCGGATCAGGGCGGCGTCGGCCTTGCCCAATGGCTCACCAGCCGCCTTGCTGGCCTTTCCCACGTCCACCTGATTGCCGCCGGCGGTCACGAAAAGGATCGCTGCGCCACTTTCCGTGCCAGCAAGGATCACCGACTTCGCGATCTGATCAAGTGCACAGCCTGCCGCGTCTGCGGCCTGTAGTGCTGTGCGTGTTTCTGGCCCCAGTTCGAGGGGCGAAACATCCAGCCCGGCGTCTGCCAATGCCGCGACCACACGCTTCAAGCTCTCGCTCATGTCTTCCCCCTGTCTTTTGGCGCAGATTAGCCGCCTGCCAGTGATTGACCAGCCTGCTCTCTGCAATCACTCTGACAACATGTCCTTTGCCGCCCGCCTGACCCGTTTGCCCAATGCCTTCGATCCTGAAAGGGGGTCAGAGGCTGTGGCGCAGGTGCCTGATTTGTCTGCAGACCTCGAACCGCTGATCGCCGGGACGGCGGGGTGCAGCCCTTATTTGGACGGGCTGATCGGGCGGGAGGGCGCGTGGCTGGCGCAGGCCATGGATGCGCCGGAAGACGCGTTGCAGGACGTCACGCGCGGTGTGAATGAGGCAGGCCTCTCTGACCTGCCAAAAACCCTGCGTGCGGCAAAGCGCCGGGTCGCGCTGCTGGCTGCCCTCGCGGACCTCGGCGGTGTCTGGCCGTTGGAGGCTGTGACGAAATCCCTGACGGCACTTGCTGATGCCGCCGTTCACAGCGCCGTCCGCGCACTGGTTGGGGCAGAGGTTGCGCGGGGCAAGCTGCCCGCCGATGGGGATCCGGATGACGCGGGGGGTATGGTTGTCCTCGCCATGGGCAAGATGGGGGCGGGGGAGCTGAATTATTCTTCCGACATCGACCTCATCTGCCTTTTTGATGAAACCCGTTACGACCCTGGTGACTACCACGAGGTGCGCGCGGCTTTTATCCGCGTCACCCGCAAAATGGCCGCGATGCTGTCAGACGTCCGCGACGGGGGCTATGTTTTCCGTACCGATTTGCGCCTGCGCCCCGACGCCTCTGTCACGCCTGTCTGCCTGTCGATGGAGGCGGCAGAGCGCTATTACGAGAGTGTCGGGCGCACTTGGGAGCGCGCGGCCTACATCAAGGCGCGTGTTTGCGCCGGTGATCAGAAGGCTGGCGCGCGTTTCCTGAAAACCCTACGCCCCTTCGTCTGGCGCAAGCATCTGGACTTCGCTGCGATCCAGGATGCGCACGACATGCGGCTCAAGATCCGCGACCACAAGGGGCTGCACGGGCCGTTGCATCTGGAAGGGCATAACATGAAGCTCGGGCGGGGCGGCATCCGCGAGATCGAGTTTTTCACCCAGACCCGTCAGTTGATTGCCGGTGGGCGTGATCCGTCCTTGCGGGAACGGACCACCAAAGGCGGGCTTGAAAGCCTCGCACTGGCGGGCTGGGTGCCTGAAAGCGACGCGGCGCAGCTCTACGACCACTACCGCCATCACCGCGAGGTGGAGCATCGGTTGCAGATGATCAACGATGCCCAGACCCATAGCCTTCC
>JBCBOD010000147.1:0-8597 GCA_039821425.1 Pseudomonadota bacterium
CAGTTGGCATCCCAGCTTCTTGCTCTTTGATCATCCCGATTATCTGGGCTTCGGTAAAACGGCTCTTTCGCATTTGTTTGCTCCTTCGAAAGGTTGAGCAAACTCTACACTAAACTGAGGGAGGTTTCGGGGGGCAGGTCAATTTGCGTAGCACCAACCGAGCAAGAGCGAGTGGGGATTGCCGAGAGCTTGCCTAATGATTTGCGCCGCAATCTGAGCAATGCTCGGTTTGAAGCGGTTTGCCGGATTGACGTGGATGGTGAGCCTTTAATGCGGGGGTTGGTCTACTCTGTGCCCCGCTTATGATTGGTAATGTCCGTTCTTTGCTGCAATCCGGCTCTCATTGATGATTTGGATGGATCAAATCTTTGATCGGTGAGGTTGGGCACTCAAATCGCAATGGGGGATAAATCGGGGGATGTGATCAGTAGCGCTTTTTGTAAGTCATTGATCTAAAGGTATATATAGCCATGTTGTGGCGGAGACGAAGGGATTCGAACCCTCGAGACGGTTTCCCGCCTACTCCCTTAGCAGGGGAGCGCCTTCGACCACTCGGCCACGTCTCCGCTGACGGGTCTACCCCGAAGCGTTGACGGATCACAAGGGCAAAACGTGGCTCGCGCGCCGTGCGCTCACTGCGATCGTTTACGCGCTCTTGCCAACATTGCCTGACATTCCATTTTGGATTAGAACAAAATGTGAACATAACGATGGATTCGGAACAAGTGCATGGGTGCGCTCAGGATGCAGGAACGCTTGGCCGGGCAGGGGGAAACCCCCGCCCCGATGCCGCATACCCTGGCCGAGGTGTTTCCCGAAAACCCTGTCGATGCTGCCGCGATGGGCTTTGCCCTGTCACGTTTGCCGCGCACGGATGCACCGATCCTCTGGGTGCAGGATCGCCTTTCGCGCAAAGAGGCGGGGCGCCCGTCGCTGGCTGGCATGGGCCTTACGCGCCCCATGATCATGGTGGATCTGTCGCGTTCCGCGGATGTGCTTTGGGCGATGGAGGATGGTTTGCGCTGCCGCGCCTTGGCTGCTGTGGTGGGGGAGGTCTGGGGCGATCCGCCGGCGCTGGATTTTACTGCGACCAAGAGGCTGGCGATGCGGGCAGAGGCGGCGGATGTATCTTGCTGGCTGATTCGCCGTGCGGCCAGCCCGGACCTGAGTGCGGCGCGCGACCGCTGGCGCATCAAGAGCTTGCCCGCCGCCACCCATCCGCACGACGCGCAGGCCCCCGGCGATCCGCGTTGGGCGCTGGACCTCTTCCGCTCGCGCAGGTCCAAACCCGGGCAATGGGTGGCCAGTTATGACCGGGCGCAGGATCGTGTCCATCTCGCTCCCCCAACTCGCGATCGAGCGGTGGACGCGGGTGATGGAGCGGGAAGGGAACGCGCCGCCGGATGACATCCCGATCGTGCTGGCGCGCGAGGGGCACCACGGCCCGGTGATCCACGCCGCCAACCGCACGGCGCGGATGGAAGGGATCAACCCGGGGTCGCGTGTTGTGGATATGCGCGCGATCTGCCCGGAATTGCAGGTGGAATATGCCGATCCTGCAGGGGACCGCGCGGCGCTCGACCGGCTTGTGCTCTGGGCACGGCGCTGGTGCCCCTGGACTGTGCGCGATGGCGATGACGGGATCATTCTGGATACGACTGGGTCCGATCACCTCTGGGGGGGTGAGGCGGCGATGCTGGTCGAGATGGAGACGCAACTCTCGCTGCTGGGCCTGACCGCCCGGCTGGCGGTTGCACCCACATGGGGAGCGGCCTGGGCGCTGGCGCGCTACGGCCCAGTGCGGGCGATCTGCGGTGCGGATGAGGCGTATTTCAAGCTTGGCCCCTTGCCGGTGACCGGGCTGCGGTTGGAGCCTGAGACGGTGCTGCTGCTGCGTCGTTTGGGGTTGAAGACCATCGGTGCTGTCATGGACGTGCCGCGCCTGTCGCTGACACGGCGGTTTGTCAAAGCCGCACTCACCGCCAACCCGCTGATGCGTCTTGATCAGGCGATGGGCAAACTGGCAGAGCCTGTCTGCAGCGTCGATGCGCCTCCTGTCATTCGGGCACAGGCCCGTCTGGCCGAGCCGATCTTTGACCCAACCCCGCATCTGCCGGAGCTCTGTGAGGAGATCTGCGATCAGTTGAAACACCACGGGCAGGGGTGCCGCCGTCTGCATCTGACCGTGTTTCGCACGGATGGGGACGTGGCGGAGGTGAGCGTGGCGACCTCTGCCCCCAGCCGCGATGCGGGGCATCTGCATGGGCTTTTTCGTGACAAGGTGGAGCGGATCAATCCGGGCTTTGGCTTCGATCTGATCATGCTGACCGCCGCCGGGGTGGAGGAGATGGCAGAGCGCCAGTCCCGCCTTGATGGCGATACGGATGATGACCTGCATCTCAATCGTCTGATTGACCGGCTGACGGCAAAGTTTGGGCCCCGGTCGGTCACCCGCCCGGTTTTGCGGCAAAGCCATGTGCCGGAACGGGCCGAGGCGCAGATTGCGGCCCTTGCGGCGGCACCCGCCGATCAAACGGTGCTGCCCCGGGAACGCCCCTTGCGCTTGCTCGATCATCCAGAGGAGGTGCGGGTGATGTATGCCGTCCCAGAAGGCCCGCCCGCGCAATTCGTCTGGCGGCGGCAGACCCATCGGGTCGCCCGCTATGCCGGGCCGGAACGGATCGCACCTGAATGGTGGAAGGATCGTCCGGGAACGCGGCTGCGGGATTACTTCAAAGTGGAAAACCACGCGGGGCTGCGCCTTTGGCTTTATCGTGAGGGCCTGCATGGTGATGGGCGCGGGGCGGAACCGCGCTGGTTTGTCCATGGGTTTTTTGGGTGATGTGGTGGTTTGCGAAAGAGGGCGGCGCCCGACCCTGGGTGGGCGTTTGGAGGGGTTGTGTGGCGTGTGTCGGTGCAGACCTTGCGACCGCTTTGCAACCCGCTGACGTCGCAATGCGCCCTCCCGGGGGGAGGGTCGGGCGCCGCCCGGCACAGCCGTGCGAAGGGCAAGGCCGAAGCGCAGTGCGCCATGCCGCACTTGGGTATGGAACCTGATCACCATGCCTGAAAACGACCACCAGCACCCCCGCCGCACACTTGAGGGCGATGACTTTCCACCAAACCCCCGCGCGCCCTTTGTCGAACTGGGGCTGACCACCTGTTTTTCCTTCCTGCGCGGGGCGTCGGATGCGGTGGACCTTGCGGCGACCGCCTGGGCGCTGAGGTATGACGCTATGGGCTGCGCGGACCTCAACACGATGGCCGGTGTCGTGCGTCTGCATGCCGAGGCGAGCCGCGCCAAGATGCGGCCCGTCATCGGGTGCCGGTTGCAACTGATCAGTGGCGAAGAATTCCTCGCCTATCCGCGCAACCGCGCGGCCTATGGGCGGCTCTGTCGTCTGCTTTCAAAGGGCAAGATGCATGACGTGAACGGGGAATGGCAGGCGAAAGGCGTCTGCGACATCACGCTGGATGATCTTGCGACCTATAGCGACGGGCTGCAGCTGATCGCAGTGCCCGGCGAGGACCTCGATCATTTCGCGGCTGGGTTTCGCCGCCTCAAACGCGCGCTGCCGACGCTGAAGCACATCGCGGCGAGCTATCTTTATCGCGGCGACGATCGGGCGCGGATCAACCGGCTGGATGCATTGGCGAAGGACTATGGGATCGGCATTCTCGCCACCAATGACGTGCATTACCACGCGCCAGAGCGGCGGCCCCTGCAGGATGTGATGACCTGCATCTTGCACAAGACGACGATCCAGAAGGCGGGCTACCTCTTGGATGCCAACGCCGAACGACACCTGAAATCCCCCGCCCAGATGGTGCAGCTTTTCGCGGACTGGCCCCACGCGATCCGCGCCAGCCGCGAGGTTGCGGATGCCTGTGATTTCAACCTCACAGAACTCGCCTACGAATACCCCAATGAGACGGTTCCGGAGGGGTATACCGCGCAGGAATACCTCGAACTGCTCACATGGAAGGGGGCGGCGCACCGCTATCCCGAAGGGGTGCCCGATGACATCAAGGCGGTGCTGGGCAAGGAGCTCGCACTGATCGAAAAGCTCCACATCGCGCAGTATTTCCTGACCATCCAGCAGGTCGTGAATTTCGCGCGTTATGACAGCAAGCCGGAAATCCTCTGTCAGGGCAGGGGGTCGGCGGCGAACTCTGCCGTGTGCTACGTGCTGGGGATCACCGCCGTGGACCCAAACAAAAACGATCTGCTGTTCGAACGCTTCATCAGCGAGGAACGCAAGGAACCCCCCGACATCGACGTGGATTTCGAACACGAACGGCGCGAGGAGGTGATCCAGCATATCTATGACAAATACGGGCGCGACCGGGCCGCCCTTTGCGCCACCGTCATCCACTACCGCCCCCGCATGGCCGTGCGTGAGGTGGGCAAGGTCATGGGGCTGTCAGAGGACATCACGACGGCGCTGGCCAAGACGATCTGGGGGTCCTGGGGGCGCGAGATTGGCGAAAAAGAGGCGGCAGAGGCAGGCATCGACCTGCGCGATCCGCTGATGGCGCGCACGATCAAACTGGCCGACCAGATGATCGGCATGCCCCGTCATCTGGGCCAGCATGTGGGTGGGTTCATCCTGACGGAAAAGGCGCTGATCGAAACCGTGCCCGTGGGCAATGGGGCGATGCCCGACCGCAGTTTTATCGAATGGGACAAGGATGACATTGATGAGCTGCGGATGCTCAAGGTCGATGTGCTCGCACTGGGTATGCTCACCTGTATCCGCAAGGCGTTTGACCTGATCGCGGCGCATCATGGCCAGCGGTTTACGCTCGCCACCGTCCCGCAAGAGGATCCGGTGGTCTATGATATGCTCTGCCGTGGCGACAGCCTTGGCACCTTTCAGGTCGAAAGCCGCGCGCAGATGAACATGTTGCCCCGCATGAAACCGCGGGAGTTCTACGATCTGGTCATTCAGGTCGCCATCGTGCGCCCCGGCCCAATTCAGGGCGATATGGTGCACCCCTATCTGCGGCGCAGGTCCGGGAAGGAGCCGACAGATTACCCATCCCCCGGCCCGGGCCATGACCCGGATGAGCTGCGCAAGGTACTGGGCCGTACCCTTGGCGTGCCGATCTTTCAGGAACAGGCGATGAAGATCGCGATGGTCGCCGCGGAATTTTCCCCGGATGAGGCGAACCAGCTGCGCAAGGCGATGGCGACCTTCCGGTCCAAGGGCCGGATTGAGGAGTTGGAGCATATGATGGTCAGCCGGATGATCGCCCGCGGCTACGATCCGGACTTTGCCGCGCGCTGTTTCAACCAGATCAAGGGCTTCGGCTATTACGGTTTCCCTGAAAGCCACGCGGCGAGTTTTGCGCATCTCGTCTACATTTCCAGCTGGATCAAATGCCACTATCCGGATGTGTTCTGTGCTGCCTTGCTCAATTCGCAGCCCATGGGGTTTTATGCCCCCGCGCAGATCGTGCGGGATGCCCGCGAACACGGGGTGATCGTACGCGGGGCGGATGTGAATTATTCCGACTGGGACAACACGCTGGAACCGGTGGGGCCGGGCGTGTTTGCTGTGCGGCTGGGGCTGCGGCAGGTGGATGGCATGCGGCAGGACATGGCGCAGCGGATCATGGACGCGCGCGAAGGGCCTTTCACCGATCTGCAGGATCTGAAGGAACGGGCAAAGCTCGATGCGGGCACGATCCGCCGTCTGGCCGCGGCGGATGCTGTGCGGTCCATGACACTCGACCGGCGGCAGGCGCTCTGGGATGCGCGTGCGTTGCGCGACGCGCCTGACCTGCCGCTCTTTCAGGAGACACGGGATGAAGGGTCAGAGGTGCGGTTCGACCTGCCGCAAATGCCGGTGTGCGAACATGTCGTGGCCGATTACCAGACCACGCGCCTGTCACTGAAGGCGCATCCGATGTCATTTTTGCGCCGCAGCATGGACAGGCAGGGCTATGCGACGACCCGCGCGGTGCAGGACATGCACAACGGGCAGCGGATCAAGCTCGCCGGGATCGTCCTGATCCGGCAGCGCCCGGGCAGTGCGAAGGGGGTGTGTTTCGTCACGCTGGAGGATGAAACCGGTGTCGCCAACCTCGTCATCTGGCCCAAAGTGATGGAGGCCTACCGCAAGGTCATCATGCGCGCGCGGGTGATGGATGTGACCGGCGTGGTGCAAAAGGCCGAAGGGGTGATCCACATCGTGGCCCACGATCTGAAAGATCGCAGCGACGCGCTGGAGCGGCTCTCTACCGACAACAGGATGGAGGCACCTCTCGCACGCGCCGACGAGGTGCGCAAACCCATCCCTCACGACCCGCGCGGCACGCACCCGCGCGATGTGCGGGTGATCCCGAAGTCGCGGGACTTTCACTAGGAAAGCCCGCAAGGAAACGAAAGGGCTTGCACTAAAACCTCAGCAGGCGCCGTCGCATACGGCGCAAAACCCTTTGCCAGTTCCGCATTTGGACAAGGTTGTAGGCGAGATCCTCATACCAGGCCTCACGCTCTACAAATTTCTCGCCTGACACAGATCTCAGATCAAACCGCACCACGCCTCTTGATGCCTTCGGACCCGGACTCACCGCCGCAAGCGCCTCAGCCATTTGCGGCACCATCGTGACCTTGCGCCGCTCTCGTCCGCCCTGCAGACGGTCTGGATCCACATCGGGAAAGGTCGGGTTCAGGTTTGCCTCAAAGACGACGGGTTTCCCCTCGAAAAGACCATAGTCGATGCGGCCATAGGTGATGCCACCAACCTGCGCGATCTCCCGTAGCCAATCCTCGTGCGGATTTTCGGCGCAATACGTGCGCTCTTCCGCGATGAAAGCCTCATCATCATCGCGTTTGTTGTCCTTAACGGACCAATCTTCTGACCGCATCAGGTGAATGGGAACGATGCGATCACCCACGACAAAGGCGCCATATTTCCGGTAGAACCCTTGCGCATCGCGGTCAGATGTGAAGCGCGCAGACATTTTCCGCTTCATCGGCTGACGTCTAGCTGCGAAGCCGTTCAATGCAGACGCTAACTCCACAGGTGAATGGATCAGGTCCGTTTCAGGCCCGGCGCAACCGTCTTCCGACCTCAGGAAGAGGGGATAATGCTGCGGGGCGCGCTGTCCGGGTTGCCGTGTGACTTCGACCGGGTTCAGTCCTCTTTGATAAAGCCGATCGAGGAGCTCAAAGCGTTCGATTGCCTCCGCCGGGTGGTTGAGGATTGGCAGGTCTGGCCGCGCGGCGGCGACCGCATTCGCCACAGCGGCGGCGGCATCAAGCTCGTAGCTTTGCAGGTGATCAAAATCGGTGAAGATCAACGTCCCCGCTGGCACAGACCGGCGTGCGAAGATGCGTTGATATGTATGCACAGTGAACATCGACGCGATGTGCCGCGGTGCACGAATGATGTTCTGGGCAGTTCGTGCATTGCGGGCGTGGACAATCAGACGAAGCATCTTGCGGTGAATTCCAGCATGTGGATCATGAAATGAGCAAACGCCCGAACGTCTTTGGCAGACAGTTTCTCAAAGTCGAAGCTGGGTAGCACGCAAAGTTGAAACAGGACAAGCGGACCTCATGACCGATCATCCCGACAGCTATTATGAGCGCGTCACGCACTACAGCCCCGAGCGCATTGCACCTTTCAACCTTGCAAATGCGCGCAGTCCTCAGGCACGCGAGATCGAGCGGCGCCTGCTCATTGACAGACTTGAACTGCAATCGGATCACCGGGTTCTGGATACAGGCTCTGGCGGGGGGTATCTGGTTCAGGGTTTCCCGCAATCACTGCGCGAAAACGGAACGATCATCTGCAGCGATACGGCAGAGCATTTTATCGCCACGATCCCAAAGCCCTTCGTGCCGCTGGTGTGCGGGATGGATCATTTCCCACTACCAGCGGGCTCGATGGATCGGGTGTGCAATCTTGCCGGTTTGCATCATGTCCAATTCAAAGATCGCTTCTTTGAAGAAGCATTTCGCGTCCTGAAGCCGGGTGGTTTGATCGCGGTTGGTGATGTGCGCGCAGGGACCAGACCGGCGCGTTGGCTTAATGGCCCCGTTGATGAGTTCACCGACATAGGCCACGACGGCATGTTTGTGGAGGAAGGGGAGTTCTCGGAGCTTTTGACCAAAGCCGGCTTTGTGGACCTAACCGAAAAGCACGAGGTCTACCCTTGGACCTTCGCGACTTGGGATGAGTTGGTTGATTTCTGCAAGGATCTTTTCCGGTTGACCAAGGCAACACGGGAACAAGTGGCTGCGCAGATCGAAGATGTCCTTGTGATCCGACGCGAGGAAGGAGCGGTTTCACTTGAATGGGAGCTCACCTACGCAACAGGGCGCGTATCGTCTTCCGATACGTAGCGCGACGTTCCATCAAATTTTGATAAGCGGTTAGACCCCGCGATTTTCGTCGAGGTAGCGCCGCAGCCTTTCCAAACCGGGCAAAAGCTCTCCAACCGTATCGGTTCCAAGATCACCGATCATCTTCTGCATTGGCGCGCCCATGGCCGCAATCGCAGCCCTTTGTACGTCGCGACCTGATCCGCATGGCCCCGCATGAAACCGACGGGCGCAGCAAGGTTGTGTTCCTGACAGATCA
>JBCBOD010000099.1:0-14799 GCA_039821425.1 Pseudomonadota bacterium
GATCCATAACCTCGGGGCCGATACCGTCACCGGCGAGGATCAAAAGAGAAGGGTTTGCCATCGGTCATTCCTTTGAAATCTGCGTTGCACTGGCCCTAGCCTGACGCGGCGAGAGGTTCAAGAGACCAGCGGGCGCAAGCCGTCTGCCAGCATCTCCCAAACCCGTCGGACACGCGGGGTTTGGCGCATCACCTCATGCGCGGTCAGCCAGACAGGCAGCGTGGGCAATGGCAGCCCAAAGTCGATTTCCACAAGGTCTGGATCTCTGGCTGCAATGCTGCGCTGGGCGAACCCGATGCCGCAACCCGCCTGAACCAGCGCCAGATAGGTCATGTTGTCATCACAGCGGGTCTTGAAGAAGTCGCGATCGACAATCACGCCATTTTCACGAAAGCCGTCGATGATCATTGGGCTTTCGTCATATCCGACAAAGTCATGCCCACGCAGGTCGTCCGGCGTTTTGGGTAGCCCTCTTTTAGCGATATAGCCCTTGGTCGCATAGATGCCGAGTTGCAGGTCACCCAAATGCTGGGTGATCAGGTCAAGCTGCGTGGGGCGAAACATCCGCACAGCGATATCCGCTTCGCGGTAGAGGAGGTTACTTGTCGCGTCATTGGCCACCAGTTCAATCGCGATCGCGGGCTCGGCTGCGCGGATACTAGCGATGATGGGCGGCAGGTGGACAGCAGCCGTCGCAACACTTGCCGTGATCCGCACGGTCCCGTCGAGTTGCGCTTGTTGACCGGCGGCGCGCAAAGCAATCTCACGCATCGCATCGCGCATCGCTTTGGCCGGCCCGACAAGCGCCGTACCCGTTTCGGTCGGCACAAACCCACGCGGTTGACGGTGAAATAGCTCTGCGTCCAGCTGCGCCTCCATCGCTTTTATCTGCCGCCCAAGGGTCGGCTGACTGGCATCCAGCTGGCGTGCGGCGGCAGAGAGGCTGCCCGTTTCAGCTACCGCCAAAAACGCCTGAACGAGGGACCAATCCAATCTGTCGAGACTCACAGCCATTCACTGATGAATACATCATCTGCAAATTCATGCAATTTCTTTTGGGAGGGTCTCTTGCCAGGTTACCATCATCGCAACGGTGGAGAGACACATGCAACAGACAGTTTTGATCCTTGGCGGCTCTGGAAAGATCGGCGCCCATACTGCCGCCGCATTCTGGAATGCGGGCTGGTCGGTCCGGCATTTTGACCGCAAAACCGATGATATGGTGACGGCGGCGCAAGGTGTCGATGTGATCGTGAACGGGTTGAACCCGCCGAACTATCACAATTGGGGCACGTTGATCCCGCAGATCACCGATCAGGTGATTGCCGCTGCGAAGGCCAGTGGGGCGACAGTGATCATCCCCGGCAACATCTATAACTTTGGCGATCAGCCCGGCGTCTTTGACGAACACACACCACAGACTGCGATCACGCGGAAGGGCCAGATCCGCATCGCGATGGAAGAGGCCTATCGCGCCTCTGGCGTGCAAAACATCGTTCTGCGGGCCGGGAATTTCATCGACCCCGACCAGAACGGCGACATCCTTTCGATGCTGATGCTGAAGAAGGCGCTGAAGGGAAAGATCACCACGCTTGGCGATCCTGAGGCGATGCAGGCCTACGCCTATGTCCCAGATTGGGCGCGGGCAGCCCTGGCCCTGGCTGAGATTCGGGACAGCCTCGCGCCGTTTGAAGATGTGCCCTTCCCCGGCCACGCCTTCACGACTGCGGAACTGGCGCGGCACATCGCGTTTGTCACAGGCCGCGAGATGCATGTGGCCACGTTTCCTTGGTGGGCGATGTCCCTGCTCTCGCCCTTCTGGGAACTGGCGCGTGAGTTCAAAGAGATGCGTTATCTATTCAACATACCGCACGAGATTTCGGGCACGAAATTTCACAGGCTGCTGCCCGACTTTACGCCAACGCCACTCGACCGGGTGATGGAAGCCGGGCTACCTGCGGATGTCGACCCAAACCAGGTGATGCGGGCCAGCCGCCGTGCTATCGCTGCCGAGTAAATCGGCATCAGCACTGTTTGTTGCGGGCCAGAACACGCCCGCATCCACAACCTCCCAACTGCGGGATGGCAGCACGTAGCTGACCCGCAGCTTTCCCGGCCCTTCCGCCCCCCAATCAGCGGTGGGCTGTTCGGGCAGCGGGTCTTGCAGGCGCGGATCGGCAAGGAAATCCACCATCGCCTGCCGCAAGCCATCACCCGCAAGCGGGTCAAGATTGGTGTTGCCCGCAATCACGAAGTCGGCGGGCGCTGTCCCAAGTGTGCCATCCAACACCATTTGCCACAGGCGTAACTCATCGCGGTTGCGCAGCCCGTTGGCGTCCTCTGGCCCGTCAAAGACCGGCGGCGTTGCCGAATAGGCCATTACATGCAGGGGCGGTCCGTCGGGCAAGTTCACCGGGACAATCCAGTGGGCCGTGGACGACAGGCGCATCACCTCCTGCGCAGCCGCACTTGGGAATGGTGCAGCGTCTCGTACAGGCAGCGTCGCGCTCGGCAGGTCACGCCAGAGTAAACCGGTGAAATTCTGCACGGCCTCAGTCGCAATTGGGAAGCGTGACAAGACGGCAAGGCCACCATCACCAGCAAACCGCCCGTAGCCAAACGCGTCGCGGGCATCACCCAGATACCCGTTCCCATCCAGATCATGCCCCGAGGGTATGCCGGCATTTGGGGACGTCGCAAAGCGAAAGGGATATGGCACAGGGAGGCTTTCAGCATAGGCGGAGAGCGCCAACCCATCCAGGTCATAGTCAAAATTGGTCAGCACCAACACATCGGGTGCGATATATGCGATCACTGCCGAGATCGCCGCAATCTCTGGGTCATCCCCTTTGCGGATGTCCCGCAGCAAAAGCCCGGGGCCGTCCCGGCTGAGCGGGGCGGCATATGTGGCGATCCGGTAGGTCTCTGCCGGGGCCACAGTGGCCCACAGGCTAAAGGCAATCAGGTAGCGATTGCGCCGTCGGCCTCTGCCCGTTCGTAGGCTTTCTTGCGCTGCGACTGGATCATCTGCGCCACGCGGCTGAGCGCCACGCCCCGCATCAGGATACTTGCAGGCAAAAACGCCCATGCCGATACCGTCCAGATCAAGGTCTGGGTGTTATCAAGGTTGATGGGGGTGCCCAGCGCCGCCACCAGTTTGACCACCGCTGGCACAATGAAAGGCAGCAGAAACCCTAAGATAATGTTAACGCGGCCGTCCCGCTGCAACCTTTTGACAACGTCCCCGCCCGCTGTCGGGTCAAATGTGGGAAGGTTGATCCAGACGTTGAACTTGCCCGTGCGGCGCGGCCAGCGATAGAGCCGCAGCAGGATGACGAACCAGATGACCGAAAAGACGGACACAAGATAGGCGAGCCCGGCGGCGTCGCGCAGACGCTCCAACACCTGCGGGTCGGTCCCGTCAGGCATCATCAACACCATCAGGCGGACCGGCGAATAGGGAAAGTCGATCGTTTCACCTATCTGCGATCCGCTTTGCTGGAACATCATGGTGATCTGCGAGGGCGCATCCTCCCCGCGGAAGATGACCGACAGACACAGTACCGTCGCAAAAAGCGCCGAAAACCGCACCCTGTTGAACGGGGGGGCGTCGCGGAACTCCACAAGGCTGGGGCTGTTGGAACTGTATTCAACGATCGTGAAAAGCGCGCCAAAGATCGCGACGAGCGGGATGATCTGGGTGTTCTCGTTGGCGGCGCTTGGCAGAAGGGCGTAGGGCATGACGATCAACATCACCACCAATGCCGCTCTTGCTAATGCCCCTGGCAGTCGAAAAAGCACTGCGAATTACCCTCATCACGACCGCATCACTGCGGACGACCCAATACTCTACCCGGTCTCAATAGAACGCTGTCCGGCGCTCAGAACAAGTCTGATCAAAACTCTACACGCGCAGCAATTAAAGTTCTGTTCAACGCGACGATAAGTCAGGGTTTCCGGCTAAAGTGGTGCGGATATGCCACCCAAATGTCGCATATCCGCAACGCTAAGGCCAGATACGGGTCAGACCCAGGGGCGGTTGGCCTTCGCCGTAGCCTCATAGCTGTCGATAGCGGCGGCCTTTTCCATTGTCAGGCCGATGTCATCGAGGCCGTTCAACAGGCAGTGCTTCTTGAAGGCATCGACATCAAAGCTGAAGACTTCGCCGTCGGAGGAGGTGATGGTCTGCGCCTCCAGATCGACTTCGATCCGGGCGTTCGCGCCCTTCTCGGCGTCTTTCATCAGCACATCCACCTGCTCTTGCGGCAGGGCGATAGGCAGGATGCCGTTCTTGAAACAGTTGTTGTAAAAGATGTCGGCAAAGCTGGGAGCAATGACGCAAGTGATCCCGAAATCGGCGATAGCCCAAGGAGCATGTTCACGCGACGATCCGCAACCGAAGTTATCACCGGCCACCAGAATTTGCGCTTCGCGATATTGCGGCTTGTTCAGGACGAACTCTGCAATTTCCTGACCGTCATCGTCATAGCGCATCTCGTCAAAGAGGTTCACGCCAAGGCCCGAACGTTTGATCGTTTTTAGAAACTGTTTCGGGATGATCATATCGGTGTCGATATTGACCAGTGGCAAGGGTGCGGCGATGCCGCTGAGTTTGGTGAAGGCTTTCATATTTGATCTCCTCACGGTGCTACTCATCCGCCTATAGAGGGCGTCTTCGCGAAGACAGCCCAAGGGCTGGATGAGCGCGCCGGTTACATCATTTCACGCACGTCGGTCAGTTTGCCGGTGATGGCCGCTGCCGCTGCCATCTGCGGTGACATCAGGTGCGTGCGTCCGCCGCGGCCCTGACGGCCCTCAAAGTTGCGGTTCGACGTGGCCGCACAGCGCTCACCGGGTGCCAACTGATCTGGGTTCATCGCAAGGCACATCGAACAGCCCGCAAGGCGCCATTCGAAACCGGCCTCTTTAAAGATATCGGCCAGCCCTTCTTCCTCGGCCTGTGCCCGCACGAGGCCGGACCCAGGCACGACCATGGCACGTTTCACGGCAATTTTCTTACCCTTCAAAATCTCGGCGGCGGCGCGCAAGTCTTCGATCCGGCCATTGGTGCAGGACCCGATGAAGACCGTGTCAATTGCGATATCGGACAGCGGTGTGCCGGGCTTGAGGTCCATGTAGTCGAGCGAGCGTTGCGCCGCGCCGACCTTCCCACCTTCGAAGTCATCCGCCGCAGGCACAGTCGCCGTGATCGGCAGCACATCCTCGGGCGACGTGCCCCAAGTGACCACGGGGGCGATATCCTCACCCTTGATGGTCACGACCTTGTCGAAATGCGCACCTTCGTCGGTGTAGAGCGTGCGCCAATAGGCCTCTGCCGCTTCCCATGCCGCACCCTTTGGTGCGTGCGGGCGACCCTTGCAGTATTCATAGGTCTTTTCATCCGGTGCGATGATCCCCGCCCGTGCGCCACCTTCGATGGCCATATTGCAGACGGTCATGCGGCCTTCCATCGACAGATCGCGGATCGCCTCACCACAGTATTCGATCACATAGCCGGTACCGCCTGCAGTGCCTGTGGCCCCGATGACGGACAGGGTGATATCCTTGGCCGTCACACCAGAGCGCAGCTTGCCGGTGATCTCCACCTTCATGTTCTTCGATTTCTTCTGGATCAGCGTCTGCGTGGCCAACACATGCTCCACCTCTGACGTACCGATGCCATGGGCGAGCGCGCCAAAGGCACCGTGGGTCGCCGTATGGCTGTCACCGCAGACCACCGTCATGCCGGGCAGTGTCCAGCCCTGTTCTGGCCCCACGATATGCACGATGCCCTGACGGACGTCAGTCACAGGGTAGTAGTGGATGCCAAAATCCTTGGCGTTCTTGTCGAGGGCTGCAACCTGAATGGCGCTGTCCTCTGTCATATTCTTTGGGTCGTCACGTCCTGCGGTTGTCGGCACGTTGTGATCCGGCACGGCAATCGTCTTTTCAGGTGCGCGCACCTGGCGGCCTGCCATGCGCAGCCCTTCAAAGGCTTGCGGGCTTGTCACCTCGTGGACCAAGTGCCGGTCAATATACAGGAGGCAAGTGCCATCCTCGGCCTCATGCGCCACATGCGCATCCCAGATTTTGTCATAGAGCGTTTTGGGGGACATCGTCCTCTCCCATCAATTGAAATGTCGTAAAGCGTTGGGCGTGCGAACGCACGAATGGGCAGGTTAGCCCCGTAGGTGATTGGTCCGGCGCACACCGTAGAACCGCCAAGGCAGGCGCGCGCGATCATCCATGTCGAAAACCCGTGTCATGCTGTGCGGGATACACCGGGTGCGGCAGTCTCGCAAGGGATTCCGGGGAGGGCAGCGTGCTGACTAGCTCACCGGCACCGCATTGGGCCCAAGAACCGGGTTGATCTGATCGCGGATCGTCGATTCCGGGTCGGCATAGCTCGCGTCTTCTGTCAGAATTGCCTCGAAATTCAGGTTGGCCTCAACTTGATCAGCCGTCAACCCGAGCAGAAACACGCTGGCGGACTCGCTTTCGGTAAAGACATCATCGAAGTTCGTATCGCCGGCCATCGCAGGTGGGGCGAAGGCCACGGTGACCAAAGTGCCAAACCCCTGCGTCGGTGTGCCGGGCACATCCTGAAAGGACACAACCAGATCAGGGGCTGGCCCGCTATAGGCATCCGAGGTCGTATTGGATGCGTAGTCGATTGTCAGGACCAGCGTGTCATCTTCGAGATCAAAATCTTCAACCACCGCATCAGTTGTCTGATCGTCTTCTGCATTGGCGAGAACGATGTTGGTGTTTGCGCCCGCCTGATTGACCAGCGTCACATCGCCCGTCACGGCGATCAGCGTGTCATCATCCTCTGCCCCGTTGGCGCGGCTGCCATCGCCCCAGACATAGATAATGTCATCACCTTCTTCCCCGGTGATCTGGTCTGCCCGCGCTTCGTTCAGGACAAGGCTACCGTCAGGCTGCACCCGCGCGTCAAGGCCACCGAAGATCACATCGTTGCCTTCACCGCCGCGAATGACATCCGATCCAAACCCGCCGTCGACACGGTCATCGCCCCGGTCGGAAATCAGCCTGTCATCGCCGCCATCACCGCTGATCGTGTCGTTGCCAGGACCACCACGCACGAAATCGAGACCGGGGCCGCCGCTGATCGTGTCGTTGTCCTCACCGCCAAAGATGTTGTCGTTACCCCCAAGCCCGTTAAGAATGTCGTCACCTTTGAAGCCACGGATCTCTTCGTTGGCATCAGTCCCATTGATCGTGTCGTTCTCAAAGGTGCCGCGGATCAACGGCTTGTCGTCATCATCATCGTCACTGCCGATATTGGGCAAGATCAGAGCACCTGCAGCCAAAAGTGCTAGAAGCAACGTGAGTGTCATATGCAGCGGTTTCCTTCGGCCGACAGTTAACGAAGTGTTACTTACTCCGCCCTGATCAAACAAGCACGGCTGACGCGATATGGTAAATGGCATGGTTGCGCGCTCACATCCGCCCGTGCCACCCTGACGTCGACGAGTAGAAAGAGACGCATGGCCGAAACCCCACTCTCCAACACACTGACTGATCTGGTGGAAGACCCGCTCGAGGCGCCTCTGGAAGAGGTGATCAACATCGGCAGTGAAGTCTGGATGCAGGCCGAGGTCTTTTTCGACAGCATGTTCCGCACGTGGAACCTTTATCAGATCCTGATCGCGCTTGCCGTTTTTGCGGCCGCCCACCTGCTGCGTGCGATCCTTGGCCCCCGCATCCGCGCCTGGATGGGCGCGCGCGAGAACTGGCCGAAATGGCGCATGCGTATCCTTGCCGTGGTGCATCAGCGGTTGCGGGCGATCTTCTTTGTCGGGCTGATCTGGATCGTGGTCTTCGTGATGCGCGAGCTCACATGGCCCAGCCGCAGCTACCTTTTGAGCGTCATCGGGACACTTGCCTTTGCCTGGCTCGCCATCGCCTTTGCGACCCGGCTGATAAAGAGCCCGACACTCCGCAAGTTCGTCCGCTACGGCCTTTGGACGTGGGCGACGTTGCAGATCCTGGGGCTGCTTGAGGCCGCAGAACGCCTGCTCGACAGTATCGGGTTTAGCGTGGGTGAGATCCGCTTTTCGCTGCTCCTCCTGATCCAAGGGCTGGTGATCCTTGGCGTCCTGATCGCGCTGGCCCGCTTTTTCACCACCACAACCGCCGCACGCATCAAATCGAACGAAGACATCAGCCCCTCCATGCAGGTGCTGATCGTCAAGGGTGTGCAGATCGCTTTCTACGGGCTGGCGTTCTTTGTTGGCGTTCGCGCGCTGGGGATTGATCTGACCGGCCTCGCCGTTCTTTCCGGCGCGATTGGTGTGGGTCTTGGCTTCGGTCTGCAGAAGGTTGTCTCGAACCTTGTCTCTGGTGTCATCATCCTGCTGGACAAATCCATCAAGCCCGGTGACGTGATCAGCCTTGGTGACACCTTCGGCTGGATCAACTCACTGGGCGCGCGTTACGTCTCGGTCGTCACCCGGGACGGGCGCGAGTACCTGATCCCGAACGAGGATCTGATCACCGGTCAGGTGGTCAACTGGTCGCACTCGAACGAGTTTGTCCGGCTCGATATCTACTTCGGCACCGCCTATCACGATAACCCGCATGAGGTGCGGCGCATCGCGATCGAGGCCGCGCAAGGCGTCGACCGCGTCCTGAAATCCCGTCCCGCTGTCTGCCATATCGTGGGCTTTGGTGACAGCTCGGTCGATTACATCCTGCGGTTCTGGATCACGGACCCGACCGGGGGGCTGACGAACATTCGCGGCAACGTCTATCTGGCACTCTGGGATGCTTTTGCCGAACACGGGATCAGCATTCCCTTCCCGCAGCGCGAGGTGAAGGTGCTGGAAGGGGCATCGGCGTTCAAGCCGCCGGTGGAAGACTAGAAATCAAAGCTGCCTTGCCGTGTGTCGACCTTCTTGCGCCTTGGCGCGCGGTCGTTGACGAAATGGCCTTGGGGGTCTTTTCGGCTGGCGTGTTTGTTGATGACCTGCGCTGCTTCTTTGCGAAAATCGCCGCCATTGCGGACACCGTAGATCTGCTCACGAGCAAAACGGGCTGCAGCCGGTACATCCACGATTGTTGGCGGATAGCGCAGGCCCGCGGCACCTTCCCACTTCCACGGCTCTTGCAGGAACTTGTCAGGCACATCCGCCAGTTCCGGCAGCCAGCGCCGGGTGAAAACGCCCGTGGGGTCCTGATCGCGCCCCTGCTTGATGGGGTTGTAGATGCGGACCGTATTCATCCCCGTGGTCCCTGACTGCATCTGCACCTGCGGCCAGTGGATACCCGCCTCGAAATCCGTGAACTGCCGCGCCAGATGCAACCCAGTTTGCCGCCAGTCGAGCCAAAGGTGGTAGGATGCGACCGCCATCACCATCGACCGCATCCGAAAATTCAGCCAGCCGGTCGCATCCAGATAGCGCATACATGCATCGACGAAGGGCAGACCTGTCTGACCCTTCTCCCAAGCTTCTCGCCTTTCACGGTCATCTCCGCGAAGTCCCTGATAGGCCGAATGCAGGCATCGGTGCTCCAGCCCCGGTTCATCCTCCAGCTTTTGCATGAAGTGATCGCGCCAGGCGAGACGGGCCTGAAAAGACTTCAACGACTTTGCCCAGTTGCCCGCTACCTCGCGTTTGCGCGCGGCCCCCGCCTGCGCGGCCTCGCGTCCCGAGATGCAGCCGTAGGCGAGGTAAGGGGAAAGTCGCGAACAAGCCTGTTCGCCCGTCACGGGGGAGGACATATCGCGCTGATAGGTTTCACCCCGCTCCGTCAGGAAACTGCCGAGAAGCGTCAGCGCCATGGCGCGTCCGCCGCGCTGGCGGTCCGGGCAATGATCATGAGGTAGAATGTCGGGGATGGGATCGCTCTCCGCCACGATGCCTTGCAGCCGCTCAGGCACGTCCACCTGTGGCTGCGCCATGTAGATGTTGCGGGCTTTCGCCCAGCCATCGCGCCCATTGAGGCGGCGCACGACACCGGATTGCGCAAGTTCGGTCCAAGCGACGCCTTGCGCGCCCGCCCAAGCTGCAACCGACTTGTCGCGCGCGTAGGTCCAGGCATTGCCGGTTTCCTCATGGCTGATCAGATTGGTGATTTGGTGTGTGCGGCGCAGATCTTCCAGAGCTTCGGTCGCTGCACCGACGCGGATGGTCAGTTGCAAACCGACTCCGGCGAGGGCATCGCGCAAATCCGCAAGGCTCTCGTGCACAAAGGCCCACTGGCGGCCCGACGCCTCGGGCTGCTGCCACAGCTCCGGTTCCACGATGTAAAGCGGCAGCACAGGCCCCATCGCTGCCGCATGCGCCAGCGCCGGATGATCGTTGACGCGTAAGTCGCGCTTGAACCAAAGGATTGTTGCCATGACGAGAAACTAGTCGGCACAACCAAGAGGGCCAAGGGCACCACCCGCGACACCAACGCGCGGTCCCCCGCAAAGGAGCAAAGAAAACGTTGCAAAGACCGCATAGGCCCGAAAAGATTCGAATAAACGGGGAGTGCATCATGCGACAGTTTTTGAGGTGGGTCTTCAGGGCGTTCTTAGCCCTGATATTGCTGGCTGGCGCGGCAGTCGCGGCGTTTCTGTATGCCCCAAGCGGGTACGAGGCGCGGCTTGCGTCCGTGGAATGGCAAGCGGAACGGGGCGCCGCACGCGGGCACTGGCCCGGGGTGATGTGGGCCGTTGTGACGGATGGCGAGGTGATCAGCACGGGCGCGGCTGGCTTTGCCAATCTCGAGGATGCCACGCCAATGACGCCGGATACAATCATGCCAATAGGATCGATCACGAAGGTCCTCGCTGGGTTGGCCGGTTCGCTGGCGGTGGAAGACGAGATGCTGGATCTCGACGCCCCCGTGAGCGACGTTTTGTCCGTTCCATTTGACCCCCCGCTAGGGCAGCCGGTGAGCTTTGCACACCTGGCCACCCATACCGCGGGCATTCTGGACACGGACGCAGGGTATGAAGAAGTTGGCTATCACTATGGTGATACCCGAAACCCGGTCAGTCTGGATGCGTTTCTCGCGCGCTACCTTGGCGCCGAAGGTGACCTATCTGCGGCAGAAAACTTTGGCCCTTGGGCACCCGGAGAGGTTTACGCATACTCCAACGTCGGCGCGGGGCTAGCAGGACAGGTGATCGCCGATGCAACTGGCACGTCATATGCCGAATATACGTCGGCGCGCATCGCCAATCCGTTGGGCCTGACCGGCTATTGGGGTCATATCGGGCCATCTGATGATGCCGGGGGGCCAATGGCAACGCTCTATGGCCGTGACGAGGACGGCAACCATGACGCATTGCCCCCTTACGGACTGGCGACGTGGCCTGATGGGCAATTTAACGCCTCTGCCAACGATCTTGCGCGGCTTATGGCCGTGATGATGGGGGACGGGGTGCTGGAAGGTGCGCAGGTTTTTCCGGCGAGCGTGATCGCCAGACAGAAAACACCCCGCGCATCAGATATCCCCGGCAAGGAGACCCCCGGCGACTTCATCGGGTTGTTCTGGGAGCGCGAGACACTGTCGCTCGGCCCGCTGTCAGCGACGTTTGAGGGGCACTCCGGCGGCGATCCTGGCGTGATTACCTTCATGTATCGCGTGCCGGGCAACCCGACGGGTATTGTCCTGATGTTCAACGGAGAGCCTGACAGTCTGCCAGGGTTCCTGAGCATGGTGCGGCTGTTGCGGACGCTTTCTGGCATGCCGCTGCCAGAAGATCCCTCAGGCTGAACCGCGCCGCGATGGCATCCGCGCGCGGCGCAGGGCGGCCATATCCGCAGAAAGCTCTTGTCGGTCCTCCACCGTGGGCGGTTCGGGAACCTGACGGACATGGGCAAGCGCGGCCCCGGCGCATTGCAGGCAGAAGAGCCAAACAGAAATCAGGATGGCGAGCACGATCAGCGCGGCATGGGCCAGGGTGAATTCCAATTGCCGCTCTCCAACAACGAAGAGCACGAACCGGCCAAGTTGTTCCGTCAGGATCTGTGTGAGCCCGATATAACCGGAAACCCCTGACATCAGCGGGAATAGAAACGTCGAAAGCGCAGTGATCAAAAGCATGAGAAGCACCATCAAAGGGAACATCGCGCCAAAGCCTTCAAACGGGCGGTGCATTCCGCCTTTCGGGCTTTGCCCTGCTGCTGCACTTGCAAGTGTCGGCAGGAGGGCCGCGCGGACCAGCAGCGTGACTACCGCCGCTGTCGCCGACAGGATTGTGATTGCGCCCAAGGCCAACTGGCTTGCCAGCGTCGCACTCGGGTCCGCGGGCAGGTTGGCGGCTTCCCAACGCGCGGTGCTGAAATCTGCTTCGATCAGCAGGACCCAGAACGCCAGAATGGCCAGGCTGAACACAAACGCGATTGCCATTTCCAGCAACCCGTAGCCCAAAGACGCGCGCAAAATCAGCCCCTGATCACGGGTTGGTTTCGCGCCCAGTACGCGCAGCCCGATGTTCATGCCCACCAGATAGGGGTGCATCGTCAGAATGGCATTGATCCCCAGCGCCACCAGTGGCGAGACGACCGCGGCCAGATAGAACCCGATGAAGGGGATCATCCCAAGAACAGCGAAGACGCTAAAAACTGTCAGAACTGACAGGGTGATGTAGAGGATCAGCCAGGCGGGAAAGACCAACAAAAACCGCCACAGGATGGCGAGCGAAAGCGGGAAAAGTTGCAAGAAAAACATGCCGCAATCATCGGCCATCAGGCGGCACGGCATAAGGGGATTTCACACCGACTATTCCCCGGGAAACGCAAAGGGCCGCCCAACAGGACGGCCCCCGCGGTGCAAATTTCAGGGCGTCAGGCGCGATTCATACGGTTGTCGATCAGATCATCGACAACAGACGGATCGGCGAGTGTTGAGGTATCACCCAACGTCCCGAAATCATCCTCTGCAATCTTGCGCAAAATCCGGCGCATAATCTTGCCGGAGCGCGTCTTGGGCAGGCCGGGGGCCCATTGAATAAGGTCAGGCTTGGCAATCGGGCCAATCTCGGACCGGACCCATGTTTCAAGTTCTTTGCGCAGTTCTTCTGATGGCTCTTGCCCACTCATCAAGGTCACATAGGCATAGATGCCCTGCCCCTTGATGTCGTGCGGGTAGCCGACAACTGCGGCCTCGGCCACCTTGGCGTGGGCGACCAGAGCGCTCTCCACCTCTGCCGTGCCCATGCGGTGACCAGAGACGTTGATCACGTCATCCACTCGGCCCGTGATCCAGTAGTAGCCATCTTCATCCCGGCGGCATCCGTCGCCGGTGAAGTAGTAGTTCTTGTAGTCCGCAAAATAGGTCTTCTCGAACCGCTCATGATCGCCCCAGACGGTGCGCATCTGGGCGGGCCAGCTGTCCTTCATGCAGAGCACGCCTTCGGCGGCGGTGTCGTGGATTTCCTCGCCCGTCGTGGGTTCCAGAATGACGGGTTGCACACCAAAGAATGGTGTCGTGGCAGAGCCTGGCTTTGTGGCCGTGGCGCCGGGCAGTGGGGTCAGCAGGTGGCCACCTGTTTCGGTCTGCCACCAAGTGTCCACGATGGGGCAGTTCCCCTTGCCGACGACGTTGTTGTACCAGTTCCACGCCTCGGGGTTGATGGGTTCCCCCACGGTGCCAAGCACCTTCAGGTCGGAAAGGTCGTATTTTTCGACAAACTCGTTGCCCTGCCCCATCAGCGCGCGGATTGCTGTGGGTGCGGTGTAGAACTGGTTCACTTTATGCTTTTCGCAAACGGCCCAGAAACGGCCCGCATCAGGAAAGGTTGGCACTCCTTCGAACATCAACGTTGTCGCGCCATTCGCCAGCGGCCCATAGACGATGTAGCTGTGCCCCGTGACCCAGCCCACATCAGCGGTGCACCAGAAGATGTCACCATCATGATAGTCGAAAGTGTACTGATGGGTCATCGCCGCATAGACGATGTAGCCTCCCGTCGTATGCACAACGCCTTTTGGCTGCCCGGTGGACCCGGACGTGTAAAGGATGAAGAGCGGGTCTTCTGCCGCCATTTCGGTGGGCGGGCAATCGGCGCTGACGGTCGCGGCCATCTCGTGCAGCCAATAGTCACCATCCTCGCGCCATGCGATTTGCTGCCCCGTCCGCTGCACGCACAGGCACTTGCAGTCATGAATCACGTTGATGAGCGCTTGATTGACGCTGTCCTTGAGATTGGTGACGCGTCCACCACGTGGCGCGCCATCAGCGGTAATCACCACCTTGGCCTGTGATCCGCTGATCCGTGCGGCCAGCGCGTCTGCCGAGAAACCGGCAAACACTATCGAATGGATCGCACCAATCCGCGCACAGGCGAGCATCGCATAGGCCGCCTCTGGGATCATCGGCATGTAAAGGACAACGCGGTCACCCTTTTCCACACCCAGTTCCTTCAGCACATTGGCCATCTTGGAGGTTTCGGCGTGCAGCTCGTTGTAGGTGATGTGCTTGGCGTCATCCTCGGGGCTGTCAGGCTCCCAGATGATGGCGGTCTGATCACCGCGCGTGGCCAGATGCCGGTCAATACAGTTGGCGCTGACGTTCAGCGTGCCGTCTTCGTACCAGCGAATATCAACATTGCCGGGCGCGTAGCTGGTGTTTTTGACCTTTGTGTAGGGTTTGATCCAGTCGATCCGCTTGCCGTGTTCGCCCCAGAATGCCTCTGGGTCTGCAATCGAGGCCGCATACATCTCATCATACTTGGCCTTGTCGGCATGTGCCCCGGCGGCCATCGCGCTGGATGGCGGGTAGGTTCCCGCTGGTTGATCGGACATGAGTTCTCCCCCCTTATTGGTCGTCTCGGCA
>JBCBOD010000003.1:0-83513 GCA_039821425.1 Pseudomonadota bacterium
CGGGCATTTGGCTGCGCCAAGCCACCCTGAGTGCGGGAGTTCAAATCTCCCCCACGCCACCACCACCTCCCTGCACGATCAGAAGAAGCATGGGCGACCATCGTCCGGTCCCGACTTGCGGGCATTTGGCTGCGCCAAGCCACCCTGAGTGCGGGAGTTCAAATCTCCCCCACGCCACCACCACCTCTCTGCACGATCAGAAGAAGCATGGGCGACCATCATCTGGTCTCGACTTGCGGGCGTTTGGCTGCGCCAAGCCACCCTGAGTGCGGGAGTTCAAATCTCCCTCACGCCACCATCCGCACGACCGACGAAGCCCCTTCACCATGGCTCCAGTTCTCGTTAGCGTGCCCCGAGGGATGGGGGGAATGATGACAGTTCTGGAGCAACTTGCCGATGCAATCGGGGCCGACAGGATTCTGACGGGCGCTGATGCCGCCCATTACGGCAAGGACTGGACAGGGGCCTATACCTCAACCCCGCTTGCGGTGCTGCGCCCAGCCAACACGGCCGAAGTTGCAGCCATCATGAAGATCGCGCACGCCACGGGCACACCGGTTGTTCCAGCCTCTGGCAGGACGGGGCTGACGGGGGCAACGCTGGCCGACGGCGCGCTAATGCTTTCGGTCGAGCGCCTCAACCAGATTGCGGAGATCAATGTCGCCGGGCGCACCGCCACCGTTGGCGCCGGTGTGATCCTCTCGAACCTGCATGATGCCGCTGCGGAGCATGACCTGATCTTTCCGCTGACCCTCGGGGCCCGTGGCACATCCATGATCGGCGGCCTCTTGTCCACCAACGCGGGTGGGATCAATTTTGTCCGCTATGGCAGCACCCGGGGCCTGTGCCTTGGGCTGGAGGTGGTGCTGGCCGATGGGCGCGTGATGAACCTGATGAGCGCGCTACACAAGGACAACTCCGGTCTTGACCTGAAGAACCTGATGATCGGGGCGGAGGGGACGCTTGGGATCATCACCGCCGCTGTCCTCCGCCTTATGCCAAAACCGAAAGCCTATGCGACCGCGATGATCGCGGTGCCTTCGCTGCCGGACGCGCTGACTTTGCTCCACCGTCTGCAAGCGCAAACCGGAAACGGGGTGGAGGCGTTCGAATACATGCCCCGCAGCTACATCGACCTGCACCGGCGCTTTTCCCCGGATATGCCGCCGCCCTTTGAAGAGGCCTATGACATCAACATCATGATCGAGGTCGCCGCCACGCAGGATGCTGATGCGATCGCCGGCGAGGATGGTCGCCTGCCCTTGGTGGCCATGCTGGAAGAAACGCTGGGCCAGATGCTCGAACAGGGTCAGATCCTCGACGCGGTGATTGCGCAGAACGAAGCGCAGCGGCAAGAGATGTGGAAACGGCGCGAGGATGCGGGCGAAGTCGCATTTTTCGGTGGCACCTTCGTAAACACTGATGTCGCCGTCCCGGTCGACCGGGTCGCGGATTTCGAGGCGATGCTGACACCGCGGCTACAGACGATTGACCCTGACGTGCATGAGGTCATCGTTGCGCATCTGGGCGACGGCAACATCCATCACACGAGCTACATCAGCCGGAACGACCCAGATGTGATGGCCGCGATGACCGAAGCGGTGGAGGATGTGGTGGCCGCGCTCGGCGGATCCTTCAGCGCCGAACACGGGATCGGGGTATCAAAGCTCGACACGATGAAACGGCGCAAGGACCCTGTGGCGCTGGACGCGATGCGGGCGATCAAGGCGGCGCTGGATCCGAAGGGGATACTGAACCCGGGGAAGGTTATTCCGGAGGGGTGAGAGGTGGGTTTCGAACTGCGGAATTTCAGGATCTACGCCGCGGAGCACCGCTAGCAATCCTTATTGGCTGTGCAACTGCGCGTACAATCCAGCCGCAAGACTGAGGTCCCAATCGTCGCTTGGTGCAGATCGCCATTCACTCTCTTCCCACTTGCCATCGATCCATTGAGCAAAGAAGCATCGAACAAAGTCTGGTTTGTGGCGGCATAGGGACCCAGACAACCATTCCCTCTTCTTTTCAGGGATGGTTGCAATTGCATCATTCACTTTGCGTTGAGAAGCGGATGCGAACTCATTTAGGTCCCATGCTCCGTGGCGCACCAGCCAAGGACCAAATTTATCTGTCCATTCGAACGCTCTCCCTGACACCGCTTCCATGTAGCCGCATTCAGTCATGGCAATGCAAACTTCATGCAGGGCAAGTTCAGTCGGGACTATGGCCTGATAGTGTTGATGAAGATCTTTGACATAACGAGAGTGGCAAGCTAGCCCGTCGAGGAGGTGATCAAGATCAATACGCTTGAATGTATTGTCAAGAGTTGGTCGGTCATTGTCTGGCTCAAGTACCCGCCAGTAGTCGCCTTCAGATGCTAGAAGCCCCACTCTTTCTAGGGCGCAACAACTTATCTCATAGTTGCTTTGAGCCATGTCGTACAAAAGGCCGGGTTTAGGCGATACATCCGCGAGGCGCGACAGCATCTCTTTGCGCAACCAGTACGCAACAGCCCTAAGCAGAGCGGATTCTTCTCTGGAAAGCTCTTCGATCATTTTTTGTCTCAACCATGCTTGCCTTCAGTGCTAAGCAAAGCACTGGTTCATCAAACACCGTTGGTTGAGCGACACTCAAACCAACCCATCACTGAAAACGAATTCCCCGACAAGTCAGAAGAACCCCGGCCCCGCCTGCTCCAAGAGCTTCGCGGCCATCGCCTTGCCCATCGCGGGGCCATCTTCGACCGCACCACCCATGTCATCCGCATATGCCGCCGTGCCATCTGTCCGAAGGATTTCTCCCCGCAGCCGGATCGACCCGCCGTCAAGCTCTGCCAGCCCGCCGATAGGCGTCTCGCAGGATCCGTCAAGTTCCGCCAGAAACTGCCGTTCGGCGGCAAGCCGCAGGCCGGTTGGGCCGTGGTGGATGGCTTCCAGCATCTCGGCCGCGCGGGTGTCATCGCCGCGCCGCTCGATCCCGATGGCGCCTTGTGCCACGGCGGGCAGCATGTCTTCGGGTGCGATGGGGGTCTTAGGCACATCTTCCATCCCCAACCGGTTCAGACCTGCCATGGCAAGAAACGTCGCCTCTGCCACACCATCATCCAGCTTTTTCAACCGGGTCTGCACATTGCCACGAAACTCCACGACATTCAGGTCGGGCCTGCGAGCCAGCAATTGCGCGCGGCGACGCAGGGAGGATGTGCCCACAGTTGCGCCTTCTACCAGATCATCCAGACCCTTGGCGCTGCGCGACACAAAGGCATCGCGGACATCCTCACGCGGCAAATAGGTGTTCAGCAGCAGGCCACCAGGCTGTTCCACCGGCATGTCCTTCATCGAATGCACGGCAATGTCGATAGAGCCGTCCAACAACGCCTCTTCAATCTCGCGCGTGAACAGGCCCTTGCCGCCGATCTCTTTCAGCGGGCGATCCTGGATCGCATCCCCCGTCACCTTGATCACGCAGATCGCAAAGGCCTCTTGGGGCAGATCAAACGCCGCCATCAGCCGCGCGCGCGTCTCATGCGCCTGCGCCAAGGCGAGGGGTGATCCACGGGTGCCAATGTTGAAGGGGGTGGCGGGGGTCGGTCGTGCAAATGTCATGACAAGAGTGTTAGACCTGTCAACTTAGCCTGACAACTCCCTTGACAACCTGAACTGCACTTGGGACCACAAAGCGACGATAAAAGGACATCCCATGGCGCAGAAAAAGACCATCCTTCGGGCCCTTGCGGGCGAAACGCTTCCGACACCGCCCATCTGGATGATGCGCCAGGCGGGGCGGTACTTGCCGGAATACCGGGCGACGCGGGCCCAAGCCGGGGACTTTCTGTCACTCTGCTATAATTCTGAATTGGCGGCAGAGGTCACGCTGCAACCGATCCGGCGCTATGGCTTTGATGCGGCGATCCTTTTTGCCGATATCCTGCTTTTGCCGCAGGCAATGGGGGCGGACCTGTGGTTTGTCACTGGTGAGGGGCCACGGCTGTCGACGATCACAACGGCGGATGAACTGGCCAAGCTGAAACCGACTGAGGCGATCCATGAGACGCTGAACCCGGTCTATGACACGGTGAAGATCCTGTCGCGTGAACTGCCAGCCGAAACCACGCTGATCGGCTTTGCCGGGGCGCCGTGGACCGTCGCCACTTATATGATCGCGGGGCGCGGCACACCCGATCAGGGACCTGCCCACGCATTGAAGGCGGAAAACAAACCCGTCTTTGACGGTATCATCGACCGGCTGACCGAAGGCATGATCGCGTATCTGTCAAAACAGATCGATGCAGGTGCGGAATGTGTGAAGCTCTTCGATAGCTGGGCGGGATCGCTGGAAGGCGCGGACTTTATGGAATACTCGATCAAGCCAATGCAGCGGATCACAGCGGCCTTGAAAGAAAAGCACCCCGGCATCCCCGTGATCGCCTTCCCGCGCGGCGCGGGTGAGAAATATGCCGGTATGCATGCGGCCACCGGGGCCGATTGCTTGGCAACCGATGATGCGGTGGATGCGGCCTGGGTCGCAGAGCATGTCCAGAAAGATGGCTGCGTGCAGGGCAATCTTGCCTCATCGCACATGGTCACCGGTGGTCAGGCATTGGTTGATGAAACGCGCCGCATCGTCGATGCGCTCTCTGGTGGGCCACATATCTTTAACCTGGGTCACGGGATCACGCCGGATGCCGACCCCGAGAACGTGCAGCTGATGATCGACACGGTGCGCCAAGGGGCCTAGGTTTTGCCATAGGGCGTGCGCCCCAACGAGGCACCATGTGCAAATCCCACTGACCTTCAGGCTGGTCTATCATACCGTGCGCTCGGCGATCCGGGCCGCACTGTTGTTCTTTTGCGCGTGGCTGGTATTCATCCCGGCGACGGCGGCTGAGGTGGAAGCCCTTGGCGCGCAACCCGGTACGCAATACCCGCCGGGCTTGCGGCCTATGCGCAGCGCGCGCGCGTTTGTCGCCATTGCACCTGACAGGGCCTACAGCCTGTTGGCCACGGCCTCGGGCCAAGACATCTCTCCGCTTTTCGTGCGTCTGATCATGGTGGAGGTTGCAAGCGGGCGAGCAGCGGCAGCCGCCGCTGCATCGACTGCTGAGTCCCCCGCGCAAAACACCCGCGACATCGACGGCCCACGGTTCATCCAGGTGGATTGAGCCTCACGCACACTGGTTGCAGATGCCGCATACTGACGTAGCCCACGTCATCGCGACCGGAGTAAGCTCACACCCATTTCGCCAATGGCGGCAAGCTCATCAGCACCGCATTCGCGTCATGGCCAGTGGCCAGCCCGAACTTCGTGCCCCGGTCGTAGACAAGGTTGTATTCAGCATAGAGCCCACGGTGCACGAGTTGTGTGTCCTTGTCCGCATCTGTCCACGACGTCGCCATACGCTTTTCGACCAGCGGGACATAAGCAGGCAGAAAGGCCCGACCAATGTCCTGTGTCAGGGCAAAATCCGACTCCCAATCGCCGGTGTTGCGGTCGTCCATGAAGATGCCGCCGACACCACGGGCACGGCCACGGTGCGGGACAAAGAAATACTCATCCGCCCAGTCTTTCAGCTTGGGATAAAGCTCCGCGCCATGCGGATCGAGATGCGTCTTCTGCGTGGCGTGGAAATGCGCGGTGTCCTCGTCATACTCGATACAGGGGTTGAGGTCAGAACCACCGCCAAACCACCACGCATGCGGGGTCCAGAACATGCGTGTGTTCATGTGGACCGCTGGCGCATGCGGGTTCTGCATATGGGCGACGAGTGAAATGCCCGAGGCCCAGAACCGCGGATCGTCCGCCATGCCCGGCACACCGCGTGCAGCCATTGCCTTTTGCGCGGCATCCCCGAGTTTGCCGTAGACGGTCGAGACGTTGACACCCACCTTTTCGAACACACGGCCACCGCGCATGACGGACATCAAGCCGCCGCCCGCGTCGCTCCCGTCGTCGGCCGTTCGCTTCGTTTCGGTGACCTCGAACCGACCAGCATGGGCATCTGACTGGTGCTTGTCCTC
Source organism: Pseudomonadota bacterium (assembly GCA_039821425.1). GTDB lineage: Bacteria > Pseudomonadota > Alphaproteobacteria > Rhodobacterales > Rhodobacteraceae > Yoonia. The sequence continues at coordinate 6,015 of JBCBOD010000003.1, forward strand.
CAACCCCTCGAATGCCGCGACGATTTCATCGCGGAGCTCACGGAACCAGGCAGAGGCCCTGCCTTTTTCCGCTTCAAAACTTTCTGACATCAAAAACCTGCCTTGTTATTGGATAGCGTGCATACCCCGGTCTATGGCACCATAACGATCAGCATCCGATGATCCAGATCAAAACCGGAGAGCACCATGCGCGCCGCAACCATCATTTTGCCCCTCGCCCTGTTGGCCGCCTGCGCCACCCCGCGCGAACAGTGTATCGACAATGTCACCCGCGACACGCGTGTGCTGGCCAGCCTGATCAATGAAACACGTGGCAATCTGGCCCGCGGCTACGCGATTGAAGAGCGGCAAGAGGTGCGCACCTTGCGCCGCACCTGCCAGGGGCGAAACGAGGATGGAACCACCTTTGCCTTCCGCTGCGACGACACAGAGACATTCACGACCCGCGTGCCGGTGGCCATTGATCTGAACGCAGAACAAGCGAAGCTGGAGTCGCTGGAAGAACGGTTTGCGGTGACGCAAGCGGCGTCCAATCAGGCCGTCGCACAGTGCATCGCGACCAACCCGGAGTAGTCAGTGCGCGGCGACAGCTGCCGGATCAATCAATGTGCGACCGCCATCAACCGTGATGATCTGACCGGTCACAAAGGCGGACGCATCCGAGGCAAGATACTGCACCGCATCTGACACCTCGCCCGGGTTGGCGATCCGGTGCAATGGGGTATTATCGACAATCGCCTCGCGCAGATCGCCGTCCTCCTTTAACGACCCTTTCAGGCTCGCACTCATCACGCTGCCGAAAGCAACGGCGTTGACACGAATCCGGTTCGGGGCCAGCGCCACCGCGAGCGACCGTGTCATCTGATCCATCGCGGCCGAACTGACAGAATACCCTAGCAGGTCAGGATGCGTGCGCCGCGCGGCAATGGAACTGAGATTGACGATTGAGCCGACGGAGCCTTCGGCCTCCCCATCCGCCTGCTTGATCATCCGGCGCGCAACCGCCTGGCTGACACGCAGCGGCATCAGCGCATTTTGCTGAATCAATTCTTCGACTGATTGATCGTCAGGGTTCAACGGGTCCGTTTCCATGACCTGCCGGGCTGCGTTGACCAGAATGTCGATCCGCTCAAACGCATCTATGGTGGTCGAGATCAGGTTGGCGACCGTCAGCTTCTTGCGCAGATCGCCCGCAAACATGCGCAGGTTGGCTTCTTGCTTTGCATCTTCGCCAATCTCTTTGCTCAGCGTCTTTTCATCCATGTCGCAAAAGACGACGTTGGCGCCCTTGGCCACAAAGTGACGCCCGATCGCAAGGCCGACGCCGTTTGCGGCACCTGTCACGATGGCGGTTTTGCCTTCGATTGCAAATCCCATGCGGTCTCTCCTTTGCACCGTCAGCGAACGGGGCGATTGGCGTGAATCACTTTGAAGGCACCATTGCCCGCAATCGTGTCCACATTGCGGAAGTGGCTCTCAAGCGTCGCTTCATACGGCAGATGTCGGTTTGCTACCATCCACAGTTTGCCTTGCGGGGTCAGCATACGCGCGGCGGCTGCGATGAAGGCTCGGCCAAGCGATGGATCCGCCATGCGCCCGACGTGGAACGGCGGGTTCATGACGATCCCGTCAAAGGCGGGCGCGTCGAACGTGGTGGCGTCGTCCCAGTGGATCGTTGCGCGCGGGTCGGTGACATTGCGCCTAGCACAGGCGATCGACAGCGCCTCGGCTTCGATCATATCCAAGGTCTCAACGCCGGCCCGTTCAAGCACCGGCCCGGCAAGGAACCCCCACCCGGCGCCAAGGTCGGCCATGCGCGCGGGCAGCTTTGGCGGCAGTGCCTCTGACAAAAGCGCCGAGCCCGCATCAACAACCCCATCAGAAAAGACACCTGCAGCGGTGTAGAACCCATGCGGGCCCATTTCCATGGGTGGCGCAGCCCAATCCACAAAATCATCTGAGGCAGCAAACCAAAAAATACGACCATGGGCCTGTGTCACGCTGGGCAGATCGCCCAGCACTTTGCGGCAGGATTTGAACAGGCTATCGACCCCATCGGTCTTTTGCCCATCAACCACGACGACATCGGCCTTCGCACAAGCCTCAGCCACCAATGCGCGGGCAAGATCTTTGGACCGCGGCACAACGATGATCGCCATTGCCACCTCTGGCAGTTCTTGCGTGACGGGAAAGCCGGCCCCCTGCCACGCGGCGACATCAGGGTAGAATCCATGCACGATCTTGACCACCAGGCGCGGCAGGGGGCCGACATCGTAGGTTGCGTCAGGCCGGATGACCGCAACATTGCCCTCTGGCGGCGGCAAAAGGCCATCGTCGATTGCGGTGCGCAGTCGGGATCGTGACATCGGTTCAGGGGAAGCGCCGCAGCGCTACTCTTTTTCCATGGTGCATTGCAGCGGATGCTGGTGGCGCTGTGCGAAATCCATCACCTGCGCGACCTTGGTCTCTGCAATCTCATGGCTGAAGACACCGACGACGGCGACACCTTTCTTGTGAACGGTCAGCATCAGCTCAAACGCCTGCGCATGTGAGAGACCAAAAAAACGCTCCAATACATGCACGACAAACTCCATCGGGGTGAAGTCATCATTGAGGATCAAGACCTTGTACATGGGCGGGCGCTTGGTCTTTGGCTTGGTTTCAAGCACGACACCGATATCGCTATCGTCGCCACCGTCCTTGTCCGCCATCATGTGGAATTCGTCGCGCATTGCACCGCCTTGCGTTGATCAGCGTTATATATAAGGCACAGGCCCCACATGAAAACCCCATCATTTACGGCTGCAAAGATGGAAATTTGCACCAAATCCACACCGCATATCGCGGCCTTGGCCTGCCCGACCACAACATCTAGATAATTTACATCATGATCACAGCAAAAGTCTTTGAAACTAGGGTATTTTCTGGATTGCAGAGCTGTGCTAGCGTTCACGCATAACAAAAAAGGTCACCGGAAAAATTCGGGACCATTGAGGCAGAAAAAGAGGCAAGCGACGTGGCAAGTCGTACGGGACAGTGGGCCCTTCACGGGCTATTTCTATGCGTTTTCGTGGTATCCATTCTGCTCTCGCCGATGCGCGCGACGGCAGCCCCCTATGCCGCGATGGTGATGGACGCGCGCACAGGAGAGGTTTTGCATTCCCGCAATGCCGACACGCGGCTGCACCCGGCATCGCTCACCAAGATGATGACGCTCTACGTCGCCTTCCAGGCGATCCAACGGGGTGAGATCACGTTGGACACGCCAGTGCAGATCAGCCGCCTGGCCGCGTCGGAACCACCATCAAAGCTTGGCCTGCGTGCCGGTCAGACGATCCGCCTGCGGTTCCTCTTGCGCGCGGCGGCCGTGAAATCCGCCAACGATGCCTCCACCGCCATTGCAGAAGCGATCTCGGGATCAGAGGAAGCCTTCGCCACCCGCATGAACCGCACCGCCCGCGCCATGGGTATGCGCAACACGACCTTCCGCAACGCGCACGGGCTGACCCAATCGGGGCACCTTTCCACCGCGCGTGATATGTCGATCCTTGGGCGGCACGTGATCTATGATTTCCCGCAGTACTACAACCTGTTCTCGCGCCGCTCTGCCGACGCAGGGATCGCCACTGTGCGGCATACGAACCGCCGCTGGCTGGATTCCTACGAAGGTGGCGACGGGATCAAAACCGGCTACACCCGTGCGGCTGGTTTCAACCTTGTTGCATCCGCCCAGCGTGGGCAGGAACGGATCATCGCAACGGTCTTTGGCGGGTCCTCGACCGCTGCCCGGAATGCCCGGATTACCGAGCTGATGGACATGGGCTTTAACCGCGCCCCATCACGCGCCACGATCCGGCGGCCCAATCCCCCAGCCGCGATGCTGTCGTCGAACACGGGCGCTGTCGGGCGCACCATCAGGGTCAGTGGTCTGGTAAACCGCAGTCTGCGCCCCCTTGCGCGGCCTGTTGCAGCCCCATCGCAAGATGAGGTGCTGGTCGCTGCCGTTGACGCTGACGCCATCAACGCCGCTATCGCGGATTCCGTGAACGCCGCTTTGGCCGAAGCCCTTGCAGGTGCTGCTGAACCCGCGACCACTCCGGTTGCACGCCCCGCTGGCCCGCAAAACGTCGTGACGGCGGCGGCTGCCCCTGCCCCGAGTGCCGGCCCCGAAGTGGTGACCCGCATCTCCACCTCTGGCGGGCGACATTGGGGCGTCAACATCGGGCGTTACAACAGCCGCTATGATGCAGAGCGCGTGCTTCTGCAGGTCGCCCTCAATGAGATGAGCTCGCTCGACGGCGCCCTGCGGCGTGTCGTGCAACGATCCGGCGGGTTTGATGCAAACTTCATGGGGCTGACCCGCGAAGGGGCAGACCTCGCCTGCCGCCGCCTGCAGGCGCGCGGCACCACTTGCTTCATGATCGGGTCCGAGGGCTAGCTGCGGCTGAACACCGAGCGGAGCAATCCAAGCCCGGCCAGCGCAAAGACACCCGCGACAACGCCATCGATCCAACGCCGTGCCGCAGCGTAGGCGGCCATCACCCGCGCGCGGGAAAAGGCGATGGCGTGCGCCGCGTAGTTCGCAAATCCGATGAGCATGCAGACCGCGGTCGCAAAGATCAGCACACCGTAGCCCTGTCCCGGTGACATCCCCATCGTGAGCGCTGCCATCCAGGCCACGGCGGCTTTGGGGTTTGACAGGTTCAGGATCAACCCACGCAGAAACCAGCGGTCCTGCGCCTTCGGTTGTGCCACCTGTCCCGCAGGTGTCACCGCGGACCGCGCGGATTGATAGGCGAGCCACAATAGGTAACACCCGCCGAAAATCTTCAGCCCCGTCAACGCAATGGCCGAACTCTGCAAGATCGCTCCCAGACCAGTCGCTGCCACGATCCCCCAGAGGGCCAACCCGCACCCAAGCCCCATGCCAAAGCGCATCGCTGGCCCATGGCCCCACCGTAGGGCAATGGTCGCAACGGCGATATTCGCAGGACCGGGTGAGGCGGCAACAATCAGGAAAGCGACAAACAGCGGGGTCATATCAGTCATGGCGCACAACCTGACATGGGCGCAGGCGACGGTCCAGCCTCACGCGCGACATCGGCCCAAGACCTCTGACCGCGCCAAGGCTAAAGTGGGTCTCGACCCACCCCGCACGTCAGGCCACTTTGCCCTCAAAAGCGGCGGCCATCAGCGCGCGCGTGTATTCGGACCGCGGCGCGTCGAAGATCGCTGCCGCATCGCCTGCTTCCACCATGTCACCCTGTTTCATCACGATCACCTTGTGGGACAGGGCGCGCACGACCTTCAGGTCATGACTGATAAAGAGGTAGGCGAGACCGTTCTTCTGCTGCAACGCGCGCAGCAGATGCACGATCTGGACCTGCACAGTCATGTCGAGCGCGCTCGTCGGCTCATCCAGGATCAGGAGTTTCGGGCGCAGGATCATCGCGCGGGCGATAGCGATCCGCTGACGCTGGCCGCCGGAAAATTCATGCGGATAGCGGTCCATCAAGGATGGGTCGAGGCCGACCTCGCCCATGATCTCTGCCACCATATCCCGCCGGTCACGACCGGGCTCTACCCCATGTACGCCAAGGCCTTCGGCAATAATCTCGGCCACCGTCATTCGAGGGGAGAGAGAGCCGTAAGGGTCCTGGAACACGATCTGCATCTCGCTGCGCAAGGGCCGCATCTGGCGCTGGCTCAGGTGGTGAATGTCGGTGCCATTGAAGGAAATCCGCCCCTCCGACCGAATGAGGCGCATCATGGCAAGCGCCAGCGTCGTCTTGCCAGACCCACTCTCGCCTACGATTCCCACAGTCTCACCCGCGCGCAGGCTCAGCGTCGCGTCATTCACGGCCTTCACGTAACCCACCGTGCGTTTGAGCAGGCCACGCTGGATCGGGAACCAGATCTTCGCGTTCTGCGTCTCGAGCACCACGGGCGCATTCGCCGGAACCGGATCCGGCGCGCCAGTCGATTCCGCGGCCAGCAGCATCTGGGTGTAGGGATGTTGCGGGTTGGCGAAAATCTCTGCCGTTGCCCCCGTCTCTACGATCTCCCCGTCCTTCATCACGCAGACCCGGTCGGCGATCTTGCGCACGATTGTCAGGTCATGGGTGATAAAGAGCATCGACATACCCTCTGACCGTTTCAGATCGGCCAAGAGGTCGAGGATCTGCGCCTGAATTGTGACGTCAAGCGCCGTCGTCGGCTCATCCGCGATCAGCAGTTCCGGGCCATTGGCCAGCGCCATCGCAATCATCACCCGTTGCCGCTGCCCGCCAGACAGCTGATGCGGATAAGAGGTCAGACGGCTTTCCGCATCGCGGATGCCGACCTTTTCCAAGAGCTCGATGATCCGCGCACGCACAGCAGCCCCGCGCAGGCCCTGATGCAACTCGATGCTTTCGGCCAGTTGCTTTTCAATCGTGTGCAATGGGTTAAGCGATGTCATCGGCTCCTGAAAGATGAAGCTGATGTCGTTGCCGCGAACCCGGCGCAGCGCCATCTCACCCGCGCCCACCATCTCTTCGCCCTGGTACTTGATCGACCCGGCCATGACCGCGCTGTCGCCCAAAAGCTGCACGGTCGAGAGCGCGCTAACGGATTTGCCCGACCCGCTTTCACCCACCAACGCAACCGTCTCGCCCTTGTGGACCTGGAAAGAGATGCCGCGTACCGCGTGGGTCACATCGGCATCCTGCCGGAAGGCGACGCGCAGGTCCGAAACGTCAAGAACCGCCGTCATCGGATATCACCGCTTGTGGCAGACGTGTCCGAAGTGCGCCAAAGGGAGTCGCCCGCACCCACCGCTGTCGTCTCGGCCACAAACGTCTTGCGCGGATCAAAGGCGTCGCGCACCCCCTCGAAGATGAAGACCAGAAGCGACAGCATGATCGCAAAGGTGAAGAAGGCAGTGAAGCCAAGCCAGGGCGCCTGAAGGTTCTGCTTTGCCTGCAGTGTCATCTCACCCAGTGACGGCGCGGAGGACGGCAGACCAAACCCAAGAAAGTCGAGCGAGGCAAGCCCGCCAATCGCCCCTGTCACTAGGAATGGAAGCATCGTCACCGTCGCCACCATTGCGTTCGGCAGCATGTGGCGGAACATGATCACCCTGTCGCGCACGCCCAGCGCCTTGGCAGCGCGCACGTATTCCAGGTTGCGAGCCCGCAGGAATTCAGCCCTGACCACCCCGACCAGGGCGGGCCAGCCAAACAGCACTGTGAGGAACACAAGGAGCCAGTAACTGCGCCCCAAGATCGCGAAGACAATGATGATGACATAAAGCGACGGCATGCCGGTCCAGATTTCGATAAACCGCTGGAACAATAGGTCCGTCCAGCCGCCGAAATACCCCTGCACAGCACCTGCCATGATCCCGATGATGGAGGCTGCTACCGTGACCGTGAGTGCGAAGGTCACCGACAATCGGAAACCATAGATGACACGCGCCATCACATCGCGCTTAGTATCATCCGTGCCGAGCCAGTTTTCCGCACTTGGCGGCGAAGGGGCAACGCCCCGCACGTCGACAATGGTGTTGTAGGAGTAGGGGATGACAGGCCAGAGCATCCAGCCCAGTTCAACTCCTTCAAGTCCGTCAGCAAACACGCCCTCATGAATCGCAGAAAGAATGCCTTCAGGGTCGTCAAAGCAGTCTTCCATGCCGCCACTCTTGATGAGGCATTGCACTTCGATATCGCCATAGATCGCCTCTGTCGGGAAATCTCCGCCAAATTCACGCTCTGAGTAAAAGCTGAAGATCGGCATGCGGATTTCGCCGCGATAGCTGACAGCGATGGGTTTGTCGTTGGCGATAAACTCCGCAAAGAGCGAAAGACCAAAAAGAACGCCAAAGATGATCAGCGACCAATAGGCACGCCGGTTGCGCTTGAAGTTGCGCAAGCGCCGCTGGTTGAGCGGGGAAAGGAGGGGACGCCGCGCCATCAGTTTCGCGCCTCAAAATCAATGCGCGGGTCGATCAGCACGTAGGTCAGGTCGGTGATGATGCCGACGATAAGCCCGATGAGCGAGAACGCGAAGAGGGTGCCGAAGACCACCGGATAGTCACGCGCGACCGCCGCCTCAAACCCAAGCCTGCCCAGGCCGTCGAGCGAAAAGAGCGTCTCGATTATCAGCGACCCGCCGAAGAACACCCCGATGAACAGCGCCGGGAAGCCAGAGATCACGATCAGCATCCCGTTGCGGAACACATGACCGTAAAGCACGCGCCGCTCGCTCAGGCCCTTGGCCCGCGCCGTCATCACATACTGCTTCTTGATCTCGTCCAAGAAACTGTTCTTCGTCAGCAAAGTCAGCGTCGCGAAGGCGGAAATGGTGGAGGCGAGCACCGGCAAGGTGATGTGCCAAAAATAGTCCAGCACTTTGCCAATCAGCGTGAGGTCTTCAAAGTTGGAGGATGTCAGCCCGCGCAACGGGAAGATCCGGAAGTACGACCCACCGGCAAACAGCACGATGAGAAGGATTGCGAAGAGGAACCCGGGGATCGCGTAGCCCACGATGATCGCGCCGGAGGTCCAGGTGTCGAACGGCGTCCCGTCACGCACCGCTTTCTTGATGCCCAACGGGATCGAAATCAGATAGGCGATCAGGGTGGACCAAAGCCCCAGCGTGATCGACACCGGCATCTTTTCCATCACCAGATCAAACACGCTGATGGAACGGAAATAGCTCTCTCCGAAGTCGAAGCGCATATAGTTCCACATCATGTTGAGGAAGCGTTCAAGGGGCGGTTTGTCGAAACCGAACTCGCGCTCCAGTTCCTCGATGAACTCCTGTGGCAGGCCGCGCCCGCCAATGTAGTCGCTGTCACTTTCCTGCGCGCCGACATCCGCGTCACCGGCCCCGCCAGCGATGCTCTCAAACACATCGCCCTGCCCTTCGAGATCAGCCAGGATCTGTTCGATCGGCCCCCCCGGCACGAATTGGGTGAGGGCAAAGTTGATGATCATGATCCCCAGAAGCGTGGGGATCACCAACAGCAACCTGCGGATGATGTAAGCGCCCATGTCAGCGCCCTACTGAAACGCGCCTTCGGCGACGAGCGCCTCGTATTTATCCTGGTTGATCCACCAATAATCAAGGTAGCCCAGCCCAAATTCTGGCAGGTCTTCCGGGTATTCGTAGAAGTCGTAGTAGGCGACCCAGTTCTGCCCCAGATACCAGACCGGCACGATGAAGTAGTCATAGCGCATGACCCGGTCGATGGCACGCACCGCTGCGGCCATTTCATCGTAAGTCTCTGCCGCAACTACGAATTTCGCCAACGCGTCAAAGGCCTCGGTGCAATAGCCAGCCGGGTTGAAGACGTCGTCCTTGTCCTCACACCCATATTTCTGTTCGATCCCGCGCCCTTCCTGCAGGCCACTGGAATAGCCATCAAAGATCATATCGAAATCATTGGCCTGTGTGCGTGCCTGGTACTGCGAAGGATCAACGCGGTTGTAGGTGATGTTGACGCCCAGACGGCGGAGGTTTTCGACATAAGGGTTGATGATCCGGTCAAAGCTTTGGCGGGTTTCAAGAAACTCGATATCGAGCGTGTTGCCCTCCGCATCGCGCAGCATCCCATCGTCACCGGGGGTGAATCCCGCCGCTTCCATCAAGGCCAGCGCGCGGCGCAGGTTTCCACGATCAAGCGGGCGATCACCGCTGGTGTGCGGCAGCAGCGGCTCTTCGGTAAAGATCGCTTCGGGCAGCAGATCGCGCACCGTTTCCAACATCTCCAACTCGCGGCCTTCGGGCAGGCCAACAGCCTTCAGCCGGTCGTTTTCCCAAAAGCTTTCACGCTGCTGGAACAGGCCATACTGCAAATTGTCGTTCGTCCAAGTGAAGTTATACATCAGACCAAGCGCAAGGCGGACATTGCGGTCTTGCAGCTTTTCCCGACGCAGGTTGAACACAAAACCGGTGGCAGCTGGCAAAGTGCCGTCATCCAGCGTCTCGCGCTTCACCCATTCATTGTCGAGCGCGGGGAAATCATAGGCTGTGGCCCAGTTGATCGAAGAGTTTTCACGGCGGAACGTAAACTCGCCGGCTTTGAACGCCTCAAACGCGGCAGACGTATCAGCGAAATACTCGATCCGGATGCTGTCGTAGTTTCCGCGCCCCTTCATGATCGGGATATCTTCGCCCCAGTAGTTGGGGTTGCGGGTATAGGTGATTTGACGGCCGGGATCGACCTCACCAATCGTGTACTCGCCAGTGCCGGGTGAGACATCCATACTGGATTCGTCCAGCCGCGCGCCTGTTTCTTCAAACCATGCCTTTGACATGGCAAGCGCGTTACCCATCTGCAGGACACGACCGCCTGTCGGCGCGTCTTCGGCGAATGTAAATTTGACGGTAAAGTCGTCGAGCGCCTCATACTCTGTGACAAGCGAGGTGATGCCTGCACGGAACGAGGGCGTGCCTTGTTCGCGGAAGAGCGCATGGGTATACACGACGTCATGCGCGGTCATCTGTGTGCCGTCGGAAAAGAATACGTCATCACGCAGGTTGAAGATGACCCACGCTTCGTCTTCTGGGTATTCAAGCGTCGTGCAAAGCACACAGTAGTAGGACCCAACCTCGTCTGACGTGGTCGTCATGATCCGTTCGTACATCACGCTGGAAAGCGCAGCAGGTGTGCCGGTCAGCGTCGCAAAGGCGTTCAAACTGTCGAAAGAGCCGCTGGTTGAGATGCTCACCTCACCGCCGATGGGGGCGTCGGGGTTTACATAGTCCAGATGCGGGAAATCGGGGCCATACTTCAGCTCACCGAACTCGTTGTAGCCATGGCTCTCGATGATCACCTCATGCCCGTCGGCAAAAGCGTCCGCTGCACCGAACAAGATGGCCCCGCCCACAAGCGCCCCGGCAGCATAGCGTAGACGCTGTTGGGTAACACCCGCCTTGGCGATGGCTTGTACTGCGGAACGAGATGAGGGTTTGCGCATGGATCACTCCGAAAGAGACAGTCTTTTTCTTTGAAATGAAGTAAAAAGTGCGTTTGGCAAACATTCAAGTTGAGTTTGCGTGATCAGCCGGTGATCTCTGGCGCTTCTGCCCACGAAAAAGGCCGCCACGAAGGACGGCCTTGTTTCACGTGATCAGCTGTCAGATCAGTTGAACGTTTCGAGGTAAGCAATCAGATTTGCCCGGTCCTCAACATCACGCATGCCGTTGTAGCCCATGGCCGTGCCGGGGGCCCAACCGCTTGGGTTCTCCAGGAAGGCGTTGAGGTTGTCAGGGGTCCAGATGTCACCAGCTTCGATCAGCGCACCGGAATAGTTGAAATCGTCATAGAATTGGATCGGGCGGTTCACGACGCCGTGCAATGCGGGGCCTGTGCCGTGAACGCCAGGCTCCAATGCGTGGCAGGACCGGCAGCCGCGCCAGAGCCCTTCACCATCTTCGGCGCTCGCAGAGGCAAAGATAACATCGAATGGCACTTCCTCGACTTCTTCCTGTGCTTCGCCAGCATCCGCGACCTCGATCACATAGGCCTGCGCATGGTCCTTGCCGTGGCTGCCCGCGTGATAAATCTCTTCCGCCAGCCAAGCGCCCAGCAAATAGACGAGCAGTGTGCCGCAAAGCGCACCAACCGCCTTGGTCATTGTCATTGTGTCGAACATGCCGCGTTCCCGTAGTTCCCTATTTTTCGCTCGTTTACACGCTTCCCACAGACCTGCGCAAGGTGTAGTTCCCGCGACCAAACGCCATTGGATACAATGGCACACCAGACGCAAGGTGACACATGGCGCAAAAGATCGCATTTCAGGGGGAATTGGGGGCCTACGGGCACGAGGCCTGCGTCACCGCACGCCCAGACTTTGACCCGCTCCCCTGCCCCACGTTCGAGGCCGCGATTGAAGCCGTACGAAATGGTGACGCGGCCCTTGGCATGATCGCCGTTGAAAACTCGACCTATGGCCGGGTGGCAGACGTCCACTCCCTTCTGCCAGAGAGCGGGCTGCACATCGTCGATGAAACCTTCGTGCGAGTGCATATCAACCTGCTGGGCCAGGCCGAGGCGACACTTTCAGACACCAAAACCGCGCGTGGCCATCCCGTGATTCTCCCACAATGCGGCACCTTTCTGCGCGAACATGGGATCACGCCGCGCACGAGCTCTGACAATGCGCGTGCGGCGCGTGAAGTTGCGGCTGGGGATGATAAAACAGTTGCCGCCCTTGCGTCCGAATTGGCCGCGGACATTTATGGCCTCAAGGTACTCGCCCGCCATATCGAGGATCATGCCCGCAACACCACACGCTTTCTGATCATGGCGCAAGAGCCTGATTACAGCCGTCGGGGCGATCATGGAATGATGACCAGCTTTGTCTTCCGTGTACGCAACATCCCTGCAGCACTTTACAAGGCGATGGGCGGCTTTGCGACCAACGGCGTGAACATGACCAAGCTGGAGAGCTACATGGTTGGTGGGGCATTTACGGCGACCCAGTTCTATGCCGAGATCGAGGGCCATCCGGATGATCGGAACGTGCAGCTCGCGATGGAAGAGCTAAGCTATTTCACCGACCATCTGCATGTGATGGGTGTCTATCCGGGTGCTGCGCGGCGCCACGAAGGCTAGGCGCTTGTTTGCGCGCGTCCCGCTGCCAACTGGGCATATTCGCTGATCCGCGCCTGAAAACGGGCTGCGATGCGGCCTCTGCCAAGCTTGAGGGATTGTAGCAGCAGCCGGGCCGTCAAGGACTTGGCGCTCAGCTCACAGATCACTTCCAGCTGCGACCTGTGTGCGTCCAAAGACGCGACCGTGACTTGCGTCTCGGCGATCAACCCCTCCATGACCGTTTCGACTGTATACCCGTCGGGGGCATCAAACCGGGTCAGGGTCGCAACCACCGCCCGGTCCCGCCCGCGAAACTGAAAGGCAATGTCCCAGGCCATACCGGCAACGGCAGGCCCTTCCTGCCGCGCCGTCACTATCGCACCAAGACTGCGCGCACGATCAGCGAGTGCTGCAAAATCACTGACTTGCGCAAAGAACGCATCAGCGGGGGCGGTGACATCTTCTGTTGCGGTCAGTCGCATAGACTCAATCCAACGTGTCGGCCAACCAGGCCTCGATCAGGAAATGGGCGATAGCGCCTTTCCGCGCGGGCAGCAGTTTTGGATGCTCACCAGCAAAGGCCTGCGCCATTTCCTCTTTGTTGACCCAGAGTGCATCTTCAATCTCATTGGGATCAATTGTCATCTCAGTGCTCAACGCCACACCGGCGCAGCCCATCATCAACGACGCTGGGAAAGGCCAAGGCTGGCTGGCAAGATACGTCACCTCACCCACGTGGATCCCCGCCTCTTCAAAGACCTCGCGGCGCACGGCGGCCTCGATCGTCTCGCCAGGTTCCACAAAACCCGCGAGGAGAGAATACATGCCCTCGGGCCACCCCGGCGAACGACCGACGAGAACGGAATTGCCATGTGTGATCAGCATGATCACGACCGGGTCAGTGCGCGGGAAGTGCTTGCCGCCACAAGCCGGGCAGTCGCGCTGCCAGCCGCCCATGGCCATATCCGTTTTCGCGCCGCAGCGGGCACAGAACCCATGTGTCCGGTGCCATCCCATCACAGCCTTTGCTGTTGCACCAAGCTCTGCATCGCGCGGGCTGAGCCTTGTCATCACAGCCCGCAGTTCGCAAAACGCGGCATCGGGAATCGCCGGATGCTGCTGCTGGGACGGGTCAAGGAACTGGTTCAGCGTGCTGTCATCAAGATCATCAGGCACCCATCCGGACAGATCGGCGGCAAACACAGGCTCTCCGTCCTCACGCCCCAGCAAGATCACCTCTTCTTTTGCGTCCTGCATGATCGGATGATCAAACGGAACACGCACAAGCGTATCGTTCGCAATCAGCGGCTTACCGCGCCACATCAGGATCGTCTGTGCGCCCGGCTGCTGACGCAACGCGTCCACTTCACCCCGCACTTCGGCGGCACGATCGAATGCCGAGCCGCCAAATGTCACTGTTTCAGCATTTTTCATCAGGCTCAGATGCCACGGACCTTGCGTAAGTGCAATTTTTTGCTGGGGACATTTTGTGGCTACTGAAAATGACTGCGGCTAGGGTGACCATATGTCGGATCAGTCTCTCCAAAACCCTGATGACGCCCCTCTTCGCGGCCGGCTGCGGGTGATGGCGACAACCGATCTGCATATGCATCTGATGCCCTATGACTATTACGCGGATCAGCCGAAGAATGGCACGGGATTGGCACAGCTTATTCCACTGATCGAGAGGCTGCGTGCAGAGGCTGGCGCGACAACCCTTCTGTGCGACAACGGGGATGTTTTGCAGGGGACGCCAATGGCGGATCACCTTGCCGAAACAATGAGTGAATGGTCCGCCCACCCGATGATCACTGTCATGAACACGCTCGGCTATGATGCGATGACACTCGGCAACCACGAGTTTGACTATGGTCTGCACTTTCTGGAGCAGGCACTTTCCGCAGCAGTCTTTCCCGTGGTCAGCGCAAACCTGCAGATCGCCGGGGCCAAGACACCGCCGCACCCCTTCGTGATCCTGCACAGGACGGTTGAGACCACGGCAGGCACAGATTCACCCATTCGCATTGGCATCACCGGCGTCGCCCCACCGCAGATCGCGCTCTGGGACAAGGCCAAACACGGCGGCGCTGTAGAGACGCAAGACATCGTCGCAGCCGCCCGCGCGGTCGTCCCGCAGATGCGCGCTGCGGGAGCGGATATCGTGATCATGCTCTGCCACGCTGGGCTTGGCGCGGCTGAGCACTCGCCAGGCATGGAAAACGCTGCCATCCCGCTCGCCACGGTGCCGGGGATTGATGCGCTGATCATGGGGCATACACACCGTATCTTTCCGGATGCGGCGGCAGAATGTCAGGGGCCCGTCAACCACGATCATTCCACGATCCATGGCGTTCCCGCCGTCATGCCCGCGTGCTTTGGGCAATCGCTCGGCGTGATTGATCTGGAGCTGGAGAAATCGGCAGAGGGTTGGAAGGTCAGGGACCACAACGTCAGCCACCTGTGGTCAGACCCGGCAACACCGCCCTCGGTCCTGCCAGCACCCGCCGCTGCCGCCCATGACGCCACGCTTGCCGCGATGGCCGCCCCTGTCGCCGTCACTACGCAACCGATCCATTCCTACTTTGCAACCATCCGGCCCGATATGGCGCAGCAACTGCTTGCAGACGCCGCGACCGCCCTTGTCCGCGAGAACCTGAAAGACAGCGTCGATATGGAATTGCCGGTTCTTGCCGCGACCTCGCCGCTGCTGCTTGGTACGCGGCGCGGACCGATCAAGAACATCGCCATTCCGCCCGGACCAATCACGCGCCGCAACGTCAGCGCGATCTGTCCCTATGCCGACCCGGTTTGCGCTGTCAGATGCACGGGTGCGCAGATACGGGCATGGCTGGAACGCTCCGCCGCGCACTACAATCAGCTTCACCCCGACGTTGGTGACCAGCCGCTGATCAACCCTGACAGCCCCGGGTACAATTGCGATACATTGCATGGGCTGACCTATACGTTCGATCTATCGCAGCCTGCGCGTTTCGATGTGCTCGGCAATCCATCGGACGTTGGCGAGGGTCGCGTGCAGTCGCTGCTGCACCATGGCAGGGCAGTCAATGACACTGACATCTTTCTGATCGTCACCAACAGCTTTCGCGCCAACGGTGGCGGCAGCTTTCCGGCATTTGACAGCGCAAACATCGCCTACCAGTCCGCGGAAGCCGCGCGCGATGTTTTGCTGTCGTTCCTGCAAAGGCTTGGCACCTTCGAGGCAACACTTCGCCCGGTATGGGAGTTTGCCGCTGTCCCGGGGAGTGCGGCCACTTTCGATGCTGCGCCCGAGGCGCTTGACCATATCGCGGAACCCGCTGTCCCCGCAATCGCGTCAATAGACGCACCCGGGACCTTCAAACTGCGCTGGTGACGGCTTGCAGCCCGTCGCGTCGGGGCCTATATACACGGCCGAGAGGTTGGCGCGGGCAGGCGCCTCGCCAACCTGGTCAGGTCCGGAAGGAAGCAGCCATAACGAGCCCCGCTTGGGTCGTTGTCAGCCTCTCACCTCTTGCGTTTGCCTTTCGGCAAATGCGAACCCCGATAGAGTGAAACCGCATCGCGGTTTGGCGGAATCGGGGTCAACGCAAACGCAACAGAAAGGAGGGCGTTTATGATTGTCGCGAACATATCCCTCCCGGTTCGGGTGCGCTGAAGTTTTTTCCGTCTCCTTGTCCGGGTCACGCTGACCGCCACACGCGGCCAGCCCGATTTCCCTGTCAGACGAGGAGAGACCATTGACCGATCTGACACGCGACGCCCTTGGCTGGTCGCCATTCTTTATGTCCCAGCTTGATCTGGAAGAGCTGGAAGCCCTTACCCCCACCCGCATCGCCGAGGTCCACCGCGACCGCGTGGCCGGCTACACCGAGGATGGACCGGTCGAGCTAACACTCGACCCCGGCATCACCACGGCAGAGGTCGCCGTCGGTGACTGGGCGTTATCGGCTGCCGCGCAGTTTCGGCTGACCCGGGTGCTCGAGCGGAAGACCGAACTCTCGCGCGGGACGGAGTATCATACCGGCACAAAGCAGCTGATTGCAGCCAACCTCGATACTCTTTTCATCACCACATCCTGCAACGATGATTTCAACCCGGCGCGGTTGGAGCGCTATTTGGCGCTGGCCCATGACGCGATGATCACGCCAGTGATCGTGATCACCAAGGCGGATCAGGCCGAAGACCCTGACGCCTTTGTTGACCAGGCCAAAGCGCTGGGGCGCGGGCTGGAGGTTATCGCGATGGATGCAAAGCGCGATGACGTCAAAGCACTGCTTGCCCCCTGGTGCGGGGCTGGGCAGACGGTGGCGCTGACAGGATCGTCGGGCGTGGGCAAGACAACGCTCGCCAATTCGCTGACCGGTGGCGATGCAGCGACACAGGGCATCCGCGAGGATGACGCGAAGGGGCGGCATACCACCACGGGCCGGTCACTGCACCGGATCGCGGGCGGCGGTTGGTTGATCGACACACCTGGGATGCGCGGCTTGGGCGTTGCTGAGGTGGATTTTGGGATCGACGCGACCTTCCCCGAAGTCTCTGAGCTTGCGGACAAATGCAAGTTCCGCGACTGCGCGCATGAGACGGAGCCGGGCTGTGCCGTACAGGCCGGCATTGCCGCTGGTGACATTGATCCGGACCGGTTGCGCCGCTTCAAGAAGCTCAAGCGCGAGAACGCAATGGCCACAGAGACAATTGCGCAATCCCGGGAAAGGCATCGCAAGCTGGGGAAAATGTATCGCTCTGCAGTCTCGAAGAAAAAGCGCTAGGCAGCTGCAACGGCAGCGTGGGTCAACCCTGTTGCGCCCAAGCCAATTGCGCATCTGTTTCAACAGCACATGGACGGGCTGCGCGCAGGCGGCTGAGGGCGGCGTCTGGCGCCTCGCCCGCTGCGGTCATCAAGCGCAGTGCCACCATGCCGGACCGTCCGCATCCGCCGAAGCAGTGGACCAACACCCTGCCACCTGTCGACAGCACCCCGAGCGCCGCATCGCGCACAGGTTCCCATTCCCAGCCAACGGGCGTGCCGAAATCGGCAACAGGCAGATGCAGCCAGTCGATCCCTTCATTTTGAAGGTCAGTGCCCAAAGTGGCCGCACCCTTGCGCGCCATTTCCGCCCCAGTCGTCATGCTGAGCACCAGATCAGGCCCCCATTCCAACAGGTGCAGCCAATCGGTGTAGTAGTGCCGCGTCCGCCCCGGCATCGGCGACAGCGCCAGCGTCCCACCACCAGCGGGCAGATCATAAATCGCAAATCCGATCATATGCTGTCCTTGATGCCTCGCTTTGCCGCGCCCCCCGCCTATGTGCAGTCTTATGACACAAGACGACGATAAAGCGCGACAGCGGACCGACTGGGCACAGGATCGCACAATTCTCGCAAATGAACGCACCTTCTCTGGCTGGATGGGGACCGGGCTTGCCGCGATTGGTGTTGCTGTCGGCCTCAAGGCGGTTTTCGGCAGCTTTGAGCCCACCTGGGCGGCAAAGGCGGTTGCGAGCCTGTTTCTTTCGGTTGCCATTGCGATTTTCTGGTCAGCCCGCAACAAGGCCTGCAAGACCTTTGCGCAACTGCGGGAAAACGATGTCGAGGCCACCCCCGGCCGCAGCTATACGTTCCTGGCATCGATCATGACCATTGCCGCGATCGCGACCGGCATCATCCTCTGGACGCTTTGATCAGGTAGACCTCTTCTATTCTAGCACCTAACCTGCCCAAACGCCCCGAATCCCGCGCAAAGGCCCGCATGTCAGACCAGCCGCAATACCAAGTCCTCGCCCGCAAATACCGGCCTGAAACTTTTGCTGATCTGGTGGGGCAGGACGCAATGGTGCGCACCCTGCGCAATGCCTTTGCAGCCGACCGGATTGCGCAGGCCTTTATAATGACGGGCATTCGCGGGACCGGCAAAACCACCACTGCCCGGATCATCGCCAAGGGCATGAATTGCATCGGGCCGGACGGCACAGGCGGGCCGACCACAGACCCATGCGGGGTTTGCGAACACTGCACGGCGATCATGGAAGGCCGCCATGTGGACGTGATGGAAATGGACGCCGCCAGCCGCACCGGTGTGGGCGACATTCGTGAGATCATCGACAGCGTGCACTACCGCGCGGCCTCCGCCCGCTACAAGATCTACATCATCGACGAAGTGCACATGCTGTCGAAGAACGCCTTCAACGCGCTTCTAAAGACGCTGGAAGAGCCCCCCGAACATGTGAAGTTCATCTTCGCCACCACCGAGATCCGGCAGGTGCCCGTCACCGTGCTGTCCCGCTGCCAGCGGTTCGATCTGCGCCGGATCGAGCCTGAGGCGCAGATCGCACTATTGCGCAAGATCGCGGATGCCGAAGGGGCGGAGATTTCGGATGACGCGCTCGCCCTGATTACCCGCGCGGCGGAAGGTTCCGCCCGGGATGCGCAGTCGCTCTTGGATCAGGCGATCAGTCACGGCGCGGGGGAAACAACCGCCGATCAGGTCCGCGCGATGCTGGGTTTGGCCGACCGGGGCCGCGTGCTGGATCTGTTCGACATGATCCTGCGCGGCGAGGCGGCGAAAGCGCTGACTGAACTGTCAGAGCAATACGCCGACGGGGCCGACCCGATGGCGGTGCTGCGTGATCTGGCCGAGGTGTGCCATTGGATCAGCGTGGTCAAGATCACGCCGGAAGCGTCCGAGGACCCCACGATCAGCCCGGATGAGCGCAGCCGGGGGCAGGCGATGGCGGACGCGCTGCAAATGCGTGTGCTCTCGCGGATGTGGCAGATGCTGCTCAAGGCGCTGGAAGAGGTCGGGATGGCTCCGAATGCGATGATGGCCGCCGAAATGGCCGTGATCCGGCTGACCCATGTGGCCGACCTGCCCAGCCCCGAAGACCTGGTGCGCAAGTTGCAGGATGCGACCCCACCGCCGGGTGGGCCGTCAGGTGGACGGCCCGCGCCGCAGGGCGGAACATCAGCGACGGCGACAACCCCTGCCCCGACACATGCTGCACCCTCTGGCCCAACCGCCTCTGCCGGGCAGACGGCACTTGCCGTCGCCAGCGATGCCTTGCAGCACTACGCCCGGTTCGAGGACGTTGTAGAACTCATCCGCACACACCGCGATGTGAAACTGCTGGTGGAGGTCGAAACTGGCCTGCGCCTCGTCAGTTACCAACCCGGCCGGATCGAAGTGAACCCGACCGCCGACGCCGCCCCGGACCTTGTGAACCGCCTCGGCGCCCGGCTGCAGGCATGGACGGGCAACCGCTGGGCGATCAGTGTGGCCGAGGGCGGTGTCCCGACAATTGCAGAGGTGCGCGATGCCGAAGCCAACGCCGTACGGGCCGAGGCCGAAAAGCACCCGCTGGTACAAGCCGTCATCGCCGCCTTCCCCAAGGCCAAGATCACCGAGATCCGCACCGAGGCGGAGAAAGAGCAGGACGCGCTCGCCGATGCCCTGCCCGAAGTGGATGAAGAATGGGACCCGTTCGACGACGACTGATCCTCGCCACGCTCCTGCTGCTGCCCGGGGCTGCCTGGGCCGAGGTCTGCGACAAGGAACGCCCGGGCTGGGACGGGACTCCAGTGGGGGCCTTTGGCGAGCTGCTCTACCTTCTGCAAACACCCGTCGTGCTGGTGCTGATCCTTGGCACCGCGCTCGCAATCCGCTTTCGCAGTGAAAAAGGCGGGCTTGCGGTTGTCGTGGGATGGAGCATTGTCACCTTCCTGACCACGGGTATCGGACGGACAGACGCAGTACGCGCAGCGGGCATCGCCGAGGGCTGCATCGGCTCCCCCGCCCTTTTCATAGCGGTTGCGGCGGCCTTATCGGTGGGTGTCGTGCTCTACACAGCACCGCTGCCCAGGCAGAAGTCTGGGGAATAGATCTTTGTTCTTCAACATATACGGGTCCGATATAGGAGAGGTTTATGATGAGGCTTGCGCCATCCTTCGACCTGGATGGGATGGCGCAACTCCGAGCATGATGATGGAGGCGATCTACCTCACTACGGAACCTGTATCACTGGCCTTACTGTTCGCGACTATTGGTGTCTTTTGGCTGCACTCGTTCTGGGCGGCGCTACTACTCAGCGTCGCTTGGGTTATCTGGATTGCAGGCGTCGTGATGCAATTCACTTTTCATGATCCACTGTTCACAGCCCAAGAATGGGGCTGCATAGGTGACATCGAACTATTCCTTGGTTTCGCCATTGCACTTTGTGTGATCATGATGATTTACACCTCATACTTCAGATTTTTCCGGTCAAAGACGGAGGCATGACATGCTCAAAGGACTAGGCGGGCTTGGCGATATGGCCAAGATGATGAAACAGGCGCAGGAAGTGCAGGGCAAGATGGCCCAGATGCAGGAAGACCTGAACACGATCACGGTCACCGGCGAAAGTGGCGCGGGCCTTGTGAAGGCGACTGCGACGGCCAAGGGTGAGCTGAAGGGCCTCGACATCGACCCATCCATCTTCAACGGCGACGATAAGGAAGTGGTGGAGGACCTGATCCTTGCAGCCATCAAGGACGCGCAGACCAAGGCCAACGAGCGGATGCAGGAAGAGATGGCCAAGATCACCGAAGGCCTCGGCCTGCCACCGGGTGTGAACCTGCCGTTCTGAGCGGCGCACGCTCATCAAAATGACCAACGGGACCGAAGACCTCGATCACCTGATCGCGCTGATGGCCAAACTGCCGGGGCTTGGGCCGCGCTCGGCCCGGCGCGCGGTGCTGCATCTGATCAAGAAGAAGTCACTGGTCCTTCTTCCTCTTGCGGACGCGCTGCAACGGGTGGGCGCAACGGTGCGCGAGTGCCTCAATTGCGGCAACATCACCACCACGGATATCTGCGAGATCTGCCAGTCCGAAAAGCGTGCCAACGGGCAGATCGCCGTGGTCGAGGATGTAGCGGACCTCTGGGCGATGGAGCGCGGCGACGTCTTCAAAGGCCGCTACCACGTGCTGGGCGGCACGCTCTCTGCGCTTGACGCCATTGGCCCGGATGAATTGCGCATCCCGAAACTGATCGACCGGATCAAGACGGAAGAGGTGAGCGAGGTGATCCTGGCCCTTGGCGCGACAATCGACGGGCAGACGACGGCCCATTACATTGCCGACCAATTACCTGAGATCACCGTGACATCGCTTGCGCAGGGGGTCCCGGTTGGCGGTGAGTTGGACTACCTTGATGATGGCACGATCACGGCTGCACTGACCGCGCGAAAGGCGCTTTGACGGATTTTTACGTGATTTTGCCACAAGCCTGCTGAGGTCCCGCCGCATTCAGGGACTACCTCCGCGCCAAAGGACGGAAACGTAGTCATGAGTAACGACAAGAAACAGCAGGATTTCGCCGCACGCCTGCAGCGGATCGCGCAGGAGCAAGAAGAGCGTCCAGTCGCCCCCACGCGGCCAGAACGCAAGCCTGAATTTGACCTGCAGCCCCGCAAGGACGAAGTGCGCCTGCGCAATGGTGTAATCTGGGCATTCATCATCGCGGCAGCCGGTGCCGGCGCCTACTACGGCTATGGCGCCATCCCACAGGACCTGAAGGATACCGTGGCCGGCCTCATGGGTGGCGACGACGAAGAGGTCGAGGTCGCATCGGCAGAGCCTGCGCCAGAAGAGGTCGCAGTACCCGTCGAGACCGAGACGATGTCGGACGAAGGGCCCATCTTTGCCAGCCCGCGTGTCGCCCATGCGACCGAGGCTGACGTGACACTGGACGACATTGCCACGAGTGTCAGCCTGCCCACATCAGATACGCAGATCGGCAGTATCCGCCAGTTTGGCAACAACACCAGTTGTACGTTGCGCGCGCCAGCAGAGGGTGAAACGCTCGTGAATGTGCGGCTGGAAAACGGGCTGATGGCCGCGCCGATCGCCGCATTTTCAAACAACACGCTTGCAGCATACCTGACCGATGCGGTGGCACGTGTGACGAAAGAGGGTCAGACCCTCGACCTGAACACGATTATCGACGGTGACCTGCGCAGTGTTGATGTCTTCCTCACCGATACGCGCGCGCCGCAATACCTCGTGTTGCAGAATATGGGGCCGGGCGTGGTCTGGAATGTGCAGGCCGCGCCGGGTGTCGAGGTGGCACATATTGCCCTGATTGCCGAAGCCCCCTCTGGCGTGATCACCCCAGCCAGTACAACGACGGTCGAGGCACTTCTGGTGCCAGACTTTGTTGCAGAGGACAGTCTTGAGGGTGATTGCGTGGTCCGCCCCTGGCGGATGCCGCAAGCAGGGTGGATCGGTGTGCAAAAGGCCGCAGTTGATGACACAGCGGCAGGGGCCGAAATGGCGACCTACCAAGCGGGCTTTGATGCCTTCAACCGTTGGTATCGCGGGGCGCTCGGTTCGGACGCAAACACCAATGTGACAGCACCGCGTGATGCAGCACATGTTCTTGTGGGACCTTTGCCCTCAACCCTGCTGGCCTATCGCGGGCTGGAGGGGCAAGAGATAGCCTTCATGCGGACTGACAACGTGTTTGCGGGCGCCGCGGCAGGCCGCACGGCAGAGATCATTAACAGCAAAGAGAGCCTGCTCACCGCTGCGGTTGGCGGTGATCTGTCGCGGCTTGATCCTGCAACCGTCGGCACAGCAACCGTGGACGCCCCTGACGGTACCGAGCGTGATGCAACATTTGCAATGGATACCATCAATGCCCGCCGGACCATCACGGTCAGCGAGATCCTGACACGCAATGACCTCTTCTCGGCAGACGAACAGCGCCCGGCAGAAGTACTTGTCCCGCTCTATGCAGAAGCACGCGCACCTGCGCTTCTGGCACCTTATTGTGAAGAGGTTGTTGGCACGCTCGCAGCTGCCTGTAACGTTCTGCGAACGGATGTGACAGAGACGGATGACGGGAAACTGGAATTCACGGGACGGTTGGGCTTTGCGCCATCCGTCGATCTTGGCGATCCAAGCACCGTGGCCAATGGGACGCTGTTCAGCGCGACGGTACCACTGCCCTTCGAAGGCGATCTGTTGCCAGCCTATGACAGGCCGACGCGGGTCGCGATGATGGAGCAGGCGCAAGCGGTCTGCGACACGCTACGCGCGCGTTACGGCAATTGCGTACTGACCAATTTGCGCTTTGTTGTCACCGAACTGTGGTTCACCGATCTGGAAAGGCTCCCGCCCGGCACCAACCCGCAACGGGTCGAGGGGCGCGCGCAATTCACCGTCTATGCTGATGAAACGCTGCTGACGCGCGATGCATTCTGGGGCGAGGTAGAGTTGCTGGTCACTGCAGAGTGATGTTGCGCCCGCCAAGTCCCTTGGCCAGCGCATCAAACACAGTGCGGATGCGGCGGCTTGTCCGCAACTCCTGGTGGGTGGCAAGCCATGCCGGGAAGTCTACTAGCGGCACATCTAGCAGCACTTTTTCAACCCCCGGCATGTCTGACCAAATCCCCTGGGGCAAAACCGCAATCCCCAGCCCCGCGCGCATCATCTCCCAGATGACCATGCCGCTGTCGCTGGCGCAGCCGAACTGATCGGGTTGGATGTGTATCCCGCGTTCAGCAAGGAAGGCCAGCATCTCATCCGTTTCGCGCGGGCCAATAAACAAGTGACCGGCAAGGTCATCCGGTGTCTTGGGGCGGCCATAGCGGGCGATGTAATCAGAGCTTGCAAAGAACGCGGCCTGAAAGTCAGGTAAGCGTTTGACGATCAGGTCAGGGTGTTCGGTCGGGACATGCCGGATGGCAATATCAGCGTCACGGCGCGTCAGATCCTCCACCCGGTTTGAGGCCACGACATCGACAATGATCCCCGGGGCATCCTGGCGCAGTTGCCTGAGGATGGGGGGCAAGAACGTCGCTGCAAGCAGGTCCGCCGCCGTGACAGACACCATTCCAACAACATCCTGCGACTGCCCTGCGGCGGCGAGCGATATCCGGCTGGCCGCATCACCCATGACACGCACATGGGCCATCAGCTCGCGCCCTGCCGCTGTCATCAACAGGTTCCGCCCACCGCGTTCAAAGAGCGTAACACCCAGAGAGCCCTCTAGCGCGGCAATCTGCCGTCCGACGGTGGGTTGTGTTGTGCCGAGCGCGCGCGCGGCCGCACTCAACGAGCCTTCCTCTGCCGTGGCGAGAAAGGCGCGGACCTGATTCCAGTCAAATGCAATCGCCTGCCAATTCATGCGTTCATGTATAGTTGGACTGCGAATTTGCGCAATTCATAGCTGATCAGTGTATGGATATTCTGCTGCCAACCTGCAGACATAAAGGATTTGCACCATGGCCACCGCCAGCTTCTGGGACAAGGCCGCTGAAAAATACGCGGCAAGCCCGATCAAGGACATGAACGCCTATGAAGAGACGCTGACGCGCACGCGCAGCTACCTCAGGCCCACCGACCACCTTTTGGAGATTGGCTGCGGCACCGGATCGACCGCGTTGAAACTTGCCGATACGGTCGCACAGATCACGGCCACAGATATCTCGGGAGAAATGTTGCGGATCGCCAAAGGCAAAGCGGAAAAAGCGGGCATCACCAATGTCAGTTTCGAACGCGCCGTATCAACCGGCCAACACCACAGCGCGCCTTTTGATGCAGCCTGCGCGTTCAGCATTCTGCATTTGGTAGACGATCTCGCCGAGACACTGACACATCTGCGAAACGAGGTGAAACCGGGCGGCTACGTGATTTCCAAGACGGCCTGCCTGAAAGACATGAACCCGCTGATCCGCTTGGCGATCAAGCCGATGCAGTGGTTGGGCAAAGCGCCGCATGTGCTGTTCTTCAATGCTGCCGAGCTGGAGCAGGCATTTCGGGACGCAGGGTTTGAGGTGGTGGAAACTAGCCACTTCGGCAAGGCGCGCGCCGTTCGATTTGTCGTCGCGCGGCGCCCAGCCTGACGCAAAGGGCGGCCCATTGGGCCGCCCACTGATCAGTCGTTCTTTTCTTCGCCGTCGTCCGGCAGGTTGAAGAAACTGTCGGCATCAGCCAGATCCGGATCTGCCGCACCGGCGTCATCCTCCGCCCCGTCTTCATCGCGCGGATCAGACAGGCTGAATGTCTCTAGCCCGGCCATGGCCGCAGGCATCTTAGGCTCGGCGGGCATGTCGAGAGATTGCTCGGTGCTGACCAACTTGCGACGCTCATCGTCTGACATCGCCGCGCCCTCTTTTTCCTTTTTGGCGTTCGCCTTTTGCACTGCGGCGTCCAGTTCTGACTGCTTACAGAGGCCAAGCGCCACAGGATCAATCGGTTCGATGTTGTTGATGTTCCAGTGGGTCCGGTCGCGGATCGCCTGAATGGTCGGCTTGGTCGTACCCACCAGCTTGGAGATCTGGCCATCGGTCAGTTCGGGGTGGAACTTCACCAGCCAGTAGATCGACGCAGGACGATCCTGACGCTTGGACAGCGGCGTGTAACGCGGGCCACGCCGCTTTTCCTCGCCCGAAGCGGCGGCGTAGAACTTCAGCTTGAGCTTGTATGTCGGATTAGCTTCACCCTTGGAGATCTCTTCCTGGGTCAACTGGTTGTTCGCGATCGGGTCAAACCCCTTCACGCCCGTGGCCACATCACCATCGGCGATGCCCTGCACTTCAAGCTCGTGAAAGCCGCAGAAATCGGCGATTTGCTTAAAGGTCAGTGTGGTATTATCGCACAGCCACACAGCGGTGGCTTTCGCCATGATCGGTTTATCGGACATCTTTCATCTCCATCTTTGTCGCAGACAAGCCTATCCCACGCCCTTGAATTGGGCAGACTGCGGTAACAGCCGGGTTCGCATTGTCGAGGAACTTGGCGCGTATATAGTCAGACCTGCCCCAATATGAAAGATCAAAATGCGCCGCTTGATTGCCCTGCTGATTGCCCTCACCACCCCAGCCCACGCGCAGGATCGCGCAGGCGAATTTGATTATTACGTCATGGCCCTGTCATGGTCCGCCAACTGGTGCGCGATCGAAGGGGATGCACGCAATTCGCCGCAATGCGATGACGGCGCAGACTTCGGGTGGATCCTGCACGGGCTGTGGCCGCAGTATGAGCAGGGCTATCCGGAGTTCTGCCAGACTGCCCAACGCGCACCCGGCCGCAGCGATACCGCCACGATGGCCGACATCATGGGCACATCGGGCCTTGCCTGGCACCAATGGCGCAAGCACGGGGTGTGCACAGGGCTGTCATCCGACGACTACTATGCGCTTTCGCGCGAAGCCTACGGGCGCATCACCCGTCCCGAGGTCCTGCGCAACCTTGACCGCAGCGTGACACTTCCCGCGACCCTGATTGAGGAGGCGTTTCTTGAGGAGAATCCCGGGCTTACTCCAGATCAGATCACCATCACCTGCAAACAGAGCTACATTCAGGAGGCCCGCATCTGCCTGACCCGCGACCTGGAACTGCGTGACTGTGGTGCGGACGTCGTGCGCGATTGTACAATGTCGAACGCGCAGTTTGACCCTATGCGCTAGGCTCTGGGTCAGATGGCACCATGGTGCCGTCTTTGAGCATGACTTCTCCGCGCGTGTCCTGACACTTTGGCGTGCCGTCACGGTTCAGGCGTGGTGTCATGAAACCTTCCAGACCATCATCGATGTACCAATGCTGGCAGCCATCCGGATCGACCCAGACGTTGGCGACACCATCCCGCAGGAACCCGCCGTCAATGCCGCCGTCAACGACGGTGTTGTCATCACCCGTCCGCTCGCAGGCGGCCAGCCCTGCTGCAACAACGATCACCGATACACACCGCAAGAAAGTCATCCCGATTCATCCCATTTGTTTCCCAACTCGCACCGCAGGTGCGATTCGGGCGTGTTCCCAGTGTCGGCACATTATGTGGAGAAGGCGTGAACGTCTACCAGCGCTAGCTGCCTAGCCCAGAACGGCCAGTGTCAGCGCATGGGTCGGGTCGGCAAGGCCCTCGATGACACTGAAATGGTGTTCGCCCTCTGCAATCACATGGTCGGCCTCCCACGCCTCTGCCAACCAATGCGCCTGATCCAGAAAGGCGGGGCGTTCATCCGCACCAACCCAGACAGTCACAGGGACAGCCGGGCGCGGTTGGTGGATCGGGCTTTCTCGGGCGGCTTCGTCCGGATCAATCTGCAAGGTCTCGTTCAGTTTGGTCTGCATCAACGGCGCGAGGTCAGACACAGGCGAGATGGAGGTCACCCGCTCCACCCTTTCTTGCCAGCGGGCACCGGCATGGCGCGCCATGGACCGGGCCACCAAATGCCCTCCCGCCGAATGCCCTGCCAGCCGGACCGGCCCAGGCACCCGCACTGCCGCAGCACCGATCGCTTTCACAACCTGCTGCGTGATGTCGCTGATCCGCACGTCAGGGCAGAGGTCATATGACGGCATCGCCACCGCCCAGCCCTGCGCCAGTGGCCCCGCCGCAAGATGGGACCAGTAGGATTTGTCGAACCGCAGCCAGTAACCACCGTGCACGAAAACCAAGAGACCTTTGGCCAGACGGTCCGGATGAAAGAGGTCGTAGCGCTGCCGCGGGCTTTCACCATACGGCAGATCAAGCTCCGCCGTTGCCGATTGCCGAAACGCAGCAGCGGCCTGCGCCCATTTGTCAGGGTAGCTGTCACCACCCGGAATATAGGCCGCGTTTTGATAGGCATCGTCCATGTCCATCGGCTTGCCCCCCTTTACCTTCACCCCACCTATGGATCAGATAGCGCGCAGCGACGGGAGGTCACAATGCTTGATGAAACCACGAACCTGGCCACACTTCTTTCTCGGCCCGATCTGATCTGCGAAACTGCCTATGTGGCGGGCGAATGGGTGCCGGCGGATGATGGCAAAACATTCGACGTCACGAACCCCGCGCGGGGTGACGTGATCGCCCATGTGCCAGACCTATCCCGTGCCGAGGTCGCCCGCGCCATTGACACCGCAGAAGCCGCGCAAAGGGCCTGGGCCGCCCGGGCTGCCAAGGAGCGCGCGAATATCCTGCGCAAGTGGTTCGACCTGATGATGGCCAACCAGGAAGATCTCGCCATCATCATGACTGCTGAACAGGGCAAACCATTGGCCGAAGCACGGGGTGAGGTCGCCTATGGCGCGTCTTTCATGGAATGGTTCGCGGAGGAAGCAAAGCGTATCTACGGCGAAACCATCCCCGGCCATATGGCCGACAAGCGCATCACTGTGCTCAAGCAGCCCGTGGGCGTCGCTGCCGGGATCACGCCGTGGAACTTTCCCAACGCGATGATCGCCCGCAAGGTGGCACCCGCGCTGGCTGCTGGCTGCGCCTTTATCATCAAACCGTCTGAGCTGACGCCGCTCTCCGCCCTCGCCATGGCAAAACTGGCGGAAGAGGCCGGGGTGCCCAAAGGGCTCTTCTCCGTCATCACCGCGACGGATTCGTCCGCCATCGGCAAGGAATTCTGCGAGAACCCCAAGGTGCGCAAGCTGACTTTCACGGGATCCACCGCCGTGGGGCGCATCCTGCTGCGGCAGGCCGCTGATCAGGTCATGAAGTGCTCGATGGAACTGGGCGGCAACGCGCCTTTCATCGTGTTCGACGACGCGGATCTGGATGCCGCCGTTGAAGGCGCCATCGCCTGCAAGTTTCGCAACAACGGACAGACCTGCGTCTGCGCCAACCGGATCTACGTACAGGCGGGGGTCTACGATGCTTTTGCTGCAAAGTTCAAAGCGGCGGTCGAAGCGCTCAAGGTTGGCGATGGCATGTACGAGGGCACAACACTCGGCCCATTGATCGAGCCGAAGGCCGTCGACAAAGTGCAAAGCCATCTGGATGACGCATTGGCGAAGGGTGGCGAGATCCTGACGGGGGGCAAGCCACATGACCTCGGTGGGCAGTTCTTTGAACCCACGATCATCACCAAGGCCACGAAAGACATGCTCGTCAGCACTGATGAAACCTTCGGCCCCTTCGCCCCCCTCTTCAAATTCGAGGACGAGGATGATGTGATCGCGCAGGCCAACGACACGATCTTCGGCCTCGCATCCTACTTCTACGCCAAGGACCTCAGCCGCGTGACGAAAGTGTCAGAGGCGCTGGAATACGGGATCGTCGGGGTGAACACCGGCATCATCTCGACCGAGGTCGCCCCGTTCGGCGGGGTCAAGCAGTCCGGTCTGGGCCGAGAAGGATCGTCCCACGGGATCGAGGAATATCTGGAGTTGAAATACATCTGCACCAGCGTCTGACCGGTCAAGCAGATGTGAGACGCAGGCGCGACTGGCATCGCTAGGCTACGGGCGCAACTGATGGATCAAACATGAAGAAATCCGGCAAGAAACCACGACAGGGAAAGCCAAAGAAAAAAGGGGCACCGGTTACCACGTCGCCCCCTGCCGCTGGCGGATTGCAGACAAACGCGCGCTGGATCGCTGGGGGTGTGGCGGTTTTCGCCCTTGTCGCGGGCATCATCGGATATCTGGTGATGTCCACATTCGACGAACGGGATCTGACTGCCGTTGGTGCCGGCCAACCGATGATCGTGCAGGTACATGACGTGCAGTGCCAGACCTGCAACGTCCTGCAGCGCGAGGTGCGCGCGGCGCTAGGTGAAGTGGAGAGCGATCTGCTGGGTTACCGCGTGGCCGACCTGAAAAGCGAGGCAGGCCTTGCCTTCGCCAGCCAATACGGCGCGGGCCACAGCACCCTGCTGTTGTTTGATGGGAGTGGCAACCTGACACGGCGGATCAGCTATCCGGCGGACCGTGAAAGACTTGTCGCAGCCTTCAACGCGCACGCGGAGACCAACTGAATCAAAAAAGTTGCTGGGCCGCCAAGGATTGACGCATGGCCCGCGTCAAACCACCACTATGCGCATGACAGTGACGGACGAAGACCTTGCCAAAGCAGCAACGGGCGGCGACGCAGCCGCTTTTGCCAGCCTGTTGGAGCGGCAGTACGATCGGCTCTTCGCGGTCGCTTTTCGTCTGACCGGCAGCCGCGCGGAGGCGGAGGACCTGACACAGGATGTTTGCGCCGCGCTGCCTGCCAAACTGGCCAGCTATCGCGGGCAGTCGAGGGTGAGCACATGGCTCTACCGCGTTGTCGTGAACACCGCCCATGATCGTCGGCGCAGGCAGGCGACCCACGGTCGTGCGGCAACGGGATGGGGCGATTGGGAGGTCAACCGGCGGGCGGCGGATACGGCTGACGCAGCCCAGCTGGATTGGCTGACACAAGCCATGAACCAGTTACCAGAGGATCTGCGCGACACCCTCGCGCTTTGCCTTGATGACATGACCCATGCGCAGGTGGGCGAGGTGCTTGGCATCTCCGAAGGCACGGTCAGTTGGCGCATTTCAGAGGCCAAGAAAGCGCTGCGTCAGATCAAAGTGGCGGAGGAGACGACATGAACGACGATCTTTCAGACCTCAAAGCCCTGATGGATCAGGCGACGCCCGAACCAGACAAGGCCCGGCGGGCGGCTAACATGGCCTTGGCGCAGCGCAACTTTGCAAACCTGCACAATGCACCGGCCAGCAAACCGACCGGCTGGCGTAAATGGCTGGGCGAATGGCTCGGACCCATTGCGTTGCCTGCGACTGCCGTGGTCGCCATTGGTGTCCTCGTAATCTCACCGCCACCCACTCCTGAAAACACAGTGCTTGAACCGCCGGTCGCAGCGGTCGGGGAATTGATTGTTGAAAGCTTCACTGACTCCTCCGCTGCGACTTCCGAGGTGGATGACGCTCTCAGCCCTATGGCTGAGGCTGGCGTTGCCGCCCGCAGCACACTGCAGGCGGCACCGGCGCCACTGGCGCTAAGCGATGCTGTCGAGAGTGAACTTGCGGACACCCAAGCAGGCTCGGACGTCACGGCCCTCTTGCTGGAAAGCGGTCTGTTTGCATCTGCGGACGGTACTCTTCCTACGACCCGCGCGATCGCGGCCCCGCTCCCCTGGGACACGACTCGCCATGTGGTCATCGTGAACCTCGGGGGACATGGCACCGTTGCAACGGTTGAGAGTCTTGGCGGAAGCGAAGATGCGTCACTGACTTCTCTCGCGGGGCCTACAGGAATGGTTGTCGATGAAACAGGCTTCTCCCCTCGCACCGCCATCTTACGCGATATCGCCGTTGAGGAAGTTGCGCGCTTCGAATTCGAAAACAGCGAAGCCGACTCCGCTTTCGCGGTCGCTGTCTACGGCTTCGGTATTTTGCAACAAGGCACTCTGACGAATGCAGAGTGGTCCTATGCGGATGCCATCGCCCTTGCGGATGCAAACCGAGGCCCCGACCCAACAGGCGCGCGCGCCGCGATGGTTGCGCAGATGCGCGCCGCTGCCCCCTAGCCCATTTGGGTGGCGGCAAGCGGCAGAATTTGTCCTTCGATCAAGCGCTGTAGGTCACCGAAGTAGCCGCCGCTGCGCGCCGGGCGCGTCGGGTCTGACGTGATCGCGACCGTCAGCGCGAGGTCTGGCGCCACACAGATGATCTGGCCGCCATAGCCGCGGGCCAGGACGTAATCCACGCCCCGGCTTTGCCCCAGAAACCATCCGTAACCATAGCCAAGCCCGGACCAGACTGACCGTGTCCGCGGCTCAAAAGACGTGCGGACCCAACCGGGGCTGAGCACCTGCATTTCAGCCACCCGCCCGTTAAGGCGATACATCTCGCCAAAGCGGATCATCGCATCCAGCGTCAGCGCCATCTGGTTGCCGCCGAGGTAGCGACCCTGCGGGTCGCGCGTCCACGCCGGCACCTCAAACCCCAGTGGGTCGCCAATCCGGCGGCGGGCCTGCGTCAACAAGGATTGGCCCGTGACCTCGCTCAATACCGCGCCAAGAATATGGAACGAACCGGTGGAATAGAGCATCCGGCTTCCAGGTGCTGCAACCATCGGGCGCGACAGCGCATTTGATACCCAGTTCCGGCTGCTGACCCATTCGCCATAGTTAGCACCGGATGTCCGCTCCAACCCGGCCTGCATTGTGACGAGGTTTGCCATCGTGATGTCGGCTACTAGCGGATCAGCGCCTTCGGGGATCAGTTGCGGCGTAAGCTCGCCAAGCGTGGCGTCAACGCCCGAAACCTCGCCGCGGTCAATCGCTGCACCCAAAAGGGCGGCGACAAAGGTCTTGGAAACCGATTTGATCGGCACAGCGCGGCTCAGCGCGGGGCCGCGAAACTGCTCCGCCAGCATGCGGCGGCCGGACTGTTGCACCATAATCGCGTGGGCCTGATCGAAACTGCGGGCGGTGGTGGCCACATCCTGCCAGGGGTCGGTCTGCGCAATCGCTGGCGCAGCAAGGCTCGCCCCGGCAGCGGACAGGAACAGGCGGCGTGTGAGGCTGTGATCGTTCGTCATGCCCCGTCACATGACCATTTCAGCGGTGAAGTGCCAACAACATTTCCGTGTGCTACTAGCCATGCCGTTCAGGATCATAGGCCCCGGTTTCGTAGAAATCGCGCAGCGTTTGCCCTTTCTCTGGCCGGTAGCGATCCAGCTCTTCCAGCGCGGTGATCCGATCCAACCGGAACATGCGAAAATCTTGCCGCAGCTCGCACCAACAGACGGCCGTCCAGACCTTGCCCCAGAACCAGACGCCAAGGGGGCGCACGGTGCGGCGCGTGTCTACACCGGCCTCATCAGTATAGGTCATATCAAGCCGGGTGCTCGTTTCGGCGGCGGCTTCGACGCGGTCCAGAAAGTCGCGCCAGTTTCCCTTTTGCTCGGGACCATTGAGCACATGGACCTTCACCGCACCAACCTGACTGCGGGCAGCGTCAGGCAAGACAGCATCAATCTTGACCAGCGCCTCTTGCGCTGCAGCTGCCATCTTTGTGCCGCCCCAAGTCTGCAAAACCCGTGCGCCGGATACCACAGCGACAATCTCTTCCTGCGTGAACATCAGGGGCGGCAGATCATAGCCGTCGCGCATCAGGTAGCCGACACCCGCTTCGCCCTCAATCGGCACGCCAGAGCCAATGAGATGCGCCACGTCACGATAAATCGTGCGCGGCGTCACCTCCAGTTTTTCGGCCAGTTGTGCTGCCGTGATCAGCCGACCACCCCGCAGATACTGCAGGATTTGGAAAAGGCGGTCGGCGCGGCGCATCAGGCGGAGGCCTCGAACAAGCCAATCGAATTGCCGTCCAGATCCTTGGCATAGGCAAAACGCCCCGCCGGGATCGGGATTGGCGGGCTCACCACCTCACCCCCGGCCTCTGTGCAGCGGGCCATGCCAGCCTCCAGGCTGTCCTCCAGCCCCAGATGAATCGTGTTGCCGCTGTCAGGCGCTGGCTTGCCGGGATAGAGGTGGGCGCCTGCGGTGTTTTCCAAACCACCCAGCGTGGCCATTGGGTTTGGGCCGGAATTGTCGATCTCCATCTCGTAGCCGAAGACCTTGTTGTAGAACGCCACAGATTTTTCCATGTCTGTCACCGGGATTTCGCCCCACACCATGATTGCACGATCAGCCATCTCTCATCTCCTTTGTTTGGGTTGATGAGACCCATAAACCATACCCCTCCTGACAGCGTTGTGTCAGTATGATTTCAGCAGTGCAGAATTGGAGCATCAGATGCCGTTTCCAGATTTCATCCAGCAGTTTCCGCAAATCGACATCCCGCTTCCGGATGACGTGGTCCAGGCCCGCGTTCTGCAATCCGACGCCGGGCTCGTCGTCTTCTTTACATTTCTGCAGGATATGGAACTGCCACCGCACGCACATGGCGCGCAGTAGGGCACTGTCATCGAAGGCGCGCTTGAACTAACAATCGGGGGCGTAACAAAGACATATCACCCCGGCGACAGCTACGACATTCCTGCGGGTGTAGAGCATAGCGCCAAGGTCAAGGCGGGCGCGCGGGTTGTTGATGCCTTTGAAGAGGCGGACCGCTATCCTTTGAAGCCCTAGCTGTTGATCCAGCCGACCCCTGCTTCTGTCGTGGTGCGCGGTTTGTATTCGCCAGCCACCCAACCAGCGTATCCTTCGGCATCCAGCTGGCCAAAGAAGGCAGGGTAATCAATCACGCCCTGATCAGGCTCACCCCGGTCCGGCATCTGGGCGACTTGCACATGCACGGTAATGTCGCGCATCGCATCCCACGTGCCCATGACATCGCCCGTGATCCTGGCCGCATGAAAAGTATCAAACTGCAGAAGTAAATTTGGGGCATTCACGGCCTCGACCAGTTCGCGGCCCAGGTCGAAGTCTGACAGGAAGTATCCCGGCATTGTCTCCTGATTGATCGGCTCGATCGTCAGGCTCTGCTCTGGCGCCTCTGCCGCCGCCCAGCGCAGATTGCGCAGCATGGTGGCTTTGGCGGCTTCACCTTCCGCCACGCCAGACATGATGTGCAGGTGTTCCGCCCCGAGTGTTTTAGCGTAGCGCAACGCGCGGATGAAATCCTTCTCAAACCGCGCTTCCAGCCCCGGTATGGCGGCAAATCCCTGATCCCCACCCGTGTAGTTGGGCGGCGGGCAGTTGATGAGCGCCATCTTCAGTTCGTAACGTGCCAGTTCATTCACGAGGTCCTGCGCGTTCACGTCATAGGGGAACAGCACCTCGACCGCGTCAAACCCCGCCTCTTTCGCAGCAGCGAAACGTTCCATGAACGGCAATTCAGTAAAAAGCCACGTCAGATTGGCACAGAATTTCGGCACATCATCCCCCCAGAAAGACCGCCTCGGCAGGAAAGACCGGAAAGCCACGGCATTGCAAGGGCAAGGGGCGATCCATACCTTGCATGTGTGAGGGTGACGTTGGGAGGGGCGCATTGCGATACTTCATTTTCGTATTGATGATGGTGTTTATGCCCTTGGGGCTGATCGGCGGCGGATATCTTATCTTTGATTATGGGCTGACGTCCGACCAGGACACCCTGTCGTGGATCGGGCTGGGATTGATCGGTTTCGGTCTTCTATGGGGCATTGTCGTCTGGCTGTGGGTTTCGATGAGGTCTTGGTAGAGCGGCGTGCACACGGCGTATTCGCGCCTCGTCAGTGATCATTGAGATGGAACTTCAGGCGGTTTCGCGCAACTACCAACCCAAGTGAACTCCACGTCGTTGTTGCGAGCCGGGCCGGCACAATCTAGCCTTTAGGTGAAAGGAAACGACGATGATCCCGATACTGCGTGTTCTGATGCACATGGGCAGCCTGCAGCGCCTCCTTCCATTTTGGCTGGTGGGTATCGCACTGCTCGTCAGCTTCTTCTCACCCTGGCTGATCCTTGCGCTGATCTACGGCGTGATCATGCAGTTCTTTGTCGAATACGCGATGCACCGTTTCCTTTTGCATCGGGAACCGCCGACCGAGCAAAGCGTCTTCAACGCGCTTTACCGCAGCCACATCGGCCATCACGAATTCCCCAGCGACGCCGAATTCTTCACCGGCGATGATCACTGGTACCCGGTGCGGTTTGGCCTGATTTCAATGGCACTCCACACGTTGTTGCTCTGGCCATTCTTGGGGCTGTGGGCGGCGCTGCTCTTTGCCTATGTCATGCTTTTTGTAGGCTCCGTCAGCGCTTTTGCCTTCTACGAGTATTGCCACACGCTCGCCCATCTCAACATCAAGAAGGGATGGTTCGGGCAGCGCGTCACACGCTCCCACCTCTCCCATCATTTCCAAGACCACGAGGCGACGTTTCACGTCAGTTTTGGCATGGGCTGGATTGACCGGCTGTTCGGCACTCCGCATGACAAAGAGGCAGCACGCGCGCGCTATGATCGCGAGACGATCCTGTCGATGGGGATGGACCCCGAGGATTTGCGCCTTGTGACTGCGCGCAAGGCTTATGGCATCACGCGGATGCCGCGGGATGCGCGCCGGGCCTAGGCCAGTTCTGCCGTGGGGATGATCGGGAAGAACACACCGCTTGAGCGGACGCCGAACCAGTCTTCGCCGTCGTGGCTGGCGTGTTCGCCAAGCTCCACCAAGCGATAGAACGACTTGCGGTCGATCAGCGCCTCCAGATTGGCGCGGATCAGGACGTAGGGTGACGGCTCCCCCGTTTCGGGGTCGCGTTCCACCCGGATGGGATGCTCCGGGCCAGCCACTGCGCTGTCGCCCACGTTCGTCTCGAACACCAGCGCATCGCCGTCACGGTTGAAATCCACGGCGACAAAGGGCGCGTCATCCACGGTGATCCCGACTTTCTCTACAGGCGTGACCAGAACATACTCGTCATCGTCCTTGCGCAGAATCGTCGAAAACAGGCGCACCAGTTCCGGCCGCCCGATGGGGGTGCCCATGTAAAACCATGTCCCATCGCGGGCGATCCGCATGTCGATGGCCCCGCAATGCGGCGGGTTCCACAGATGTACAGGCGGCAGCCCGGTTTTGCCGGTGCCCTTTTGTGCGGCACGTGCGCTTTCCGCGATGCTCTGCGCTGACGGGGTCACGATCTTTTGTGTGGTCATTCTTTTTGCCATTGGATGTGATGGGATTATCTGTTGCACTAGTAAATATAGACCCAGCGGAGGAATGTCATGGCCCAGGACGGTGATCTCGTATTGGAGATCGAAAATCTCGGCGCACGGCTCGCCCATGCACGGACCAGCATTTCGGCCCGCTTCATCGGGCAAGAGCGGGTTGTTGACCTCACGCTCACGGCGCTGATTTGTGGCGGTCATGCCGTGTTGATTGGCCTGCCGGGGCTGGGCAAGACACGCCTTGTTGATACGCTCTCGACCGTGATGGGCCTCAACGGCAACCGCATCCAGTTCACGCCCGACCTGATGCCAGCGGATATCCTCGGCTCCGAAGTTCTGGAAACGACAGAGGACGGCACCCGGTCTTTCCGCTTTATCGAAGGGCCGATCTTCTGCCAGCTTCTGATGGCGGATGAGATCAACCGCGCCTCCCCCCGAACGCAGTCCGCGTTGCTGCAGGCTATGCAGGAAAAGGAAGTCACCATCGCCGGCGAGTACCGCCCGCTTGGCGTGCCGTTCCACGTATTGGCAACGCAGAACCCCATTGAACAGGAAGGCACCTACCCGCTGCCAGAGGCGCAGTTGGACCGATTCCTTGTGCAAATTGACGTCCCCTACCCGGATCGGGGCACCGAAAAGGACATCCTGATCGCCACCACCGGCGTGTCAGAGGCGACATCCGATCAGGTCTTTACTGCCGAACAACTGCTGGAGGCCCAGCAATTGCTCCGCCGGATGCCGGTCGGCGACAACATTGTTGAAATGATCCTCGATCTTGTGCGCGCTTGCCGCCCCGATGATGAGAGCGCACCTGATATCATCCGCCAGAACGTCAGCTGGGGGCCTGGCCCCCGTGCGGCACAGGCATTGATGCTGACAGTGCGGGCGCAGGCCTTGTTGGATGGGCGCCTTGCCCCATCCGCCGAGGATGTCCGCGCGATGGCTGTGCCGGTGCTTGAGCACCGCATGGCGCTGTCCTTTGCCGCCCGTGCGCGCGGTGAAAGCATCCAGCACGTCATCAACACCGTCGCGGAACAGATCACCACGGTGGCAACCGCCGCATGATTGCACCCCTCACGCTCCGGTCCGAGGCAGAGGGGCTCGCCGCCCCCCTCCCCCCGCTTCTGGCGGAGGCGGAGCATCTGGCGAGCACTGTCCTGTTGGGCGAACACGGGCGCAGACGCGCAGGCACCGGCGATACGTTCTGGCAATACCGCCCGGCACAGCCCCACGACGCGGCACGCAGCATCGACTGGCGCCGCTCTGCCCGGTCAGACGCGAATTTCGTTCAAGACAAGGAGTGGCAGATCGCACAATCCATCCTGATGTGGGTGGATCAGGCCGCGGCGATGACCTTCCGTTCTGATGAGAACCTGCCGACAAAGGGCGGACGCGCCCGCACCCTTGGCCTCGCTGCTGCGATTTTGCTGATCCGGGGCGGTGAACGTGTCGGACTGACCGGGCTGCGCCTGCCGCCCCGCCGGGGTGAAGCACAGCTGCTGCAGATGGCGCAACTGCTGACCGAAGATGCCGATATCGACTATGGCGCGCCCGAAGCACAAGGCATGCTGCCCCATTCGCGTGCTTTCTTCGTCAGTGACTTCCTTGGCGACCTGCAGCCTGTTGAAGGCGCGCTGCTACGTGCCGCCGATCGCGGCGTGCGCGGCGCGCTCTTGCAAGTGCTCGACCCGCAGGAGGAGGCCTTCCCCTTTGACGGGCGCACGATCTTTGAGAGCATGTCGGGCAGTCTGCAGCATGAGACATTGAAAGCAGGCGATCTGAAAACCCGCTACCTGGATCGGCTTGCCGCACGGAAAGACAGGCTCGCGTATCTGGCGCGGACGACTGGTTGGCAGTTCACAACACACCACACCGGCGACAGCGCGACGAACGCACTCCTTTGGCTATATGCGGCATTGGAGCGGCGGACATGAGCCTGCATTATCAGTTCGCCACAAATACTTCGGGGTATGGGGCAGAGCCCCATGCAGCCTTCTGATGTGGTCGATCGGCTCCATCGGCTTTGCGGCCCCCTGGTTGCTTTTGGGCCTGATCGGCCTGCCGATCCTCTGGCTCTTGCTGCGCGCCGTACCGCCCGCCCCGATCCGGCGGCGGTTTCCCGGTGTTGCACTGCTCCTGGGCCTTACGGATGACGAAAACCAGACCGATCGCACGCCTTGGTGGCTGCTGCTTCTCAGAACTCTGGCCGTGGCTGCGGCAATCATCGCCTTCGCGGGCCCCGTTCTGAACCCGCAGAATGCTCGCACCGGCGATGGTGACTTGGTGATCGTGCTGGATGGGTCATGGGCGGGCGCACCCAACTGGCCTGCACGGATCGACCGGGTGGATGCGCTTTTGTCCGAGGCTGCGTTGGCCGACCGGCGCGTTGCGATTGTCAGCCTGACAGACCTGCCCGCGGATGGCCTGCCCTTCTCTGCCCCCGCGGACTGGCAAAACCGCCTTCCCAACCTGCAGCCGCAGCCATGGCAGCCTGCAGACTCCGTCGCGTGGTTTGATCAGACTGAAGGCAGCTTTGAAACATACTGGATCTCTGACGGTGTCGATTGGGAAGGACGCATCCCCTTGTTGGAGGGGCTTGAGGCGCGCGGCAGCGTCACCGTCTTTCAGACACCTCGCCAGACGGTCGGCCTGCGCCCTGCACGGTTCGAAGATGGTGAGGTGATCGTTTCCGCCGT
The DNA here is from genome assembly GCA_039821425.1 of Pseudomonadota bacterium. Classification (GTDB taxonomy): domain Bacteria; phylum Pseudomonadota; class Alphaproteobacteria; order Rhodobacterales; family Rhodobacteraceae; genus Yoonia. The sequence goes on from JBCBOD010000003.1 coordinate 45,653, forward strand.
CCGTTCGCCCATCGGAACGGCAATTGAACCCACCGTCACCGCCATCGGGCTGGACCCTGCTGGCATTGAACGCGCGCTGGCCACTGTCCCGCTCAGCATTCCGGCAGGCGAACCCGAGGCCGAAACCGCTATCGTCCTTCCCCCTGAACTGCGCAATCGTGTCACCCGGTTTGAGCTGACCGGCACACGCTCTGCCGGGGGTGTCAGCCTAACGGATGATGCACTGAAACGACGCGAGGTCGCACTGATCGCAGGCCGCGACGACCGCGAAGGTCTCGAACTGCTCTCCCCGCTTTACTACCTGCGCGAGGCGCTGGAGCCGACGGCGGATATCATCGACGGCACGCTAGAGGATATCTTGCTGGCCAATCCCGATGTGATCGTACTCGCTGATGTTGCCTCGCTCGCCGGGGGCGAACAGCAGGATATGCTGGATTGGGTTGAAAATGGTGGAATGCTGTTGCGGTTTGCCGGGCCGATCCTTGCCGGGTCTGATGTGGGGCGTGACGAAGAGGACCCGCTTTTGCCCGTCCGCCTGCGCTCCGGTGGTCGGTCGGTCGGCGGGGCCATGTCCTGGGGGGAACCCAAGGCACTTGCCCCCTTTGCCGAAGACAGCCCGTTTTTTGGCTTGGAAATCCCGGAAGATGTGACAGTGAACAGCCAGGTGATGGCGCAGCCTGACCCAACACTGGCGGATCGCGTCATCGCGCAGTTGAGCGACGGCACCCCATTGGTGACCCGCGAGGTGGTTGGTGAAGGCCAGGTCGTGCTCGTCCATGTCACCGCCAATGCTGAATGGTCGACGCTACCGCTCTCCGGCCTTTTCGTGCAGATGCTGGAACGGCTGGCAGTTTCGACCCGTCCAACAAACCCCGACATCACTGAGCTTGCAGGCACCACATGGTTGCCAAACCGCGTTTTGGACGCATTTGGCACTTTGGAAGATGGCAGCGCGCTGCCAGGCGTCGCAGGCGAAGTGCTGGCGGAAGCCACACCCGGCCCTGATCTGCTGCCGGGCCTCTATGCAGGTGATGACAGGCAACTTGCTGTGAACGTGATAGGACCAGAGACAATGCTGAACGTCGCCGCATGGCCCGCCCGGATCGTGATCGAAGGGATGGCCGTGACGCGGGAAACCGCGCTGAAAGGCTGGTTCCTGTCCGCGACGATCCTGTTGCTGCTTCTGGATGTGATTGCCTCACTCGCCGTCGGTGGGCGGCTGCGCGGGCCGCGCGCGGATGTGGCGGCGGCACTGGCCTTGCTAATTTTCCTAGCACCAGAGGCGCACGCCCAGGATGCAGATGTGAGCGAAGCGGATGCATTCGCCTTACGTGCCACGACCGAGGTTGTACTCGCCCATGTGCTGACAGGCGATGCAGAAACGGACGAAATTGCCGAGGCGGGCCTGCGCGGCATCTCACGCACTCTGTTCCGCCGCACGTCGATTGAACCGGCCGACCCCGTTGGCGTGGATATCGAAAACGATGAACTGGCGTTCTTTCCCTTCCTCTACTGGCCCATCACCGCCGATCAGCCCCTGCCGAGCCGCGAAGCCTATGCCAAGCTGAACCAGTACCTGCGTGGCGGTGGGATGATCATGTTTGACACCCGCGATGCAGACACCGCGCGTTTCGGCTCCGGCTCGCCCGAGGGGCGGCGCCTGCAGGCCATAGCACGCTCGCTCGATATTCCGGCGATTGAGCCGATCCCGTCTGACCACGTGCTGACCCGCACCTTCTATTTGTTGCAGGACTTCCCCGGGCGCTATGTCAGCCGCGATGTCTGGGTGGAGGCCGCGCCGGCAGATGCCGAACTGATCGAGGGGATGCCCTTCCGCAACCTTAACGACGGTGTGACGCCGGTGATCATCGGCGGCAATGACTGGGCACGCGCCTGGGCGATGGATGAAAGCGGCCGGCGCATGTTCCCCGTGGGGCGCGGCATGTCGGGTGAACGCCAGCGCGAGATTGCACTGCGTTTTGGTGTGAACGTGATCATGCATGTGCTGACCGGCAACTATAAATCCGATCAGGTGCATGTGCCCGATCTTCTGGACAGGTTGGGGCAATGACCGGCACGGTACTCTTTGACCCTCTTATCCCGCTTGTGGCGATCTATGCGGTTACCGCGCTGGCGCTGGCGGGCGTCATACTGGCCATCTGGCGGCGCATGCCGGGCTGGTGGCTGCGCGGGCTGGCCGCTTTGGCCCTGCTCGCCGCCCTCGCAAACCCGTCCGTGCAGCAGGAAGACCGCGAACCGCTCAGCGATATCGTGATGCTGGTCGTGGATGAAAGCGCTAGCCAGCGTATCGCCGACCGCCCCGAGCAGAACGCCGCAGCACTTGCCAATATCGAGGTCGAGATCGCCCGCCAGCCCAATACGGAATTGCGCACCGTGACTCTGGGGGATGCCGAAGGTGACCTTGGCACCACGCTGATGACCGCGCTCTCAGAAGCATTGGCCGAAGAACCGCAGGCCCGTATCGCCGGGATCATCCTGCTGTCCGATGGGCGGCTGCATGACATTGAACGCACCCCCAATCTGCCTGCCCCATTGCACACGCTCCTCACGGGCCAGCCTGACGACTGGGATCGCCGCCTTGTCATCTCCAATGCGCCCGCCTTTGCGATCCTTGGCGAAGAGGTGAACCTGACCCTGCGGATTGAGGATCAGGGCGCTGCCCCCGAAACAGAGAGCGTCCCGCTGACAGTTTCGATCGACGGGGACACACCGCTGACTGTCCCCGTGCCAGTCGGCCGCGATGTGACGCTGCCGGTGACACTCCCCCATGGTGGCATGAACGTGCTGCAGTTCAACATTCCTGTGGCAGAGGGCGAGTTGACGAACCGCAACAACGCCGCCGTCGTGCAGATCAACGGCGTGCGTGACCGCCTGCGCGTGTTGCTGGTCTCCGGGGAGCCGCACCCGGGCGAGCGCACTTGGCGGAACTTGCTCAAGTCCGACAGCTCTGTCGATCTGGTGCATTTCACCATCCTGCGCCCACCGGAAAAACAGGACGGCGTGCCGGTGAACGAACTGTCGCTGATCGCCTTCCCGACGCGCGAGCTGTTTTTGGAAAAGATCCACGATTTCGACCTGATCATCTTTGACCGCTACCGCCGCCGCGGCATCCTGCCAAGCAGCTATCTGGAAAACATCCGCGAGTATGTGGCGCAGGGCGGTGCCGTGTTGATTTCCTCTGGCCCTGAATACGGGTCTGCCGAAAGCATCTATCGCTCGCCTTTGGGGGAAATCCTGCCCGGTGCACCCACCGCAAGGGTGTTCGAGGAAGGTTTCGTGCCGCAGTTGACCGACCTTGGCCAGCGCCACCCGGTGACGGAAGGGCTGGACCTGCTGTCACCTAATCCCGATGGCGAGGGGCCCGGCTGGGGCCGCTGGTTCCGCCTGATCGACGTGCTGGTGCCAGAGGATGCGACGACCGTGATGGCCGGGCTGGACGACCGCCCGCTTTTGATCCTGAACCGGATTGGCGAGGGGCGCGTTTCACTTTTCACCTCCGATCACACATGGCTCTGGGATCGCGGATACGAGGGCGGCGGGCCACAGTTGGAACTCCTCCGCCGCCTCGCGCACTGGATGATGAAAGAGCCGGAGCTTGAGGAAGAGGCGCTCTGGGCCGAACCCACCGGCCAGACGATGCGCATCATCCGCCGTACGCTTGACTTGGAGACCGGCGACGTGACGGTCACTGGCCCGGATGGGTCTGAGACTGTGCTGACGCTGGAGGAAACCACACCAGGCCGGTTTGAAACCCTTTGGGACGCACCTGAAATGGGCCTCTACCGGCTTGATGACGGGGAAGAGACCGCCGTGATTGCCCTCGGCCCCTCTGCCCAGCGCGAATTTGAACAGACCATCGCGAGTGCCGCTTTGCTTCAGCCACTGGTGGATCAGACACGCGGCGCGGTCGTGCTGGTCTCTGACGGTGATGTAAACATTCGCACCGTGCGCGAGGGTCGCCCTGCAGCCGGGCGCGGCTGGATCGGGATCACCCCGCGCGGGGCCTTCCGGACAGCCGATATCAGCATCACGCCTATCCTCCCGGCCTGGGCATTCTTGCTTCTGGCTTCCCTACTGATCATCGGGGCATGGCTGCGTGAAGGGCGGCGCTAGGGTGCTGATTGCCTTTCTGAAAGGGCTGGGGCTGATCGCCCTGTTGTTGCTGACGGTTGTCGGGTGTCAGACCTACCGAAACTCCGGCACACAGACCCTCACCCCTGCCACCGACGGGTGCTACGGCTTGCAACGTATAACGTCCACTACATCATCCTGGAGCGCGATACTGGTGCGTGGTCGGTCGGCGACTGGGACCGGCGGAAAGGCCCGCTTGATGCGGCATTCAAAGCCGTGAATGCCGACGTCATCGCCTTTCAGGAAATGGAAAGCTTTGCCCGCGGCAACAATCGGGTGAACCTCACCTTGGACTGGCTTTTGGAAAACAACCCAGATTATCGCGCCGCTGCAGTAGGTGACCCTGCGACGTTCCCCTCAACCCAGCCGATCCTTTACAGACCTGATCGGGTGGAGATGCTCGACCAAGGCTGGTTCTTCTTTTCCGAAACGCCTGACGTGATCTACTCCCGCACCTTCAACGGGTCCTTCCCGGCCTTTGCGTCATGGGCAGAGTTTCGGGACCCAAACGCGGGCGCTGCGTTCAAGATCGTGAACATCCACACCGACTTTGCCAGCCGGTCAAACCGCATCCAGTCGCTTGAACTGGTGGCTTCACGCGTTGCCCCCTGGACCGCGCAGGGCGAGACCGTCTTTGTGGTTGGCGACTTCAACGGGCGGCTGGGTGACCAGGTGGTTGAAATTCTGGCCGATGAAGGCTTTGACTTCGCACCTGTGAAAGGCGCGACCTTTCACTTCAACAGAGGTATCAACCTCTTCGGTGCAATTGACCATATCGCCGTCAATGGGGATGCGACGCGCGTGGGTGAGCCCGTTGTCTTGCGCCAGAAATTTCAGGGCGAATGGCCGACTGACCATTACCCGGTGATTGTCGACTATCGGCTTGGGGCAAACGGCTAGCCCGGCCACCTATTGATCCAGACGGACCTCGAACAACGCATCGCCCCAGCCATCCACATTGCAGCGGGCGCGCACGTAAATCACCTTCGCATCATCAGGAATCGCCACGCCGGAAAGTGACCGGGTGAAAGGCTGTTCGTTGACATGCGGATGCAAGAGCTCGCGGATACCAAGCGAATTGCCGTCGGCATCCAGCACCTCCCACCCGTCTGCGTAATGATCCCACCCCGTATCGGGATGAGAGAGCGTCACGCTGACGCGGTCACCGACGACGGTGACCGCCTCCACCACGGGAATGTCCGCAGCTGCAAGGGTGGGTAGAAGGGTGATCAGGACCGTATAGGCATACTTCATGCCTGATCTGATATCAGGATTGTGCGGGCGGATGATGCAAATTCTCGTGACCAGATCACCCAGATCACGGCCACTGTCGCCAGCAGCAGCGTCACCGGCCCGATCAACCAGGCGAGTGAGCCCAGCGCAAAATACATCGCCCGCAGGCCACGGTTGAAATTCATCGCAGCTCGAATGTTCAATTCCGCCGCCTGCGCTGCGCGCGGGTAGGCCTGTGGATCCGCGGGATCATTGGGCACAGCCGCCATCATCACCGCACAATAGCCAAAGACCCGGTTGGCCCAGACGAACTTGAGAAACGCACTGGTCAGGAAGAACACCACCAGCACCAGCTTCAGCTGAAAAATCACGACAGGCACCGCCATGTCTGACACCTCTGCCGCGACACCGCGCAGGGGTTCGGTGTTCCCCGCCAGCGCCAGCACACCACCCACGGCCAAAAGGCAGGTCGAGGCAAAGAACGCCGTGCCCTGGCGCAAGCTCGTTAGGATCTGGCTATCGAAGATCCGCGGCTCACGCGTGACCATGACCCGCATCCAATCCCGCCGCCGCTCTGCCATCAATACAGTTACTGAGGGGCGTTGCATGCCTGGGTGTTCGATCAGCCAACCCAGCAGCGCCCAGGACAACAGGATCGTTGCCGCAGCAATCGCATCCAGAAAACTCAAGAGGGACAAATGTTCGATCAGACGCATATGGCATCCCTAACCGGTCGCGCATGTCTGCGCCACAACAACACGGAAAGAAATGCGCGCCCGGATCGCGTCCAAATTTGCCTTAAATCCGCCGTAACGCCATAGAATGGTTCCGTAATGCAGAATCGTTTCCGCAGATATCTGGCCGCGCTGGTCTTGGCCCTTACGCTCCCCTCAGTTGGGGCCGCGCAGGAAACCGGACTGGTGACGCTTGAAACACGACAGGACAGCGAAGGGTGGGAGGCCGTCGGCCGCCTGGACATTCGCGGCAAGGGCTTCTGCACCGCCGCCCTGATCCGCGAGCGTTTGATCCTGACAGCGGCACATTGCCTTTATGACAATGATGGCACTCTGATCTCCGCTGACCGGTTTGAGTTTCGGGCGGGTCTGCGCGATGGACGGGCCGCCGCCACACGGGGTGTGACGCAGGCAATTGCGCATCCCGATTATGACCACAGCGGTGGGGCGACCATCCCGTCAGAGGTCGCGATGGACATTGCGGTGCTGGAACTGGATCAACCCATTCGCCAGACCCGCATCAGGCCCTATCTAATCGCAGAGCGCCCCCTGACAGGTGATCAGGTTGGCGTCGTATCCTATGGGCGCGGGCGTGAAGATGCGCCAAGCCTGCAAGAGGTCTGCAGCGTGCTTGGACGCCAGACCGGTGTGATCGTGATGACATGCGATGTCGAGTTTGGGTCAAGTGGATCACCGGTTTTCATGATCCGGGATGGTGAGACAAGGATCGCCTCTGTCGTTTCGGCCATGGCGCAAGTCGGCGGGCAGAAGGTGTCTCTGGGTACCTCGCTCGATAGGCCGCTGACAGCACTTTTGACCCATTTCGCCAGCATCGGTCCGGCGCGCCCCGGTGGCACGCAGCGTCTGATCAATGTGAACGAGCGCAATGAAACGGGCGCGAAATTCGTCCGCCCCTGACCCCTTGAAAGCGAAAAAACGGGTGCCCAAGTATGGGACATCGGGATGCCAATGACGGGTCCCGTCACACCCGGTCTGTCCGTCACAGGAAGGCCAAGACACTGTTATCGCTTAAGAAAGGATGACTCAGATGCGTGCATTTGACCTGACACCCCTCTACCGTGCCACCGTTGGTTTTGACCAGATTGCCGATCTCATGGATCGTGCGCTTGCCAGCGATGTCGGCCAGAACAGCTACCCCCCCTACAACATCGAAAAGACCGAAGATGACGCATGGCGCATTTCGATCGCCGTCGCCGGATTTTCCGATGATGAGCTTGTGATCGAGCTGAAGGATCGCGCGCTTCTTGTCACTGGCCGCAAAGCGCCTGAAGACAAAGAGCGGAACTACCTGCACCGCGGCATCGCGACCCGTGCGTTCGAGCGCCGCTTCCACCTTGCAGACCATGTCAAAGTAACCGGCGCCGCCCATGAAAACGGCATGCTGCACATCGACCTCGTCCGCGAAGTGCCAGAAGCGCTGAAGCCACGCAGGATTGAGATTGCATCCAGCAAGCCGAGCGACGCAAACCTCGTCGAGGCCGAAAAGGTCAACTAAGGCCCGAAGCTACCAAGACATCATTGCACCACCCCACCGGGTGGTGCTTTGCGTTTTGCATTCAGTTCAATTGGACGGTTAGACCAAGTTGAGACTAATGCGCCTCGGCCCAGCTGGCCCCTTGCCCGGCATCAACGGCGAGCGTCACGTCCAGCTTGACCGCTGGATCGCTTGCCCCTTCCATGACGTCACGCGCTACGCCAATCAGGTCGTCTACCGCACCTTCTTCGACCTCAAAGATAAGCTCGTCGTGAACCTGTAGCAGCATCTTTGCGGGAATGTCGTTGATCGCGTCCGGCATCCGGATCATCGCGCGGCGGATCACATCGGCCGCCGTTCCCTGAATTGGTGCATTGATCGCCGCACGCTTGGCGAACCCGGCATGCGGGCCTTTGGCGTTGATTTCTGGTGTGTTGATCTTGCGGCCAAAGAGCGTCTGCACATGCCCGTGCTCTTTCGCAAAGGCGACGGTGTCATCCATATACTTCCGGATGCCCGGGAACCGTTCGAAATAGCGGTCGATGAACCCCTGCGCCTCGCCCCGCGGGATACGCAGGTTGCGGGCTAGGCCGAAGCCGGAGATGCCGTAGATGACGCCAAAGTTGATTGCCTTTGCTTGCCGCCGCACATCAGGCGTCATCTCGTCCAGCGGCACATCGAACATCTCTGACGCGGTCATCGCGTGAATGTCGATCCCATCCAGAAATGCCTGTTTCAGCGCGTCGATCCCGGCGATATGGGCGAGGATGCGCAGTTCGATCTGAGAGTAGTCAAGGCTGACAATCACCTTGCCATCTTCGGCCACGAACGCCTCTCTGATGCGCCGCCCTTCTTCCGTCCGCACTGGGATGTTCTGCAGGTTGGGATCAGTTGACGCTAGCCGCCCGGTGTTGGCCCCCGCAATCGAATAGGATGTGTGGACGCGGCCCGTGTCCTTGTTGATGTGCTCTTGCAAGGCGTCCGTGTAGGTCGACTTCAGCTTCGACAGTTGCCGCCAATCCAGAACGCGGCCCGGCAGTTCATGTTCCGTCGCGAGATCTTCCAGCACATCAGCGCCGGTCGCATAGGCCCCCGTCTTGCCCTTCTTGCCGCCCGGCAGGCCCATTTCGTCAAACAGGATCTCGCCCAGTTGCTTGGGGGAACCTACGTTGAACGGCCGCCCGGCGAGTTCCTGAATCTCCGCCTCCAGCCCCGCCATCTTTTGGGCAAAGGCGTTAGACATGCGGCTAAGGGTGTCGCGGTCTACCTTGATCCCGTTCCGTTCCATCTGCGCAAGCACCGGAACCAATGGGCGTTCGAGCGTCTCGTAGACTGTCGTGACCCGCTTTTGATGCAACTGCGGCTTGAACTGCTGCCAAAGACGCAGGGTGATATCGGCATCCTCGGCGGCATATTTCACGGCATCGTCAATCGCGACACGGTCAAATGTCTTGGCAGACTTTCCGGTGCCCAGCAGCGGCTTGATCGGGATGGGCGCGTGGCCAAGGTAGCGCTCTGAGAGCGTGTCCATCCCATGATTGTGCAGACCCGCGTTCATCGCGTAGGACATCAGCATCGTGTCATCAATCGGGGCGACGGTGATGTCGTGACGCGCGAAAATCTTGGCGTCATACTTCATGTTCTGCCCGATCTTCAGAACCGCCGGGTCCTCGAGCACCGGTCTCAGAAGGTCGAGGCATTCCTGCAATCCCATTTGCCCCTCAGCCAGATCGTCCGAGCCAAAAAGATCATCCGCGTCGGCCGACTTGTGTGTCAGCGGGATGTAGCAAGCCTGGCCCGGATCGACGGAGAGAGAAATGCCGACAAGATCGGCGATCATCTCATTAAGGCCCGTGGTCTCGGTATCGACGGCGACATAGCCGCGCTCATGGATGCGGTCGATCCAGGCTTGCAGGGCGGTCGCATCACGCACGCATTCGTAGTTATCTGCGTCAAACGGGACGGCCTCTGGCGTGGCGGCTTCCTCGGTGGGAGGTGGGGTATCTTCGATAACTGGGGCCTCGACCCCCAGTTTGTCGGCGATGCGCTTGGTGACCGTCCGGAACTCCATCTCTCCCAGAAACCCCATCAGCGTTTCCGCATCCGGGTCCTTCACTTCGAGTGAGTCGAGGTCAAATGGCAGGTCCATTTCGCAATCGAGGGCCACGAGTCTCTTGGACAACTCAATCTGCGCCCGGTGGTCGATCAACGTCTGCCGTCGCTTTGGCTGTTTGATCTCTTCCGCACGGTCCAGCAGGCTCTCCAGATCACCATATTCATTGATCAGTAGGGCTGCCGTCTTGATCCCGATCCCCGGGGCACCCGGGACGTTATCGACGCTGTCACCCGCCAGCGCCTGCACATCCACAACCCGCTCTGGCCCGACGCCGAATTTTTCGACCACGCCATCCGAGTCGATCCGCTTGTTCTTCATCGGGTCGAGCATTTCGACGCCGCCACCGACCAACTGCATCAGGTCCTTGTCCGAAGACAGAATGGTCACGCGGCCACCAGCCTCACGGGCCTGACAGGCGAGGGTCGCGATGATGTCATCCGCCTCAAACCCCTCAATCTCTTCACAGGCGATGTTGAAAGCACGCGTCGCGGTCCGGGTCAGCGGGATTTGCGGGCGCAGATCCTCTGGCATCTCATCCCGGTTGGCCTTGTACTGATCATACAGATCATTGCGGAACGTGTGGCTGCCCTTGTCAAAGATCACCGCGACATGGGTCGCGGCATCAGGTCCATTGTTCCCCTCAACATACCTTTGCAGCATGTTCACAAAACCGCTCACCGCGCCCACGGGGAGGCCATCAGACTTGCGCGTCAGCGGGGGGAGGGCATGGTAGGCGCGAAAGATAAACGCCGATCCGTCAATCAAGTGCAGGTGACAGCCTTTACCAAAATTCGCTTCCATCGCCCAAGACCCCCGAAACAGTTTCAAAAGGTTTTGCCATGATCCGTCTCATCCTTCCAGTGACCATCTGCCTTGGCGGGGCTGTTGCCGCTGAACAATCCACCTGCAACGCGGCACCCTATAGTCAGGACAACTGTGTGCGCGTGCTGGCCTGCGTTGGATTTCACGGTGTGTATTTCGACGGACAAGCCCGCGGCTGGGATGAAGGGCCGGTCAGTGGGCAGATGTCGACCGGCGTGACCTGCAGTGGGACATGGACAGCAGATGGCCCCTTTGGCGCTGGAATGAGCAGGCTGCAATGCGACAACGGGATCGACATCGGGGTGATCTACCACACACAGGACAATGAAACCTCGACGGTCATCGGCAATGGCAGCGATACGGCCGGTCAACCTATCGAGGTGTGGTCAGGCGAAAACGTCTTGGAATTCCTGACACCCGAGGGCGAGGTCAGCGCGCGCCTGCCCTGCCCCGATGGTGCCATCCCGATGAGTTAGTGCGCAGCCTTGATGAAGGTCCCGTTCTGCAGGTCCTTCATGGCCTGATGCAGCTCGGCTTGCGTGTTCATCACGATGGGGCCGTGCCAAGCGACGGGTTCCTGAATGGGGCGGCCAGCGACGAGCAGAAAGCGCACGCCATCGGGGCCCGCCTGCACCGTCACATCATCCCCGTTGCCGAAACGGACGAGCGTCCGATTGCCGGTCATGTCGCGAATGTTGACCTCTTGCCCCGCCACCTCCTTTTCGACGCGCACGCCGATGGGGTCAGCGGCATCGGTGAAACGCCCTGCGCCTGCAAAGACATAGGCAAAGACGTTTGCGCGCGTGTCGACGGGGAGCGTCTTGCGCGAGTTCGGCGGGACGGAGACATCTAGGTAGAGCGGGTCCGCCGCGATCCCGTCCACCGGCCCGGCTTTCCCCCAGAAATTGCCGGTGATGATCTTTACTCGCGTGCCATCATCATCAATGATTTCCGGCACATCACTGCCCTGAATGTCCTGGTAGCGCGGCGAAGTCATCTTGAGCGAGGATGGCAGGTTCGCCCAAAGCTGAAACCCATGCATTTGCCCAGCGGCGTTTCCCTTCGGCATCTCCTGATGCAGGATGCCTGATCCGGCGGTCATCCACTGCACTGATCCGGCCCCGAGCACACCGTTGTTGCCCAGGCTGTCGCCATGCGCGACCTCACCCTCCAGCACATAGGTGATCGTCTCAATCCCGCGGTGCGGGTGCCAAGGGAAACCACGCTCATAATGGGCGGGCACGTCGTTGCGGAAATCATCGAGCAGCAGAAAAGGGTCACTTTCGCCCGGGTCACCAAAGCCAAAGACGCGGTGCAGATGCACGCCTGCGCCTTCCATCGTCGGGTGGGCTTGGGATGTCTGGGTCACGGGGCGGAATGTCATGGCGATGCTCCTCTGCGCTCTGACGCAGATATAGAGCCAAAACCACGATCCGACCACGCGCAGGCGCACACAGAAACTGTGCAGCGCCGGATCGGGCTTAGGGCAAGGACCAGGTAAAGGGTGTCCAGACACCCACCTCAACACCGGCTTTGCGCAACACGTTGCCGACCCAGACGTTGCAAGTGCGGAACAGGTGAAACCGGCCCTGCGCGGGGTAGAACAAGTCGCGCCCATTCAGCCCCGGATGTTCAAGCGGCGTAGGCAGATCGCCGTCAAAGCTGGTGCGCACCTGTTCGACCACGGCGGCAAATTGCGCGTCCGAGAGCGTGATCCAGGTGATGCCGGTATCATCCGTGATCGTACCGCCCAGAAAAACGCGCATCACGGCACTGTCGCCCGTCACCGCACGAAAAACCGGGCCGGGGCGCAGATCGGTATAGCCGCCTGTCGTGGTGTAAAAGTCCCGCGCACCCCACCCGGTGACAAGCCAAGCCACCTCTGGTGCATCAATGAACAGACCGTCGGCGGCAAGAAAGCCAAACTGCTCTCGCACTTCGGGGGTCGTGGGCAGCAGGATATCCGTATGAATAGGGCCCGGCAGAAGGCCAATCCGCCGTTCGGCATCTGGCGGCGGTGGGGATCCAACCTTGATCATGCCACCCAGGGTGCCAGCGATCAGGTAGGCCGCGATCAGCGCGCCGCACGCCCCGATCAGGCGCCGGATCATACTTTGCCTTCGAAATCCTCGTGGATCAGCTTGGCATCACAATAGGGGCATTCGATCCAGCCGTGTTCCTGCGGGATTTGCAGCCAGACGCGGGGATGGCCAAGTGCGCCCTCACCGCCGTCACAGGCGACGCGCCAGTCATGAACAATTCTGGTTTCCGGGGCGGGTGTGGACATGCGCGTTCTCATCGTGTTGCCGCGGGGCCCAGCCCGCCTTAGATGGTCCGAGATATATCGCAGCAAATCGCGATGGGAAAGGCCAGCATGACAGACAACGCCATTGAAATCTCGGGCTTGCGCAAGACCTATGCCGCGACCGGCAAAAGCGCCGCGAAGGAGGCGTTGAAAGGCATCGACCTGACGATCCCGCGCGGCCAGATCTTTGGCCTTCTGGGGCCGAATGGCGCTGGCAAATCGACCCTGATCAACATCATGGCGGGGCTGGTGGTGAAAACCGCAGGCAGCGTAAAGATCTGGGGCTTCGATCAAGACAAGAACCCGCGCCAATCCCGCGCGGCCATCGGGGTGATGCCGCAGGAACCAAACCTTGATCCTTTCTTCACGCCAGCACAATCACTTGACGTGCAGGCGGGGCTTTATGGCGTGCCAAAGGCGCAACGCCGCACCGGCGAAATACTCGATCTGATCGGGCTTGCGGACAAGGCGGATGCCTATGCGCGATCTCTTTCAGGCGGAATGCGCCGCAGGCTGCTGCTGGGCAAGGCGCTTGTCCATGCCCCGCAAGTGCTGGTGCTGGATGAACCCACCGCAGGCGTCGATATCGAACTGCGCAACATGCTCTGGCAAAATGTGCGCAAGCTGAATGATGAAGGCATGACCATCATCCTGACGACCCACTACCTCGAAGAAGCCGAAGAGATGTGCGACGAGATCGCGATCATCAACCATGGTGAGGTGATCGTGCAGGATAGCACCGTAAACCTGTTGGGCCGGCTCGACAGCAAGACGCTGGTGATCACGCCCGAGGGCGAGGCCGCGCTGCCAGACCTTCCTGAAGGCATCACAGGGCAGAAACAAAGCGACGGCAGCCTCGCCTTCACCTACCAGAGCGGGAAGACACCTGCGGATCAGATCCTGTCAATCGTGCGGGATGCAGATATCAAGATCCGCGATGTGAAGACGGAAGAGGCGCACCTGGAAGATGTCTTTCTGTCATTGACGGCCTCGCAAGACGCCTAGAGCGTTTCGACCTTAACTTGAAATATCATGCATCACCTTTCGCGTTCGCAGCGAAGCGGAGAGGCAGCGAAAGGTGATGCAGGTCTAGGTCGAAGTGCTTTAGTCTGCCAGCATCCGCCCGAGCGGACGCCCACCCAGAATATGCATGTGGTAGTGCGGCACCTCTTGCACGCCATGGGTGCGGGTATTCGAAACACCGCGGAAGCCTTCGTCGACGCCAGTAATCCGACACACTTCGGCGACCGCCTGCATGAATCCGTGATGCTCTTCCGCGCTGGCATCGCGGGCGAAGTGATCAAGGCTCATGTAAGGCCCTTTGGGGATCACCAGCACATGCACGGGGGCTTGTGGGGCGATATCTTCGAACGCGAGCGCATGGTCGTTCTCATAAACTGTCTTGTTCGGGATCTCTCCACGCAGGATCTTGGCGAAAATGTTCTGGTCGTCGTAGGCGTAATCCATCTGGGTCCTCAATCTGCAAACAGGTGGGGGGTTTCGGCAAGCTGCCGCGCCACCTCTGGCGCGACCTGCAGGAATTGCGCAAGCTCTACCGCGTTTTCGGCAGGCGATGCGCTCTCGCTGATCCGGCTTGCGTTGGCGAACCGCGCATCGCGGATCGCGTCACGCTCGTAGATGATATCGTGGCGGATCGTGGGCAAAAGGCGCGCGAGTGTCTCGGCGTTGGTCTGCGGCCCGGCAAGACCGACACGGATGGCATGGCCGACGAGGTAGTCATCATCAAAGCTGCAGGCGATTTCCAGCAGCCGCACCTGTGCGCGATCGGTGTAGAAATCCGTCAGCAAGTCCAACGCATCGGTATCTATGCAAATCACAAGCCGGTCACTTTCATAGTGATCGAAAAGCAAGCGCAAGAGCGCCCGGCGATGTCGGGTCCGCTTTTCGAGCCCATGCTCGATCCCGCCAAGATCCGGCATCGGGGTGGCGTCTTCGTGAAAGAGGTATTCGACGGCGGGCGTGTTGGTATGGTGCGAAATGGCGGCCACCAGTCGCTTGGCCACATGCCATTTCTTGCAGGCCACGATCATCAGGGTGCGGTTCTGGCCGAGTGTTGTCGCCGCCTCCCAGAACCTTGGCGCAAACCGGCGGCCGACACGGCCGCGGCCGGTGAGAAAGGCAAAAAGCTTGCGCCCCTCGTCCGAGATTACGAAATCGCGTCGGTCGCTGGCATAAAGCGCTCCCAAACGATCCCGCAATTCGGCAGCCTGCGGGCTGATCTTACGCGCGAATAGTGCATCCTGCCCAAGCAGCAGATCATAGTGATCATTATAGAAGGTCACCGGCATGCCGTAGTCGGAAAACATCAGGAAGGTCAGCGTG
Source organism: Pseudomonadota bacterium (assembly GCA_039821425.1). GTDB lineage: Bacteria > Pseudomonadota > Alphaproteobacteria > Rhodobacterales > Rhodobacteraceae > Yoonia. The sequence goes on from JBCBOD010000003.1 coordinate 60,853, forward strand.
CGGTTCGTGATCTCGCGCCCAGGCACCACATGCCTGACAAGGGTTTGAAAAAACGTCTCATCCGGGATCCATGTGGTCCGGAAAAAACGGATCACGTCAGGACGGTCGCGCAGGAAATCCAGCACCGCCTGCACAGACGCCCGGCGCAGGCACCACCATTGGCTGCCGATCATCATGTCAAGGTCTTCGGGCACCTTGCGCGTCAGACCAAGGCGTTTCTGCAAGGCAAGTGCCGTGTAAAAGCGCCCTTTCTGGCTACGCTCGTTGAAGTAGTGGCGATAGATCAGCCGTTCCTCGCGAAAGCCGGTCTTGATCCAGTTGCTTTTGAAGAAATCAAAACTCTCGATGAAATCCAGATCCTGCCCATCCAGCATCGCATGGGCGTAGGCTGCGGATTTGATCGGCATGCAATCGCCAGAGATCATGTAGAAATGGGTGGCATCGGCAAAGGCATCCATCGCGGCGTGAACCGCAGACAAGGTGGCTTGCACCAGGCTCCACTCTCCCCAGCCGCATTTGTGGCGCTTGGCGGCAAAGGTGACGTTGGGATCGTCTTTCAGGCCGTCCCTGATCTTCTGGTAGGCCTCCGCTGGGGCGTTCCCGTCAAAGTGGATCGCCACATAGTCACCCGCCGCTGTCAATTGCCCCGCCTGCCGAATGATCGCGGCAGGGTCTTTGTGGCAAAGCAGGATAAAGGCGATACGGGCCATATGGTCTGTCAGGTCGGCGTTGATCTGTGCTGCAGGCAGACATAGCGCGAACGCCCATTGAAGTGACAGGATTTCTTTGATCTGTATGCCTGAAAGTTGTTTTTCCAGCGGGAGTTTTGGTTTTTGGCGAGTTTTCCCGGAACATGGATGACGCAATCGGAAAGCATGGTGTACCGTGTTGTGCCGAAATGCGCCTGCTCGACCATCGGGCAGATCATGTACTACAGCGACCATGGACAGTTCTTTGACGGCGATATCCATGACGCAAAGACGGGCCTGCACAAGTGGGCGATGGATGACAGCCAACAGCCTATCCGTGACAACGTCCGCGACCACAAGAGCTTTGCCTTCACCTGCGTGCGCAACCCCTACACGCGCATCCTGTCATCCTTCTTTGACAAGATCTGCGGCATCCAGCGCAACGGGAACTACTACCGCGGCAACCTCGTCCCCACACTGATTCAGAAATACGGGATTGAGGTCGGCGATCCGGAGAGCGGGTTTGAATTCGATCAGATCAAAAGCTTCCGCCGCTTCCTTCTGTTCGCACGCGACACCATTCGCTGGCGCAAACCGATGGAGCCTGACATTCACTGGTCCGCACAGTCAGGGCACATCTCCACCTACATAGTGAACGGCGGGCGCTACGACCACATCTTCTGGACCGAGAAATTCAACGACGGAATGCAGGTGGTGCTCGACAAGACAGAGGCTGCGCATCCCGTCACCCTCGCCGATGTCCCACGCTTCAACGAAAGCGAAGGGCACGGCCCCAAACGCGCCCACCCGGTGGAGGACTACTTCGACGATCTGGCGATGCACATCGTCTACGAGATCTACAAGAAGGACTTCCGTATCTTCAAATACGATTTCGAGAACCCCGCTAACAAGATGCCGGTGGGCGAAATCGACCTTGATGAGGTGCATGCAAAGCTGGGGCAATAGTCCCTTCTCATGTTCCCAAATACCTCCGCCGGAGGCATAAAAGTTCACTTCCGCTGGAAATGCCCGCACCACGGATTATCTCACCGCTACACGTTTGGTGGAGGGCGCAATGAGTATTGTTCTGATCCTGGGCAGCGGGCCGAATGTCGTTGCGTGCCGCGACTGGCCAAAAGAGCACTTTGATCGCATCGTCGCGATCAATAATGCCTGGGCTGTGCGGCCCGATTGGGATGACCTGATCCACCCGGATGATTTTCCTGACGCACGCAAACCCATCGACATGGCCCCGCATCAACGGATTATCCGCGCCGATGACTATGTGCCGCTGCAAAACCAATACGGTGGGTTCGTCTATGCGGGCGGCACGATGGCGTTTACAGCGAGCTATTGGGCGCTTGCCGCGCTGCGCCCCAGCGTGATTGCCGTCCTGGGCTGTGACATGGTTTATCGCCCCTCCGGTTCCACCCATTTCTACGGCAAGGGCACAGCGGATCCGTTGCGCAAAGACGTGACACTCAGATCGCTAGAGGCGAAATCGGCCCGGCTCATGGCTCTGGCGGCCCGCCAGAACTGCGCCATGGTGAACCTCTCTACCGATGAAAGCCGCCTTATCTTTCCCCGCGCGACACTCGAAACACTCGAACGGGCGCAACCAGCCAAGATGGACACGGCAGCGCTCGACAAGGCGCTCGCGCGGGAAGAGGCTCTCGGCTACATGGTGCCATCCGGCAAGTACTGGAAAGAGGAAGCGCGGTTCGATGTGGAAAAGATCGACGCGCTTGACGACCTCTGGCTCAGATCAGCCCCGCAGCCGCAAACAGTGTCTTGAGATCTGTCTTCGGGCGCGGACCGATATGCCCGATCACCTCCGCCGCAGCGACAGCGCCCATGCGCCCGCTCACCTCTAGCGACTGCCCCGTGGTGTAGCCGTAAAGGAACCCCGTCGCGAACTGATCACCGGCGCCGGTGGCGTCAACAGGCACCACTTTCTTCACAGGAACTTCAACGCGCTGGCCCTTCTGGATCAGGATCACCGGGTCACCCGAACAAGTGCAAACGACCGTTTCGCATACGGCGCTTGCCTTGGCGAGGGCCGCATCCAGATCATCCGTCTCATAGAGCGTCGTCCACTCCGCCGCGTTGCCCAGTGTGAAATCCATCTCTTCCGCCACAAGGCGCTGAAAATCCGCGCGGTGCCGGTCGGCGCAAAACGGATCAGACAGTGTGATGCCTGAACGGCCACCGGCCGCGCGCATCGACTGTGCGGCAGCGGTAAAGGCCGTTTTCCCCTCATCCTTGTCAAACAGATAACCTTCGAGAAACAGGATCTTGCTGGCAGCAAACAGATCATCTGACACGTCTGACTGCCCCAGGTCGGCCCCTGCCCCCAGATATGTGTTCATCGACCGCTCCCCATCCGGTGAGACAAAGATCATCGAGCGTGATGTGGGTGCCTCGGCACTCGCCACGGGCGGGTTTGGAAAGGCGGTGCCTGCCTCCTCCATCCCCTTGGCGTAGAACCGGCCCAGGACATCATCCTTCACCTTGCCGATGAATGCCGTCGACAGGCCAAGGCTGCCCAACCCGGCAATCGTGTTGGCCACTGACCCGCCGGGCGTTTCCGTCCGGTCTTTCATCGCGGCGTAGAGCACCTCTGCCCGGTCACGTTCGACCAGTTGCATGATGCCTTTCTCGATCCCCATGTGATCGAGAAACGTATCCTCGGCATGGCCAATCACATCGACAATCGCATTGCCGATGCCGATCACGTCAAAGTTGCTCATAGGTTCTTGTCCTCGAATTTACACAGATCGCGGATGATACAGGCCGCGCATTTCGGTTTTCTTGCCAAGCAGACGTAGCGGCCATGCAGAATCATCCAGTGATGGGCATGAAGCTGGAAATCCGCAGGGATGTGATCTTCGATGGCGCGTTCCACAGCCTCTACATCCTTGCCCGGCGCAACACCGCTGCGGTTACCAAATCGAAAGATATGGGTGTCGACCGCCTGCGCGGGCTGGCCCCACCACATGTTCAGCACAACATTGGCCGTCTTGCGCCCGACACCGGGCAATGACTGCAGCGCGGCGCGTGAATTGGGCACTTCCCCACCATACTCATCGACGAGGATCTGGCTCATCTTCATCACGTTCTTCGCCTTCTGACGAAAGAGCCCAATGGTCTTGATATGTTCGGTCAGGCCTTCCAGCCCCAGATCCAGCATCTTCTGCGGAGTGTCCGCCACTTTGAAGAGCGCGCGTGTCGCCTTGTTCACACCTGCATCGGTGGCTTGCGCTGACAGGGCCACGGCCACGACCAGCGTATAGACATTCACATGCTCCAGTTCACCTTTCGGCTCCGCCTCTGCGGTCTGGAACCGGGTAAAGATCTCGCGGATCGTATGATAATCAAGCTGCTTGGCCATGCGGGGTGATATGCGCCGCCATTGGCCCCGGGGCAAGGCGAAGTTGCGCAATTTCCGGGTCGCGTGGCCGCTGGCGGGCGCCTAGTGTCTGCGTCATGGAACAGTCAGACACATATCACTACCACGTCATGCGCCGCGCCATTGAGGCGATTGATGCCGCTGGCGACACGCAACTTTCCCTCGCTGATCTCGCAGCAGAGATGAACATGAGCCCCGCGCATTTTCAGCGGCTCTTTTCCGCGTGGGTCGGCGTCTCGCCCAAACGGTACCAGCAATACCTGACATTGGGACATGCCAAGACCCTGTTGCAGGACAGGTTCACGACGCTGGAAACGGCCAATGCCGTGGGCCTGTCAGGCAGCAGCCGTCTGCATGATCTTTTTGTGCGGTGGGAGGCGATGAGCCCCGGAGACTATGCCCAAGGGGGCGCTGGCCTTACGATCTATTGGGGCTGGTTTGAAAGCCCCTTTGGCCCCGCCTTGATCATGGGCACAGATAGGGGGATTTGCGGTCTTGCCTTTGCTGCCGAGACAGGGACGGAACCTGCGATGGCCGATATGAAATCCCGCTGGCCCAAAGCGACCTTCGTTGAAGACGTGATGCATCTGCGCCCTTGGGCCAGCGCCGCGCTTGGCATGACGGGGGAAACGCAGTTGCACATGATCGGCGCGCCCTTCCAGCTGAAAGTCTGGGAAGCACTGATGAACATACCATCAGGCCATGTGACGACCTATTCCGAAATCGCACAGGCCATCGGGAAGCCGCGTGCGGTGCGCGCCGTGGGGACGGCGGTGGGGCGCAACCCGGTGAGTTGGCTGATCCCCTGCCACCGGGCCTTGCGCAAATCAGGCGGGCTGGGCGGCTATCACTGGGGTCTTCCGGTCAAACGGGCGTTGCTTGCATGGGAATCCGCGCGTGAGGATACATTGGCAAAGGCAGGGTAAAGTCAGCAAATCCTTGCTCGCCACTGCTGCGCTATTGGATATCATGGGCTTTATCGGCATATGCTTCGGCATCCCAAATCAAATGGAACCATGACCATGACATTTACGAAATTCCCCCTCGTCCTTGCGACGGCTTCGCTGACCTTCGTGGCAGCTTGTGATCCCGCAGGCCCGAACCAGAACCAGAACACGCAGCAAGGCGCGCTGATCGGCGCAGGCGCAGGCGCACTGCTGGGCGCGATCACCAACAACGACGGCACTGTGCGTGAGCGCAATCAGGCCGCGCTGATAGGCGCTGCCTTGGGTGCGGGTGTTGGCGCTGGCGTCGGCCAGAGCCTTGACCGTCAGGCCGAAGAGTTGCGCCGGGCGCTGCGCAGCGATGTGGGTGTGTCCAACAACGGCAACAACCTCGTCGTCGTGCTAAGCCAGGACCTGCTCTTTGCCACCAACAGCACGCAGGTTTCTGCCCTGTCGCAGAATGAACTGCGGATCGTCGCGAACTCGCTCAACCAGTATCCGAACACAACCGTGAACGTCATCGGCCACACCGACAACGTGGGTGATGCGGCATTTAACCAAGGCCTGTCAGAGCGCCGCGCAGCCGCCGTTTCAAACATTCTCATCGGCAACGGCGTGTCGCCATCGCGGATCCGTTCGATTGGTGCCGGGGAGAACAACCCCGTTGCGTCAAACCTGAACGAAGCCGGCCGTCAGGCAAACCGCCGGGTCGAGATCGTGATCACCCCGAACTAAGGGGCGCCCAATCGGCACCAGAAAGGGGCTGCAGCGATGCGGCCCCTTTTGCATTGCTTACAGGCCAAACTGGTCATATCCTTTGACCAATACGAAAGGTCTGCCGCCATGCCATTTGAGCCGGTCGCACAGGAAAAACTCTCTCACGGTGTGATCCGCCAGATCGAAGGGCTGATCCTGCGCGGTATCCTGAAGCCGGGCGAGCGGCTGCCATCAGAGCGAGAGTTGAGCGAACGGATGGAGGTCTCGCGCCCCTCTTTGCGTGAGGCGCTGGCGGATCTGCAAAAACGCGGTTTGCTGACCTCACGCGCTGGCGCGGGGGTTTACGTGGCAGACGTTCTCGGCTCTGCCTTTTCACCGGCCCTGGTCACCCTCTTTGCCACCCATGACGAAGCGGTGTTCGACTACATCAGCTTTCGCCGGGATATGGAGGGGCTGGCGGCAGAGCGTGCAGCGCGGCTGGCCAGCGATACCGACCTACGCGTCGTCAACACGATCTTTGAAAAGATGGAAGCGGCGCATCAAAAGCGGAACCCCGCGGACGAAGCAGCACTCGATGCCGACTTCCATCTTGCGATTATCGAGGCCAGCCATAACATCATCATGCTGCACATGATGCGCTCGATGTTCGACCTCTTGCGCGAAGGTGTGTTCTACAACCGGACGATCATGTTCAAACAACGCATGACCCGTGATGCGTTGCTGGAACAGCACCGGGTCATCAACGACGCGCTGCAGGCACGTGACCCACATGGCGCGCGGCGGGCGATTGAAAGCCATCTGAATTTCGTAAATTCAGCCCTGTCTGATCAACAGAAGTCAGACCGGAACGAGGTCTACGCCCAGAAACGCCTGGAACATGAGGCCCGGCGCTAGTCCGCAGGCGCGGGCACACCAAAGCGGGCCAGATCAACCCAAAGCCAGACGGAAATCACCGCCTGCATGGCCATACCCGACAGCACCAGTGGGTGCAGGATGTCAAAAGCCTGACTGACAAAAACGGCAAGGTTCCACAGCCAATGCCAGATGATTAAAGGCCATAGATTGCGCAACCGCAACGCCACAGGGGCCATCGCGAACCCCACAAGAAAGGCGAAGATCACCTGCTGACCAGTGGTGCCAACACTCTGCCCAGCCAGCACATTGATCAGGTGAAAGACGCCAAAAAGCACCGCACTCAGCAGCATGGCATGGGCCACGTGCAGCCGCCTCAACGCGCTGCGCAAGAGGATGCCACGAAACAAGACCTCTTCCCCAAACCCAACACAGGCGGTGAGGATCACCAGCGAGATGAGGATCATCGGGCCAAGCTCAAAAATCTCGGCCCAGGACAGCGCCGCAGAGATATCCCAATACATGATGCCCAGCACTGCGATCGCCGGGGCCATGAGGAAGAGCGCGCGCGGATCAAGCCGGTAGAACCCTGCCCCCACCCACCCAAAACGACGCCACGCCACCAGCGCGCAAAAGAGCGCCGCAATGCATTGGACCGCCAGCAATTGCCATAGCACTGTTTCCAGTGCCGCGGGTGTGTTCACCGATCCAAAGATAAGGGCCGTCGTCAGTGCAAGGAATCCGATGTAGATTACGCTTGCCCAAACGCCGAGCCAGAGGCCGGGCATCATTGCTTTCCTTTTTTCTGCCCCGGCGCCAAGGTCTCAGCCCCCGATAGCGCCGTCAACGAAAAAGGGCCCGGACAACCGTTCGGTTATCGGGCCCCTGTTCAAGGTAAGTCGGTCTGCTAGTGCAGCTTTGCACCAACCGTATCAATCGCCTCGTCGATCAATGCACCGGCGGCTTTCGCATCCATCTGCTTGGCAACGACGTCACGTGCGGCCCCGATGGCAACGGCAATCGCCTGATCGCGCACTTCCTTAACGGCCGTGGCTTCGGCGTTAGCGATCTGCTCTTCCGCGGCTGACAGGCGGCGCTCGATGGACTTGGCGATGTCATCCTTCGCAGCGGCAGCGGCGTTGGTCGCCTCTTCCTTGGCTGCGGCAACGATACGCTCTGCCTGCTCTTGCACTTCCTTCTGCTTGCGCTCGTAAGAGGCAAGCAAAGATTGCGCTTCTTCGCGCAGCGCCTTGGCTTCGTTCAACTCGTCCTGGATGCTCTGTGCCCGCTTGTCGAGCATGCCGCCCACAAGACCCGGCACTTTGAAGTAGATCAGGATGCCGATGAAGATGATGAAGGCGATAGTGACGACAAAATCTGTGTTCGCCAGCGAAAAGAACGGCTTGTCACCGGCAGCGGCAGCAGGTGTCGCCGCAAGCAGCATCAGTGTGGGAAGAAGTACGCGCATCGCTTATCCCTTCATCCGTGCGTTCACGGCGGCCGTGATCGTCTTTGCATCAGCTGTCCCGCCAAGGGCGCTGACCAGTTCTTTTGCCGTGTCTTTGGCGACCTCGGTCACGCTCTTCACTGCACCGTCGCGAATTTCAGCAATTGCCGCCTCGCTTTCGGCAGCCTTGGCCGCGATCTGGGCGTCGGCCTTTTGCATTTCTGCATCAAGCTCGGCCTGAATTTCCGCTTTCGCCTCGGCGACGATTTTCTGCGCCTCAGCGCGGGCATCGACAAGCGCCTTTTCGTAAGCCGCTTCAGCCTCGGACGCTTTGTTCTTCAGCTCTTCCGCGGCGGCGATGTCATTCGTGATGGTGCCAGAACGCTCCGCCAGAACGGCGCCAATCCGTGGCAGCGCGATGCGCGACATCACGAAATAGATGGCCACCAGCGTGACCAAAAGCCAGAACACCTGGTTCGGCATCCAATCCGCGCAAAGCTGCGGCATGCCAAGGGCGGAACCCCCTGCATCAACGCATACACCTGCAGCGTCTGTTGTTTCTGTTGCCATAACGGCCCCCGAATACCTTGAGATTATTCTGGTTGACGCGATCAGCCCGCGTCAACCAGCCGTAAGGATATGGGTCGCTGTCTTAGACGGCGAACATCAGCAGAAGCGACACGAGGAATGCAAAGATCCCCAGGGCTTCGGCGAATGCCAGACCGATGAACAGTGTTGCTGTCTGACCGGCAGCAGCGGATGGGTTGCGCAGTGCGCCTGCGAGGTAGTTACCAGCCACGGTACCAACACCGATAGCTGCTGCGCCGGAACCGATTGCCGCCAGACCAGCGCCGATGTGTGCGAGTTCGCCTTCCATTGTGATATCTCCTTACGATTGGAAGTTGAGCTTAAGGCGGGTCACCCCGCCGAAACTTTAGTGATGCGGGTGAAGTGCGTCCTTGAGGTACACGCAAGTCAGAATAGTGAACACGTAGGCCTGAATGCCGCAGACGAGGATTTCCAGCCCGTAGATCGCCACCATGCCAAAGATCGCGACGGGGCTGACCAGTGTCAGGGCTGCAAAACCCGCGAACACTTTCAGAACCGCGTGGCCCGCCATGATGTTACCAGCCAGACGGATAGAGTGGCTGACCGGGCGGACGAAGTAGGAAATAACCTCGATCACCGCGATGATCGGGCGCAGGATCGCAGGCGCGTCGGACATCCAGAAGAGGCCGAGGAAAGATGGCCCGTTCTTGACAAAGCCCAGGATCGTCACGGCAAAGAAAACTCCGAAACCCAGGATCGCGGTGACCGCGATCATCGAGGTCGGGCTATAGGACATAGGGATCAGCGCCAGATAGTTGGCGAACAGGATGAAGAGGAACAACGTCATGATGTAGGGGAAGTACTTCACCCCATCCTTGCCAGTCACATCTTCCACCATTTTGTAGATGAAGCCGTAGACCAACTCACCAATCGACTGCATGCGCGTTGGTACGATGGCTCGGCCACGGCTGCCCAATACGAAGACGGCGATGATCGCGAGAAGAGAGATCACCATCCAGAGCGTGACGTTCGTTGGTGTGTACCAGGCAACCGGACCGTCGCCAAAAAGCGGTTTGACGATGAATTGGTCCAATGGATGGAAAACCAGACCGCCTTCAGCTTTTTCTTCAGCCACGCGCTTCACCCTCTTCTTCCGCAGCTTCCTGCTGCTTGCGTTGTACCTCTTTGGCGGATCGCATCATGGTCAGAACACCAGCCGCGAGGCCAAAAAATATGAATAGCACCATCATGAATGGCTGTGTCCCGAAAAGACTATCCAGCCCGTATCCGATGCCAAATCCGATCCCGAGACCGGACACCAATTCGATCACCATCCGCCAGGCGAGTTGTGCCTGAGAATAATGTTCTTCCGAGTGATGCTTCTCCTCTGCCGGTGCCTTGAGCGCTGCAATCTTGTCTTCCAGCGCCTTCAGACGATCACCATTCTGGTCATCCGACATACCGTTTCACCCCTCGCAAGGTTGGGTGTGGTTTATGGTTTGGACATGAAGGAGTCAAGCAAGGCAAAGCGTCACTTAAAATACTGATTTCAAATAGTAATATCGCAAGTTAATTCGCTGGAAAGCACGATCAGGCGTGATGATGATATTCAACCAAATGGTTGACGTTTCTTCTGGGCAGCGCTTTATCCGGGGTATGAGTGATCACCTCGACCAGGTCTTTGCCGCCCTCGCCGACCCCACGCGGCGAGCCATCCTTGCGATGCTGCTCGAGGATGACATGGCAGTCACCGATGTGGCGGCCCCGTTTGAGATGTCGCTCGCCGCGATCTCCAAGCATCTGGGTGTTTTGACCGCCGCCGGTTTGATCAGCCAGGAAAAACGGGGACGTGTGAAATGGTGCAAGCTGGAGCCTGACGCCTTGCGCGCGGCCTCTGTCTGGATGCAGGGCTTTGGCCAGATGGATGCGATAGACCTTGATGCGTTTGAGGCGTTTCTGGCAACCGAACTGCCCGCAGGCAGCCCCGACGCCTAGCCTTTCTTCACACGCGACTTGAGGAACTTCAGGAAGGTCTGCACCTTCGTCGTGCGGTGCAGGTCCACATGTGTCACGATCCATAGCGGCGCCGTCCATTCCTCTTTCCGCGGGATCACCTCGGTCAGTTTCTCGTTGCGCTCCAGCTCTTCTGCAACGGCAAAGCCAATACCAGCCCCGGCAAGGATCGCGTCCAGCATGTTGCGATCGTCCGTGGCACTGTATGTGAACCGATCTTCCGTCACCATCGTCCGCAGCCACTGCATGAAAGGCGCGCGGGATTTGTCGTTATCATGCACAACAAACTTGTGGTTTTGCAGATCAGCCTCGTCCTTGGGCAACCCGTAGCGATCAATGTAGGCGTCAGAGGCCACAAGCGCGATCTGCTGATGCATGAAGGGTTGGACAACGTTGTCAGGCTCTTCCGGCATGGTCCCGGCGCGGATCGCCACATGCGCTTCACCATATTCCAGCCGGAACAGACGGTCGCCAGTGCGGTAGCGCACGCGCACTTCCGGGTTCTCGGCCTGGAAATCCACGAGAATCGGGGTCAACAGACGTGAGGCGATGGCCAACGACGTGACCACCAGATCACCGGAAACCCCTTCGCCCTGCCCTTTGATCCGGCCTGCAAGCTGCGTGAACTGATCATCGGTAGCCTGTGCTACCTGCAAGAGGTCCTGACCCGCCTCTGTCGCCGTATAGCCACGCGCATGGCGCTGGAAAAGCTTCACTCCCAAGCGTTGTTCCAAGGCATCAATGTGCCGGATCACCGTCGCATGGTGCACGCCCAGCGCCTCTGCCGCGCCGCTGACCGTTCCGTTGCGGGCTACCTGAAAGGCGGTTCTGATTTCATCCCAGTTATCCATGCTTAAACCTGTGCATTTGCAAACATAGTATGTGAGATTTCGATTATTTTGTTCAGATTTGCAAGGGTCTAATTCGAAGAGACAGAAAACAGGAGCGTCCCATGACCAAAGTCCTTCTCGTAAATGCCTCTGGCACAGTTGACGGGTCCGTCAGCCGCGCTGCCACCGCCAAACTGCTCGCCGATCTTGGCCCCACCGAAGTCATCCACCGTGATCTTGCCGCCACGCCGCTGCCGCAGGTGGATGCGACATGGATTACCACCCGACTGATCCCGGCGGATCAACAGACTGCAGCCGACAAAGAGGTTCTGGCCCTGTCAGACGAATTGATCGCCGAGGTGAAGGCGGCCGATGTCATCCTGATCGGGATGCCAATGTATAACTTTGGGATGCCCGCGGCTCTGAAAGCCTGGATTGATCTGGTTGCACGCCCGAAGGTGACCTTTGCCTATACTGAAAACGGGCCTGTCGGCCTGATCGAGGGTAAGCGCGCCATCGTTGCCGTCTCTTCCGGCGGCGTGCCTGTTGGCGCCCCGATCGACTTTGCCACCCCACACCTTGAACAAGTGCTGCGCTTCCTTGGCATCACGGATATCACCCGCCATGCCGCCAAGGACGTTTTGGCTGCCGAGGCCGCCTGATCTGGACATCATGAATTGGACATCATGCCTGGCGCGCTATGTCGCTGGGCATGACACCCTCCGCACCCATCATCACAGCAATCCGCGTCGCACTGACACTGGCCTTCCTCTATTTCGGCGTCCGTAAGCTGATCAGCTTTGAAACTGACGTGATGATTTACGAGGCCATCGGTTTTGGCCAATTTCCCCGCTACATTACCGGATCAGTCGAGGTGATCGGCGCCGCCCTTCTCTGGGTGCGCGGTTGGGAAGGGCGCGGGGCGCTCCTTCTCTTCGCAACGATGATCATCGGCCTAAGCGCGCTGCTCATCTGGGTCGGCCCGCCCTATTGGCACATGCTGGCGCTAATGGCAGGCACGGCAACCGTCGCTTGGCACTACCGCAACCAGACGCTCGGCTTGATCAAGGCTTAGCCTGCGCTTAGCTGAAGCGGATGAAAGTCCTGCGCAATACACCCGAACACCTCGTCCTGCGCGCGCTGCCCCCGGTTGAGGGGATATGGCTGACCCTATTGCTTGTGGTCATGATCGGGTCATTCGTGCTGGCGCTTTTCCAAGGACCTTACGATGTTGCGATCCCTGCGCTCGCCTTGATCATCGCCTTTCTCGGCTATCACTTCGTCCGCCTCGTCAACATCGACCTGATCGCGTTTGATCGAGAGGCAAACACGCTGGAGATCAGCAAATACTCCCTTTTAGGACGCGAGCGGGTCCAACACCCGCTGAGTGATCTAGGCCATGCGACGGTCGACACGCGCCATGCGCTCTTCCCCAAGCGGCAAAGGCTGGCGCTGGTGCTGGACGAAGGCATGGACGCAGGCAAACACATTATCACGCGTAATCACTACGTCGGGCAAGGCGCGGCCGCGGCAGCGGCCGTGGTCAATGACTGGCTTTCCCAACCCATTGACTCACGGCCACCCCAGGCGTAAACGCCCCGCAATACCCGGATAGCGTCAGCTTTCCGGTCCCCAATGATCAGGGGATCGCCCTCCGTCAGCGCGTCGCGCCCACGGGGGCGCTACTGCTTTATGCAGCCCGTTCCTATATGGGGTGGGCAACCGAAACGACGACGAGGGCCTTGGCCGATGTTTGAAAATCTCTCTGAACGTCTCTCAGGCGTGTTTGACCGGCTCACCAAACAAGGTGCGCTGTCCGAGGATGATGTCAAAACGGCGCTGCGCGAGGTGCGCGTGGCCCTGCTGGAGGCTGACGTTTCCCTTCCCGTGGCGCGAGACTTCATCAAGGCCGTACAGGACAAGGCGACCGGTCAGGCGGTGACAAAGTCGATCACGCCGGGCCAGCAGGTCGTCAAGATCGTGCATGACGAGTTGCAGCACGTGCTAACAGGCTCCGAAGACCCCGGCGCGCTGAAGATCGACAACCCGCCTGCACCGATCCTGATGGTCGGCCTGCAGGGTTCTGGTAAGACAACAACCACTGCGAAGCTCGCAAAGCGCCTGAAGGAAAAAGAGGGCAAGCGGGTGCTGATGGCTTCGCTTGACACGAACCGGCCTGCGGCGATGGAACAGCTCGCGATCCTTGGCGGGCAGATTGGGGTCGATACGCTGCCCATCGTGCCGGGCGAGGACCCGGTGGCGATCGCCAAGCGCGCCAAGACGCAAGCGAGCCTTGGCGGCTATGACGTGTACATGCTCGACACCGCTGGCCGCTTGCATATTGATCAGGACCTGATCGCGCAGGCCGCCGCCGTCCGTGACGTCGCCAACCCGCGTGAGACGCTGCTAGTGGTCGATGGCCTCACCGGCCAGGACGCGGTGAACGTCGCGCAGGAGTTTGACGACAAGATCGGCGTGACCGGCGTTGTCCTCACCCGGATGGACGGTGACGGGCGCGGCGGTGCGGCCCTGTCGATGCGGGCCATTACCGGCAAGCCGATCCGCTTTGTGGGTCTCGGCGAAAAGATGGACGCGATCGAGACGTTCGAGCCGGAGCGTATCGCCGGCCGCATCCTTGGCATGGGCGACATCGTAGCCCTTGTCGAAAAGGCGCAGGAAACGATTGAGGCCGAACAGGCCGAAAAGATGATGAAGCGGTTCCAGAAGGGCCGGTTCAACATGAACGACCTGAAAATGCAGCTTGAACAGATGATGAAGATGGGCGGCATGGAAGGGATGATGGGCATGATGCCCGGCGCGCAGAAAATGTCGAAACAGATGGCCGCAGCGGGGATGGATGACAGCATCCTCAAGCGCCAGATCGCGTTGATCAATTCGATGACGAAGAAAGAGCGCGCCAACCCCGACATCCTCGCCGCCAGCCGCAAGAAGCGGATCGCGAAAGGTGCGGGGCTGGAAGTGTCCGAGCTTAACAAGCTCGTCAAACAGCACCGGCAGATGGCCGACATGATGAAGAAGATGGGCAAGGGCGGCGCGCTGAAACAGGCCATGAAGGGCATGTTCGGCAAGGGCGGCGGGATGCCAGGCGGTATGCCTGACATGAACGACCCCAAGGCGATGGCCGAAGCGGCAAAAGCCCTGCAGGGCAAGATGCCTCCGGGTGGCGGGCTACCCGGTCTTGGCGGTGGCGGCATGCAACTGCCCCCCGGCCTGTCTGGCTTCGGTAAGAAGAAATAACTGATGACCCCCGCCCCGACACTTACCACGGCACGGCTTGTCCTGCGCGGCCCGCAAAAGCGGGACCTGGCGGCGTTCACCCATTGGGTGACGACGTCTGACCGCATGGATGCCGTGGGTGGCCCGGGGACGGAACGGGACGCGTGGCGCGGTTTCATCGCGGGCATCGGGCACTGGCAGTGGCACGGCTATGGCTTTTTCACGGTCACGGAGCGCAAAACAGGCGTGGCGGCGGGCCGCGTTGGCGTCATCAACCACATCGAATGGCCACAGCCGGAACTGGCATGGCACATGTTCGACGGGTTCGAAGGACGCTCTTACGCGTTTGAAGCCGCCTGCGCCGTGCGCGAGTGGGCCGGGCGTGTTCTGGGGCTAGAACCACTGGTGTCACTGATTGCGCCATCGAATACCCGGTCACTCGCACTCGCGACGCGGCTCGGTGCGGTCGAGGAACGGCGTGACGTGGTGGACGGTGAACACGTGATCATCTTCCGGCATCTGGCCTACGATGATGCGCGTGCGGTCAATCAGGCAGCGGGGGCCATCGCATGATCCCGACCTTGCAGACAGAACGCCTGACGCTGCGCCCCTACCGGCGCGACGACTTTGAGGCTTATGCAGCCTTTATGGCCAGTGACCGCGCGGTGCATATGGGCGGGCCGATTGATGCGACCGAAGCGTGGACCTGGTTCACCAACGACATCGCGACATGGTCGCTTTATGGCTTTGGAACGCTGGCGGTGGAGTATGACGGGCAACTCGCGGGCGGCGTGGGTCTCGTGCATCCGCCGCATTTCCCCGAAGCGGAATGCGGGTGGTTCATCTTTGACGGCTTTACCGGCAAAGGCATCGCAAAAGAGGCCGGGCGCAAGATGATCGACCATACGTTCGCGACAACCGACCTGCCGAGCATCGTCAGCTATATCAGCAAGGACAACGCCGCATCCATTCGCGTGGCCGAGGCGCTTGGCGGGGTGCTTGACCCTGATGCGGCAAAGGTCGCCGGGGATGAGGATGATACCCATGTCTTCCGCCACATGCGGAGGGTTGCATGATACCCTGGACGCATACCCCCAGCAACGGCCAAGAGCAGATCGCAGCGTTGGCCGCCACCGTGCCGGTTTTGGAAACGGACCGGTTGACCTTGCGCATGCCGCGTCTGTCGGACTGGGCCGTGCTTGAACCCATTTGGACAACTGACCGTGGCGCGCATATTGGCGGGCCGATGTCGGCCGAAGACGCCTGGCTTGACTTCAACCAATGCGTCGCTGGCTGGATCCTGCGGGGCCACGGGGCGTTGACGATCTGCGACAGGGCGACCGGGGCTGTTCTTGGGCTCGTTGTCTTCGGGCATGAATATGGTGACCCCACGCCGGAGCTTGGCTGGCTTCTGACTGAAGAGGCCGAAGGCAACGGATACGCCACCGAAGCCGCCGCGGCACTGCT
The DNA here is from genome assembly GCA_039821425.1 of Pseudomonadota bacterium. Lineage (GTDB taxonomy): Bacteria > Pseudomonadota > Alphaproteobacteria > Rhodobacterales > Rhodobacteraceae > Yoonia. Next base: position 77,007 of record JBCBOD010000003.1, read on the forward strand.
GCCGCTTTGCCGCCAGATTTATGGAGAGGGGTTTGTCAGCTATATCGGTGATGGCAACGACGCCTCAGTCCGTGTCGCCGCAAGGCTCGGTGCGGTCCGGTCTGGCAGCCATCCGCTGGATCCCACCGTCGCAACCTACCGCTACCCCGAAAAAGGAACATCTGATGTCTGATGCCACCACCCGCGCCGCAGAGATCCTGAAAGGACATCGTGAAAGCATCGACAGGCTCGATGCGATCCTTGTCTACACGCTGGGCGAGCGGTTCAAGCATACGCAGGCCGTGGGCCGGCTGAAGGCCGAGCATGACCTGCCCCCATCCGACCCCGCGCGAGAAGAATCCCAGATTGCGCGGCTCACCGATCTTGCGAAACGGGCCGATCTTGACCCGGAATTCGCCAAGAAATTCCTGAACTTCATCATTCAGGAAGTCATCCAACACCACAAACAACACCAAGGATAGGTGGATCAAGATCCACCTTACATGCACATCTGATAGGAGAAAAAACCGATGGCAATGAAGATCCGACTGGCCCGTGGCGGCTCCAAGAAACGTCCATTCTACGCAATCGTGGCTGCTGACAGCCGCATGCCGCGCGATGGCCGTTTCATCGAGAAGCTGGGCACCTACAACCCGATGCTGCCCAAAGACAGCGAAGAGCGCGTGAAGATGAACATGGAACGCGTCCAGCACTGGCTGGGTGAAGGTGCACAGCCCACCGACCGTGTGTCCCGCATGCTGGAAGCCGCTGGCGTTGTTGCCAAGAAAGAGCGCAACAACCCCAAGAAGGGCACACCGGGCAAAGCCGCACAGGAACGCGCAGCCGAAAAAGCCGAAAAAGCTGCCGCTGCTGAAGAAGCTGCAAACGCCCCGGCCGAGGACGCCCCAGCAGAAGAGGCAGCCGAAGAAGCTGCAGCTGAAGAGTAAACCCTTCGGACATGGCCCTTGCGACCTGCGCAGGGGCCGTGCCTGAATAGGTCTGATGCATGTTCCGGCTTCTGCGCACGTTGATTCTCGTGATGTTCGCCTTTGTGGCCGGCATGCTTTACGAACGCGAAGGGCGCCGCGATATCTGCGAGGGTGGCGGTGGCCTCTGGATCGAGAATATCTGCGTGGGACCGGAGTTTGATTGATGACAGAGCGCGTGATTGTCGGGGCGATTGCTGGCGCCTTTGGGGTGCACGGCGAGGTGCGCCTGAAGTCCTACTGCGCTGATCCGGCCGATATCGCGGACTATGCCCCGCTCAGCACCGAGAATGGGCGCAGTTTTTCCCAAGTTGTCCTGACCGGGCAGACCAAGAACGCGCTTGTGGCCCGCATCGACGGGATCACGACCAAGGAAGAGGCGGATGCTCTGCGCAATACCTCTCTTTACGCCCCGCGCGACGTGATGCCTTCGCTGCCAGACGACGAATACTATTATGCGGACCTGATTGGCCTGACCGTGGTCGACACAGGCGGGGCCGACTTGGGCACCGTCAAGAACGTGATGGATCACGGCGCAGGTGACCTCTTGGAGGTCGCGGTGCCGGGACAAGCGGAGACCGTGCTCGTGCCCTTTACCCAAGCGGTCGTCCCGACTGTTGACCTTGCCGCCGGTCGGATCGTGGCCGACCCGCCGGAGGGGCTCTTTTGACGAAGCCCCCAAAATCCGCCGGGCGCATCGCGGTCAGGCCCACGCCGCAACCGCGTGAGTTGATGACGGATACGCCTGATCTGGCTGGCGCATGGACGGCGCAGATCATCACACTTTTCCCGCAGGCTTTTCCGGGCGTTTTGGGCGAAAGCCTGACCGGCAAGGCACTGCAGGACGGGCTCTGGCAAATGCAGACGTTCGATCTGCGCGAGCATGGGATCGGCAAGCACCGTAACGTCGATGATACGCCAGCTGGCGGCGGTGCAGGGATGGTGCTGCGCGCCGACGTGTTGGAAAGCGCGATCCTTGCGGCGCGTGCGGGTGCGACAGGGCAGATGCCGCTTGTCTACCTCTCCCCCCGTGGTCGCCCGTTTGATCAGGCGATGGCGCGGACGTGGGCGAGGATGGATGGGGTGACCATGCTCTGCGGTCGGTTTGAGGGCGTTGATGAGCGGGTGCTGCAGCACTTCGGGATCATGGAAGTCTCGCTCGGGGATTTCGTCATGACAGGGGGCGAGATTGCAGCACAGGCGATGATTGATGCGACCGTGCGGCTCTTGCCCGGTGTGCTGGGCAATGCCGAAAGTGCTGTGGAGGAAAGCTTCTCCAGCGGCCTGCTGGAGCATCCGCAATTCACGAAACCGGCCGAATGGCAGGGGCATGCGATCCCTGACGTCTTGTTGTCTGGCAACCATGCCAAAATCGCCGCGTGGCGGCGGGAGATGGCCGAAAAACTGACCGAAGTCCGCCGTCCTGACCTCTGGGCGAAGTACGCAAAGAAATAGGGGCGCTGCCCCTCGGCTTTGCCTCACCCCGAAGTTTGAGGTGACATGGAAAGATGAGGGCAATACCTCTTGATTGCAGGGGGCGGGGGCCGTATACGGCGCAGGTCCCGGTCAGCGCGCTGATTCCGGGCTGTGGTTTATGGTGAATTGCCTATGCGGCGGATTGTCGTTTCCGACGCAGCAAGACACCGCAAGAGCCACGCAACAAACAGATGATGACGCACCTCTGGCGGGCAGTACACTGAACCCGGGAACGCACCAGAGCTCTACGCCACGGCAATCAACATTGCGGATAACCGCAAGCAGTATAGGAGCGTTTCAGATGGACCTGATCGCAGAACTCGAGGCCGAACAAGTGGCCGCACTGGGCAAAGAGATCCCAGATTTCAAAGCGGGTGACACCATCCGCGTGGGCTATAAGGTGACCGAAGGCACGCGGTCCCGTGTGCAGAACTACGAAGGTGTCTGCATTGCCCGCAAGAACGGTAAAGGCATCGCCGGGTCGTTCACCGTGCGCAAGATTTCCTTTGGTGAGGGCGTGGAGCGTGTGTTCCCCCTGCATTCCACCAACATCGACAGCATCACCGTTGTCCGCCGTGGCCGCGTGCGCCGCGCCAAGCTCTACTACCTGCGTTCGCGTCGTGGTAAGTCCGCACGGATTGCAGAGGTCACGAACTACAAGGCCCCCAAGGGCGCTGACGCAGAAGCATAAGGGCTGATCAAATGAAAAAAGATACACATCCCGATTACCACATCATCGACGTCAAGATGACAGACGGCACCGTGGTGCAGATGAAATCCACCTGGGGCAAGGAAGGCGACACGCTGGCGCTGGACATCGACCCATCGGTGCATCCTGCATGGAACGGTGGCTCCACCCGTCTGATGGACACCGGCGGTCGCGTCTCCAAGTTCAAGAACAAATACGCCGGTCTGGGCTTCTAAGGCCCGCACGGTGGATCAGGATCCACCTTACGCATTCTGAAGCGCCGCCCTCGTCTGGGCGGCGTTTTTTGTTCCGGCACTGCAGAACCGCCGATCAGGCTTTCGCCGCGATCAGCGATGCAAACACTTGATACCCATATAGCTGACCCAACGCGGCGCGGCGCTGATACTCACTCACAAGCGCAGCGGCCAAATCCTCGCCAATCTGTCCCCGCGCAACCATCATCTTGCCTGTCTCTGACACCCATGGCAGCATCTGCGGTCCGTCTGACACGATGCGGCTTTTGAACTTAAAGCCCCGCTCTGCAAACCCGGCATCATTGACCAGCGACCGCAGCTTCGCCACGACAAAGGGATCAGTGACAAACTCTGCCGCAAACGTCTTTGCGCAACTTTCCAGAGGATCATTCGGAAAGCTCGCAAAGCTCCCCTTGGAAAAGTCACAATCGCAGATGACCAACTGACCATACGGTTTCAGCACGCGCTGCGCTTCGCCAATCAGGATCGCCGGATCCGGGACATGGGTCAGAACGGTGTGCATGATCACATGATCAGCAACGCCGTCTTCCAGCGGCAGTTGCGCGCCATCCGCGACGGCAAACGACAGATTATCGTGATCCTGCGCGCGGTCCTTCGCCTCTGCCACGAAGCCCTTTGATGGCTCAAACCCGATGACTTTGCCAGGTGCTGCGCGTGCGGCCACCCGTCGACTGACCGCGCCAGCACCCACGCCAACTTCGACTGTCAGCGTGTTGGACGCGAATGTCAGCTGATCAAGGTACTCTGCAACGATGGCTTCCATCGTTGGGTCAGCTTGGCGCATGTCCATCGCGTCTGCGAAAGTCTTTATGAACTCCGGCCCTGCAGCATCAACATCCTGAAATGGGTCTGCCATCGTTACCTCCTGCACTGAACGCAACAGGAGGATAGCAGATGTAGCAGTGGAAATCATTTGCCGGTTCTGCGATAGCAAATCGGCATCCATAGGAGCGTCGTATGCACCATCCGCTGAGTGGCTTGATTGATCAGATCGTCGAGAATGCAGAACGCCGTGGCGACTTTGACGACCTGCCCGGCGCCGGCAAACCCTTGCCACATCTGGACGATCCGAAGAACGCCGTCCTCGCCCGGATGATGAAAGAGGCAGATGCAAAGTCACCCGTGATGATCCTGCGCCAGCAGATCCTGGCGACGCAAGCCAAGTTGCAGGACCTGACTGATCCAGCAACACGGCGCGCGATCGAGACCGAGTTGTCGGAGCTTCACATGAAGCTCGCCATCGAGATGGAAGCCTTCCGCAAATACGGGTGAACACTGTCGCCCTTTGAGCCTTATGACTGAAGCGGCTGACGACGGGTGACGGATGGGAACGCCAACGGACATCGATCTTGCCATATAATCCGATTTCGTACTATATAGTCCGATATCGCATTATATGGAGATTCGCATGACCGCCGTTCCAATGACCAAACTTCCCGTGCTTGCCCCTAAGCGCAGCACGCGGCATGGCCCGCTGAGCGCAGCGACTACCTACGCCCTGCTGCTGATCCCGCTGACACTTGTTCTGCTTTTGCTGGACCAGCGCGTCTTGCAGGGTGAGCTCTTGTGGCTCAAACCGCTGAAATTCCAGATGTCACTGGCTGTGATGACCGGCACCTTGCTATGGGCCGTCGGGCGATTTGGCCCCCATGGCGGCCGCTCACCCTGGGTGGTTTGGCCGGCGACCGCCGTGGCGATCACCGCCGTCTACGAAATCAGTTTCCTGATGGTGCAGGCCGCCCGAGGGGTTCCATCGCATTTCAACCGCGAAACCCTGTTTGACGCGCTCGGACACGCCCTGATGCAAGCGGGGGCGAGCGTTCTGGTTCTGGGTGCTGCGTTTATCGGCGTCGTTCTGATCATCGTCACTCTATGGCGCGATGGTTTGCGCAACCCGATGATGCTTGGGACAGGCTTGGGCCTTGCCTTGGGCGGGGCGCTCGGTGGCTACACGGGTGGCTTCATCGGCATGAACGGCGGGCCCTATGTCGGCACCTTCAGCCCAACGGACCCTTACCTGCCCGTCCTGGGATGGTCTGGCACGATTGGCGATCTGAGGGTTTCGCATTTCTTTGGCCTGCACACGATGCAAGCCATGCCACTAGCGGCCCTCGCGCTGCCGCAGTCAGTCTCTGCGCCGGCCCGGTCCCTCGCTTTGGTCGGACTGGCGGCAGTTGGCACGGCCTTCACGCTGTGGACACTGACAATGGCCCAGGCTGGTGCGCCCTTGATCCCCTTGGCGGGCTAGGGCGCACGCAGGTCAGGCGGCAGGTTTGCCCTGCCGCTTTGGCCCGCGCCGCCGCCGAGGCTTGCCACCCGGTGCCCTTGCCTGCTCTGCTGCGGGCTTTGGTGCGCCGCCTTGCCCACGGTTGCGGCCACCGCCGCCACCGCCACCGCGGCGGCCTTTGCCACCGTTAGGGCGCTTCTTCTGGCCCGGCTGCACCTCCCACCGGCGGCCAGAGGCCACGGCGATCGTCTGCTTCATCGCTTTTTCGATATCCTGCAACTCGATCATTTCATCCGGTGCGACGAGCGCTACGGCAGACCCATCCGCACCCGCACGGGCGGTACGCCCAATCCGGTGAACGTAGTTTTCAGCCACGTTTGGCAGGTCGTAGTTGTAGACAAAGCGCACGTCAGGAATGTCGAGCCCGCGTGCCGCGACATCTGTCGCCACCAACACACGCACCTTCCCGGCCTTGAACGCCTCGAGCGCGCGCTGCCGCTGTCCCTGGCTTTTGTTGCCGTGAATGGAGTCGGCGGCAAAGCCTTTCTTTTCTAGTACTTTCGACAGTTTCTCGCAGCCGTGTTTCGTGCGGCCAAAGACGATGGCCAACTCATCACGGTGCTTGTCGAGCAGCTCAACCAGCAGATCCAGCTTCGCCGCCTGCGCCACAAAGTGCACAGACTGGTTGATCTTCTTGGCGGCCTGTCCCGGCGGGTTCACCTGCACACGGACGGCGTTTGTCAGATAGGTATCGGCCAGTTCTGCCATCAGCTTGGGCATGGTGGCCGAAAACATCATCGTCTGGCGGTCTTTCGCCAGAAGCGGCGCGATCTGGCGCAGCGCATGAATGAAGCCCATGTCGAGCATCTGATCGGC
>JBCBOD010000145.1:0-8680 GCA_039821425.1 Pseudomonadota bacterium
CGTGGCCTGATGGGCCGCAAAGGCGTGATGGAGGAATAAAGCCATGCTCGGACTGGAAAAAAAGGACCTTAATCTCTTTCTGATCGTGATTGGCCTGACGATGCTGGCGCCGTTCATCCTGAACCCTTTCCCTGAAGGATCAGAGATGGCACAGTTCAACGCGGGCTACCCAGATCTGATGCAGCGCTTCGTGATCTTTGGCATCTTCGCCATTGGCTTTAACATCCTGTTCGGTTTGACCGGCTACCTGTCATTCGGCCACGCAGCCTTCCTGGGTGTCGGCTCATACGCCGCAATGTGGATGTTCAAACTTTTTGGTATGAACGTTGTCCCCGCGCTGGTCCTTTCGGTCGTCCTTTCAGGCCTCTTTGCGGTGATTATCGGCTACGTCAGCTTGCGGCGTTCCGGGATCTACTTCTCTATCCTGACGCTGGCCTTCGCAATGATGTCCTACTCGCTGGCGTATTCTGTGCTTGCCACCGACATGGACGGGCCCGATCAACAAGGCTTGCTGCAAAAAGGTGTGACAGGTGGTGAGACTGGTCTTCAGCTGACATTGCAAGATCCACGCATCCTCGGCTCAACAACAACCGACAGTGGTGGCATCCCGGTTCCGAACTTCTTCGGCGTCGAAATGCGCAGCGCGTCAGAGCTGGAGGTCGGCAACTGGGTCTTCACCTTCTCGGCGGGCTACTACTTTTCTGCCATCGTGATGCTGATTGCCTTCTACCTGTCCATCCGCATCTTCCGCTCGCCCTTCGGGTTGGTCTTGCGATCCATCAAGTCAAACCAGCAACGGGTCAGCTATACGGGACTTAACCCGCGGCCCTACACACTAACGGCCTTCGTCATCTCGGGCATGTATGCCGGTCTTGCCGGTGGTCTGATGGTGGCGATGGATCCACTGGCTGGCCCGGAACGGATGTTCTGGACGGCCTCGGGTGAGGTCGTGATCATGACCATCCTTGGCGGTGTCGGGACGTTGATTGGCCCAGTGCTTGGCGCAGGCGCGATCAAGTACATGGAAAACATCATTTCCAAGATCAACGACACCATCCTGCACAACTGGTTCGCCTTCCTGCCTGATGGCCTGGAGAACTTCGTGGTCGCCATGATCTATCCGTTCATCGGCAAGGGCTGGCACCTGACGCTGGGCATCGTGTTCATGCTGGTGGTGATCTTCCTGCCAGGCGGCCTCGTGCAAGGTGGTCAGAAAATCGCTGGCCTCTTCCGCAAGAAGAAGGCCGAAGACGCGAAACCCAACGCCACTGAACCGGCAGAATAAGGAGACGGACAGATGGGAATTCTTGAAGTCAAAGGCATCAACAAACGGTTCGGTGGTCTGCAGGCGCTGGGGGATGTGAACCTTAGCGTGGCAGAAAACACCACCCACGCGATCATCGGGCCAAACGGTGCGGGCAAATCCACCCTGCTGAACGTGCTTGTCGGCAAGCTGATCCCTGACAGCGGATCGGTCATGTTTGATGGGCATTCCGTGCTGGGCCGTAAACCGCACGAGATCAACCAGATGGGCATCAGCCGCGTGTTCCAGACACCAGAGATCTTCAGCGATCTGACGGTGATGGAAAACATCATGATCCCCTGCTTTGCCAAGCGTGATGGCGCGTTCCGAATGCACGCCATCGAAAGCATCTTGTCAGAGAAGCAGATCCGCGAGCAGGCGGAGAGCATCCTCGACGACGTCAAGATGCTCGAAAAGAAGGACATGGTGGCCTCTAGCCTGTCACGCGGTGACAAGCGACGGCTGGAAATGGCGATGTGCCTCGTGCAGGACCCAAAACTGCTGCTGCTTGATGAGCCGACAGCAGGCATGGCCCGGGCCGACACCCAGAACACCATCGCTCTGCTGAAGGAAATTCGCGAAAAGCGTGGTATCACAATGGCCATCATCGAGCACGACATGAACGTCGTCTTCTCTTTGGCGGAACGGATCACGGTACTTGCCCAAGGCACGCCGCTGGTCGAAGACACGCCCGACAACATCAAAGGTCATCCCAAGGTTCGCGAAGCGTATCTGGGTGAGGCCCAGGTCTAGGTCGCGGCGCGGGAGGAAAAAACAATGAACGCACCCTTCAACAAACACGCCAACAACGCCGCCACCCACCCCGCTTTCCTGAGTGTGTGGGAGATTGAGGCGTATTACGGCGAAAGCTACATCGTCCAGAACATCAGCTTTAACATCCACGAGGGCGAGATCCTCGCCCTTCTGGGCCGCAACGGCGCTGGCAAAACATCAACCCTGCGCACGATCGCACGCCTTGATGACCCAGAGCTGCGCCATGGTGAGATTTGGCTGGACCACAAGCCGCTGCACGAGATGAAGAGCCACGAAGCCGCCACCAACGGCATCGCGCTTGTCCCGGAAGACCGGCGGATCATTCCAGGCCTGACGGTTGAAGAAAACCTGCAGCTCGCCCAGATCGCGCCGCCGAAGGGCTGGTCACTTGAGCGCATCTATGACCTTTTCCCGCGCCTTGGCGAACGCCGCAAGCAGGAGGGCGTGACGCTATCTGGGGGTGAGCAGCAGATGCTGTCAATTGCCCGTGCATTGGCGCGTGACATCAAGGTCCTTCTCTTGGACGAACCCTATGAAGGCCTCGCCCCCGTGATCGTGCAGGAAATCGCCGAAACGCTCGGCGTGATCCGCGACCAAGGCATCACCACCGTGATCGTGGAACAAAACGCCGTTGCCGCGCTCAAGCTAGCCGACCGCGCCGTGATACTTGATATCGGCAAAGTCGTCTATGATGGCTCTGCCCAGGAAGTCCTCGAAAACGCAGAACTGCGCGAGCAATACCTCGCGATCTGATCCTATTGCCCCCAATTGACTCAAATTGGGGGCATTTCGCAGGGCCGCGTTAACACTTTGAAAACCGCCCCTCCCGCATCCTGCATCATGGAAAAACAGGTTCTTCGGAGCATGGATCATGGATGTATCGCAAAACCTCGCGCTTCCCGCCGCTGCCAATGTGCAAACTGGCCCGGTCGTTGAACGCGCCGTAACGACCAAAGTACAAGCCGTCGAAACATCGGATAGCGCCAGCACTTTGCCGTCCGACAAACCCTTTGTCGCGCAGGTAGTCAACGCCCGCCTGTCCGGGGCGGACTACCCCGACAACCCCGCCGAAATCGCACCCCCCGAACGCACATTGCGCCCCTATGACGTGCCCATGCTGCCTGCAGAACAGGACGAGGATGATGTGATGGCGAAACCTCTGCCAGAGGCTGCAGCGGTTGAGGCTGAGGTAGAAACCGAAACCGTCTAGGCGTTTTTCGGGACGCACTGCTTTCCACCCTCACAGGCTTGCCCTATAAGCCGAGAGATGCTTTGTGACGTAGCGTCGCAAGGACGGCACGATATGGGCAACCTGCTGAGGATAAGATGAGCAATAAAACCTCTCACGACAGCGATGTCAGTTTCATTCAGGCTCTTGCAGAGCTGCTGCGCGAAAACGATCTGACAGAGTTGCAGGTCAAGCGGGACTATGGCGAGAACGATAGCCTGAACGTCCGCGTCAGCCGTCAAACCCAAGTCTCGGTCCAGGCCAGTGTACCTGCCGCCCCGGCACCTGCTGCCGCGCCAGCACCAGCCGCAGCACCGGCAGCCCCTGCGGCACCCACCGGAAACGATGAAGATCCCGCCAAGCACCCAGGTGCCGTCACCTCGCCCATGGTTGGCACCGTCTATATGGCTCCGGAGCCCGGCGCTGCCCCCTTCGTCAACACAGGCGCGACTGTGAAAGAGGGTGATACCCTGCTGATCATCGAAGCCATGAAAACGATGAACCACATCCCGGCCCCCCGCGCCGGCACGATCAAGCGGATCCTGGTTGAGGACGGCGGCCCTGTTGAGTTCGGCGCCCCCCTCGTGATCATCGAATAAGGCGGACCCATGTTCGACAAAATCCTGATTGCTAACCGGGGCGAGATCGCACTGCGGGTCGTGCGCGCCTGCCGCGAGATGGGCGTGAAATCTGTCGCCGTTCACTCCACCGCTGACGCCGATGCGATGCATGTTCGGATGGCGGATGAGGCGATCTGCATTGGCCCCCCTTCCTCGGCCCAGAGCTACTTATCATTCCCCGCCATCATCTCAGCCTGTGAGATCACTGGCGCCCAAGCAATCCACCCCGGCTATGGCTTCCTGTCGGAAAACGCGGCCTTCGTGCAGGCGGTCGAGGATCACGACCTGACATTCATCGGCCCTACCGCCGAACACATCCGTGTCATGGGCGACAAGATCACCGCCAAGGACACGATGAAGGCACTTGGCGTGCCGTGCGTACCCGGCTCCGACGGTGGTGTGCCGACGCTGGAGGATGCCAAGCGGCTCGGTGACGAAATCGGCTACCCCGTCATCATCAAGGCGACAGCGGGTGGCGGCGGCCGCGGGATGAAGGTGGCTGAAACCGCTGCCGACATGGAAAAGGCATTTCATTCCGCCCGCGCCGAGGGCAAAGCCGCCTTTGGCAATGATGAAGTCTATATCGAGAAATACCTGACCACGCCGCGCCATATCGAAATTCAAGTGTTTGGCGACGGCAAGGGCAACGCGGTGCATCTGGGCGAGCGTGATTGCTCGCTCCAACGTCGCCACCAGAAGGTATTTGAAGAGGCCCCGGGCCCCTGCATCACACAGGAACTGCGCGCGAAGATTGGTAAGGTTTGCGCAGATGCGGTGGCAAAGATCAACTACATCGGCGCGGGAACCATCGAATTCCTGTTCGAGAACGACGAGTTCTACTTCATTGAGATGAACACCCGTCTGCAAGTTGAACACCCTGTGACCGAAGGGATCTTTGACGTCGACCTTGTGCGCGAGCAGCTGCGCGTTGCGGCTGGCATGCCGATGTCCTTCACGCAGGACGATCTGCAGATCAACGGTCACGCGATCGAGGTGCGGATCAACGCCGAAAAGCTGCCTGACTTTGCCCCCTGCCCTGGCACGATCACCCAGTACCACGCCCCCGGCGGCCTTGGGGTACGGATGGACAGTGCGCTTTATGACGGCTACCGCATCCCACCCTACTACGACAGCCTGATCGGCAAGTTGATCGTGCATGGGCGTGACCGGCCAGAGGCACTGGCCCGTCTGGAACGCGCGCTTGGGGAACTGATCGTCGATGGTGTTGATACGACCGTCCCTCTGTTCCACGCACTGCTTGCTGAACCTGCGGTACAAACCGGTGACTACAACATTCACTGGCTCGAAGAGTGGTTGAAGCACAACCTGAACTAGGGATCTCAGTCCGGTTTTTGCCAAATTCACCGTCACCCGATAGGCTGTGACGGCTACAGCCTCTCGTTGATGGCGGTGATAGATGAAGGATGAATTGGCGTTGACGCCGGACCTGCTGCTGCAGGCCTATCAGATCGGTGTCTTCCCCATGTCGGAAAGCCGTGACGACCCAGAGGTCTTCTGGGTTGACCCTCGCATGCGTGGCATCATCCCGCTCAACGGTTTCCATATCTCGCGCAGCCTCGCCCGGACGATGCGACGTGGCGATCTGTCTGTCACTGTGAACCATGCGTTCGCGCAGGTTGTCGAAGGTTGCGCAGACAGGGATGAAACCTGGATCAACGCCACGATCTTTGATCTCTACTGCACGCTTTACGAGAACGGCTACGCGCACTCACTCGAGGTCTGGCGCGGGCAGGAATTGGTTGGTGGTGTTTACGGCGTAGCTATCGGCGCCGCCTTCTTTGGCGAAAGCATGTTCAGCCGGACGAAGGATGCGTCGAAACTGGCACTCGCCTATCTTGTGGACCGGCTGCGGCTCGGTGGCTTTACTCTGTTTGACACCCAGTTCCTGACGCCACATCTGGCAAGCCTTGGCGGTGTCGAGATCCCGCGAGATATGTACAAGGCGCGCCTCGCCGAGGCGATCAACGAAAACGCGTCATACCTTGCACCGGGGTCGATCCCACCGGCTCAGGACGTGATACAGCGCAACGCCCAGACGTCGTAACGTGGGTGGTCCATCGCGTTGAGCGCAGGGGCAGAGGCGAGGATCCAACCGGCAAAAAGCGGCGCGTTTTCCTTGCGGTCCAGCACCTGCACCAATGCAAAGGCATCCCCCGCCGGATTGTCGACAGGGTAGCGGCACTCTTGCAAAGTGACCGACAGAAAACCGAGTGTCTCTGTCTCTCCCTCCGCCAATGACAGGTCAGTCACGGTGCCCGTCAACTTGTCCAGCACACGCAACTCGCCTGATGCGGCGTTCGCCACAGATACTGCCACCGGATCTGTGGAGGTTGTGAGGTATTCGTCCTGCAGCCCCTCATCAATCGGGGTCGTCACAAGCTGGCCAATCAGCTCATCCAAAGGGGTCAGTTGGATCGGGTCCTCGCCTACCCCTATTAACCCGTCATCAGGTGGATTGACAATGATCTCACCCTCGGCAATGCCGTTATCATCCAGCGGTGTGACAGCAATCTCTTCTTGCGCGGCGAGAGGCCCTGCCAGGGCAAGGCCAAGCGCGACATAGGCAGTGGCCCGCATATGCCTGGTCACTCTGGCGACCATGCCTCATAGTCCGTCCGTTCAACCGGCTCCCGACGGCGGATTGACCCCGCTGGCGCATAGGCAGCCATTGTGCCCGTCAGGTTTTCCTGATGTGGCTTTTCCCAGTCCTTACGGCGCAGGTTGCCCTCGGTCGGGGGTTCATCCCATGTGCGATGGAGCCAGCCGTGCCATTCGGGAGCAACCCGGCTCGCTTCGTTCTCGCCTTTGTAGATCACCCAACGGCGGCTATCGTCCTTGTTGCGGTAAAACACATTACCCTGATCATCCTCACCCACCTTTTCGCCATGGCGGCTTGTCCAAAGCTGGGTGCCGAACGACTGCCCATCCCACCACGTAAAGATGCGTTTGATGTTGTGACCGAGGCCCATGATCTGTCTCCGCTGGCTACGCCTTTATCCATGCACCAAAGGGTGAAAAAGGTCCAGTCACATCAGGCGGAGAGCCGCGCAGTGACCTCAATCTCAATCTTCATTTCCGGGTCCTGCAGGTGGGCAGAAAACATCGTGGCCGCCGGCTTGGCCACAGCGAACGCCGCACGGGTGACGGGCCAGCAGGCGGGCCAATTATCCGGGTCAGGCAGAATATAATGCACGCGTACCACATCATTTAGGCTACTGCCCGCCTCAACCAGCGCCTTTTCGATTGTGCCCAGTGCGTTGCGGCATTGGTCGGCCACATCCTTTGGCATCGTCATGGTGGCGTAGTCATATCCAGTGGTTCCTGCCACAAAGACCCAGCCGTCGCGCGCAACTGCACGGCTATAGCCGATCTGCTCCTCGAAAGGGGATCCGGTGCTGATATGGCGGTTGGCCATGCCTTAGCTGGCGGTTGCAGGCTCTTTCGCCTTGCCGTCATCATGGATCATCAGCGGAGCCACGTCAGAGGTCACAGCCTCTTCGTTCACGACCACTTCTGTCACCGTGTCCATGCCGGGCAGGTCGAACATCGTATCGAGCAAGATGTCTTCCATGATCGACCGCAGACCACGCGCACCGGTCTTCCGCTCAATCGCGCGCTTTGCAATCGCGCTCAACGCGTCATCGGTGAAGGTCAACTGCGTATTCTCCAGCTCGAAGAGACGCTGGTACTGCTTGACCAAGGCATTCTTGGGTGCCGTGAGAATGGTGATCAGCGCGTCTTCATCCAGATCTGTCAGCGTCGCGATGACCGGCAAACGACCGACGAATTCCGGGATCAGCCCGAATTTCAGCAGATCTTCTGGCTCCAGATCGGTGAAGATCTCACCGATACCGCGATCGTCGTCTTCACGCACATCAGCGCCAAAACCCATGGCAGAGCCTTTGCCACGCTGCGCGATGATCTTGTCGAGGCCCGCGAAGGCACCACCACAAATGAACAGGATGTTCGTCGTGTCGACCTGCAGGAATTCCTGCTGCGGATGCTTGCGTCCACCCTGCGGTGGGACAGAAGCAACTGTGCCTTCCATGATCTTCAAAAGCGCCTGCTGCACGCCTTCACCCGAAACATCGCGGGTGATCGACGGGTTGTCAGACTTGCGTGTGATCTTGTCGACCTCATCGATGTAGACAATGCCGCGCTGTGCGCGTTCCACGTTGTATTCAGAGGCCTGCAAAAGCTTGAGGATGATGTTCTCAACATCCTCACCCACATAACCGGCTTCGGTCAGTGTCGTTGCGTCGGCCATGGTAAAGGGCACATCCAGGATGCGCGCCAGTGTCTGAGCGAGCAGCGTCTTGCCGCAGCCCGTTGGGCCGATCAGCATGATGTTGGATTTCGCCAGCTCAATATCCGACTTTTCCGCGTGGTTCAGACGCTTGTAGTGGTTGTGCACAGCCACGGACAGCACCCGCTTGGCATGCAGCTGACCAATCACGTAGTCATCCAGCACTTCACAGATTTCTGTTGGTGTCGGCACGCCGTCACCGGACTTCAGACCAGCGGTTTTCGTCTCTTCACGGATGATATCCATGCAAAGCTCAACGCATTCGTCGCAAATGAACACGGTCGGGCCAGCGATAAGTTTGCGCACTTCGTGCTGGCTCTTGCCGCAAAAGCTGCAGTAGAGCGTGTTTTTGCCGTCTGTGCCGCTGGTATTCGCCATTTCTAACCTCTTGGCCCTTGTCGCCGCTGGTACGTCGGTATTGCCATGCC
>JBCBOD010000177.1:0-4918 GCA_039821425.1 Pseudomonadota bacterium
ATGACGTTTCTGCGCACGGCGCTGAACGCGCAGCGCAAAGCGCGCGGCGAGGAAGAGGTGAGCGCAGCCGATTTCCTCAAGCTGATCCGGGAAAAGGCAAAGGCATTGAAGATTGACGCCGATATGCTGAAGCGCCCCGTTAACGTGGGCTTCTCGGGCGGTGAGAAGAAGCGCAATGAGATCCTGCAGATGGCGATGCTTGAACCCAAGATGTGCATTCTGGACGAGACCGATAGCGGGCTTGACGTGGACGCGATGAAGCTGGTGTCTGAGGGCGTGAATGCCCTGCGCGATGCGGGCCGGGGGTTCCTAGTGATCACCCACTATCAGCGTCTGCTCGACCACATCAAACCCGATTTCGTGCACATCATGGCCGATGGGCGCATCGTGAAGACAGGCGGGCCTGAGCTGGCACTTGAGGTTGAAAACAACGGCTATTCCGACATCCTGGCGGAGGTGGCGTAATGGGGCTGCCAAAGGCAAAACTCGACGCGACCGAGGCAAGGCTGGCCACGCTGAGCGTGCCTTCGGGCGCGGCCTGGGCGACCGCGGCCCGGGACGACGCGATTGCACGGGTGCGGTCGATGGGCCTGCCGGTTCGGCGCGATGAGTATTGGAAGTTCACCAATCCCGCCGATCTGGTGGCCCCTGTGGCGCCAGAGGCCGCGCTGTTCGACGCGGAAGAAAAGCCGTTGTTTGGTGAAATCAACCGTCTGCGCATCGTATTTGTGGACGGCGTGTTCGATCCGGACGCCTCAGATGACCTTTCGATGGACGGGGTGGAGATTGAGCGTTTGGCCGATGCAGCGCAGCTCGACATCCACTGGGCGCGCGACGTCTACGGCGTGTTGGAGAGCGCAGGTCAGGATCCGGTGCACCGCCCGCTTGCCGCGTTGAATACAGCGACGGCCACGGATGGCGTGCTGATCCGCGTGACAGGCAAAGCGCCGCGGCCTATCGCGTTCATTTATCTGCACCAGGACGTCCGCTCGGACGCAACCCTGCACCATGTGGTAAAGATCGAGACTGGCGGCGATGTGACGATCCTGGAAAACGGACCAGCGGCGGCACGGTTCAACAAGTGCATGGAGATCGATATCGCCGACGGCGGCACCCTGCATCATGTCCGTGCGCAGGGCCGCGACCACGAACGCCGCGCCGTGACCCATATGTTTACGCGCCTCGGCGAGGAAAGCACCTACAAGAGCTTTACCCTTACCGCCAACGGTGTGATGACGCGCAATGAGCAAGTGATTGAGATCACAGGCGATAACGCGGTGGCCCATGTCGCGGGTGCGGCATTGGGTGATGGGGATTTCCATCACGACGACACGGTTTTCGTTACGCATGATGCAGTGAGTTGCGAAAGCCGTCAGGTCTTCAAGAAAGTGCTGCGCAACGGTGCAACAGGCGTGTTCCAGGGCAAGATTCTGGTCAAACCCGACGCTCAGAAAACGGATGGATATCAGATCAGCCAGTCACTGCTTCTGGACGAGGACAGCCAGTTCCTGGCCAAGCCAGAGCTGGAAATCTACGCCGATGATGTGGCCTGCTCCCATGGCTCTACCTCGGGCGCGATTGATGAGACGGCGCTGTTCTACCTGCGCTCTCGCGGGATGCCGCTGGGCGATGCGCAGGATCTGTTGGTTCTGGCCTTCCTCGCCGAGGCAATCGACGAGATCGAGGATGAGACGATCGCCGAAGACATCCGGTCCCGACTTGAAGGCTGGCTGGCGCGTCATCGCAAGTAGGCCATGAGCGTTACCACCGACATCGCCCGCAGCTATACCCGGCCGCGGTCTGTGCTGCGCCGCCGGGTCGCTGGCGGTGTGCGTGAAGACCGTGCGCTGGCGATCCTGCTGGCGGGGTGCCTCATCATGTTCGTGTCGCAATGGCCGCACCTGTCGCGCGCTGCGTTCGAAGATCCTTCGATCCCGCTAGAGGCGCGGCTTGGCGGCGCGTTGATGGGGTGGCTCTTTATCGCACCCCTGGCGCTTTACCTGATCGCGGCAGTGACCCATTTGATAGCCAGGGCGTTCGGTGGCAAAGGCAGCGGGTACGCAACGCGTATGGCCCTGTTCTGGGCGCTGTTGGCGGCAAGCCCCTTGTGGTTGCTGGCGGGTCTTGTGGGCGGTTTCATTGGGCCGGGAATTGCCTTAGACCTCACCGGGCTGGTGGCGGGGGTTGCATTCTTGGGGATTTGGTTGGCAGGTCTCTGGGAAGTACAGAGCAGGAACGGAACCAGCGCATGACGCTTTCTTTCAACCAGTTGCTGGCCATGGTGGGCCGGTCCGTCACGAACCCGCGCGAGGGCGCGGAAGAGGTGCTGGCCCTGGGTGTGCCGCGCGAGGCTCTGTGGCTGATCCTTGCGATTGTCGTCGTTCTGTCGATCGTACTGGCACAGATTACCGTGCTGTTTGCCGGGCCGTCGACCAACGATCTGATGGGGGGATTCCTGCAGAACCCGCTGATCACCGGGTTCATCCAGATGGGCCTGTTGGTCGTGATGATTGTGGCGGTCCACTGGATCGGCCGCGCTTTGGGCGGACGCGGCAGTTTCGAGGAATCGATGCTGCTGATGTCGTGGCTGCAGTTCATTATGGTTTGCCTTCAGGCGCTGCAGACGCTGTCGATCCTGATCCTGCCACCCTTCGCCGGACTGATCGGGATTGCCGCGCTCGTTCTGTTTTTCTGGCTTCTGACCAACTTTATCGCTGTACTGCATGGCTTTGGTTCGCTCGCGCAGGTGTTTATCATGGTGCTGGTCTCGGGCTTTGCCATTGCGTTTCTGTTCTCTCTGGTCTTGACGATTCTGGGCGTAACCATGCCCACGCCAAACGGAGGCATCTGATGTACGACGTTCAAGCCATCCGCCACGACTTTCCGATCCTTTCGCGCGAGGTGAACGGAAAGCCGTTGGTCTATCTTGACAATGGGGCGTCCGCGCAGAAGCCTCAGGCTGTTATCGATGCGGTGACGCAGGCCTATTCGATGGAATACGCCAACGTCCATCGGGGCCTACACTACCTGTCGAACCTCGCGACCGACAAGTACGAAGCTGTGCGCGGCACCATCGCGCGGTTCCTGAACGCGGCGTCCGAAAACGAGATCGTGATGAATTCCGGCACGACCGAGGGGATCAACCTGATCGCCTATGGCTGGGCCATGCCACGGTTTGAACCCGGCGATGAGATCGTGCTCAGCGTGATGGAGCATCACGCCAACATCGTTCCCTGGCACTTCCTGCGCGAACGGCAGGGGGCGGTGCTGAAGTGGGTAGACGTGGATGCCCGAGGCGATCTGGATGCGCAAAAGATCATCGATGCGATCGGGCCGAAGACCAAATTGATCGCCATCACCCATCTGTCGAACGTGCTGGGCACCAAGATCGATATCAAGGCAATCTGCGCGGCCGCGCATGAGCGGGGCGTTGCGGTGATGGTCGATGGCAGCCAGGCGGCGGTGCATATGCCGGTGGATGTCCAGGATCTGGGCTGCGACTTCTACGCGATCACGGGGCACAAGCTCTACGGTCCCTCCGGCTCTGGCGCGATCTACATTCGCCAGGATCGGATGGCCGAGATGCGCCCGTTCATCGGCGGCGGCGACATGATCCGTGAGGTGCATAAGGACGAGATCACCTATGCCGACCCGCCCATGAAGTTCGAGGCGGGAACGCCCGGGATCGTTCAGCAAATCGGCCTGGGGGCAGCGCTTGACTACATGATGGCGCTGGGGATGGACGACATCGCGGCACATGAGGAAACCTTGCGCGACTACGCCCGCACGCGCCTGGATGGCTTGAACTGGTTGAACGTGCAGGGGACTTCGGCAACGAAGGCCGCGATTTTTTCGTTTACGCTGGACGGCGCGGCGCATGCCCATGACATCTCGACCGTGCTCGACAAGAAGGGGGTCGCGGTGCGCGCAGGCCACCATTGCGCCGGACCGCTGATGGATCACCTGGGCGTCAGCGCCACCTGCCGGGCGTCCTTTGGCCTTTACAACACCACCGACGAGGTTGATGTGCTGGTCGACGCGCTGGAGCTGTGCCACGAGCTTTTCGGCTAGGCAAACCGCCCTTGCGGGGGCACACACCCGTCGCTATACGAGCAGCACGCACCCGTAGCTCAGCTGGATAGAGCGCTGCCCTCCGAAGGCAGAGGCCAGAGGTTCGAATCCTCTCGGGTGCGCCAAGCTCACGTTTCAGTTCGACCGGTGCCGCAGCAGGTACGTGTCCATGATCCATCCATGATCCGCGCGCGCTTCAGTTCTCAGGGCAACGATACGGTCTGATACATCTGCCAGCCGCCCCGCGCACAACACCTGCTCTGGCATGCCTAGAAACGCGCCCCACCAGATATCGAACTGGTCGCCGGGCAGGGTCTGAAAACTGCAGTCCCCATCCAGCAGGACCACCATGGTCTCAGCGCCGTCTGGCCAGCCTTCCTCCCGCAACCGCCGCCCGGTTGAGACTGTCACCGCCCCGCCGAGCGTATTGAACGGGATGGCGTGGGCTGCGGTCAGGACCTGAAGCGACGTGATGCCAGGGATCATGCGGATGGTGGGCTTGGGGTTCAGGCGGCGGGCGATGCGAAGGGTGCTGTCGTAAAGTGACGGATCGCCCCAAACGAGCAGTGCAATAGAGCCTTTCGGAGCCTTTGCGATGGCCGTGGTCCAACGATGGGCGATCTCATCGTGCCAGGCCTCGACACGCTCAAGATAGGGAAGGGCGGGGTCGCGTTCGGGGTAGTCGAACGCGACGATTGGGGCGGTGGCGCCGGCCTCCGCGATGATCTGGTGGCGCAACTCGGCAAGATCGGATTTATCGGGGCCTTTGCGGGGAACGAGGATCAAGGCGGCGCTGCGCAGGGCGTCTTGTGCTTCGCGCGTGACATGGGCGGGATTGCCAGTGCCG
>JBCBOD010000135.1:0-9598 GCA_039821425.1 Pseudomonadota bacterium
AACTACAAGGGCTTTGGCTGGGTGCTGGTGCAGGCCGCCGGCAATAACGACATCGAGCTTCTGCTGGGTGTTTCCATCGTTTCCGTCTTCGTGGTCCTGGTGACGCAGCTGATATCCGACATCGGCTATGTCTTCCTGAACCCACGCATTCGTATTTCTTAAGGGGGATCAGACAATGGAAGCTCTGACCTGGACAGGCAGTCTTGGCGCAACCCTCAACCCCGTGTTGACGATCCTTGTTGCCCTTCTTTTCGTGGCTATTCTCGCGCAAATGGTGCTGGGGTTCTTTGCCCCTGCCGTCACACTGCAAGCCAATCCTGACGGCACCCTGCAAGCCCGCGGCGGGCCATTGGGCCTGGCGGAAAAGGCGGTGAAGTATCTTTTCCTCGCCACCTTGTTCGTGGTGCTCTGCTATCTCGTGGTGCCGCAAGTAATGCCCTATGGCAGTGCGGGCATCATTGGTGAAATGTCGAAACGGTTCCTGCCCGTGTGGATCGCGCTGATCGCGCTTTTCACGGCCTCAATCATCTACAAGCGCAAGCTGGGCCTTTATGGCAAGCTCTTCGATAGCATGATCGGGATGATCGGCTTTGGCCTTGTGATGTTCTGGGTCTTTACGGCGCTGTTCTTTGGCGCTTTCGACATGATCGCGACCCATGATTATCTGACACAGGTTTCCGGGTTGAAGAACAAGGTACCCGGGGTGCCGATGCCAGAAGGGTCAGAGGGGGCCATTCCGCATTACCTCTTGGGTGGCGACAACCTCGCTCGTGATATCTTCAGCCGCATGGTAGCGGGATCAGTATTTGTGATCTCCATCGCTCCACTGGCCACGATCTTTGCCTTCATGGTTGGGATCACGCTCGGTCTGCCGGCCGGGTTTTACGGCGGCAAGCTGGATACAGTGCTGTCGTTCATTGCCAACCTGATCCTCGCCTTCCCTGTCATCCTGCTGTTCTATCTGCTTGTGACGCCAGAGATCGTGCTGACGGGTATTCCGTCCTATATGGCCGCGTTCCTGTTCATCTTCCCGTTAATCTTCTTCGGGGTGCTGTTGAACTCGCGCTATTACACGCAGCCGAAGAAACGGAACATGATCCTGATACCGGTGCTGGGTGTGCTTGGCTGGCTCTACCTGTCTGTGATCAACCAGCCTGGGACAGTCATCGACTTCCTGCCAGCATGGTTTGACCTTTTCGATATCACGATCCTCGTGGTCTTTGTCTCGGTCGTTTTCGTCAACGCACCGACCGTCTTCCGTATCGTGCGCGGCCTGACACTGGACCTGCGCACGCGGGATTATGTGGCTGCCGCCCAGACACGTGGCGAAGGCGCATGGTACATCATGCTGTGGGAGATCCTGCCCAATGCACGTGGGCCGCTGATCGTCGATTTCTGCCTGCGGATAGGCTACACAACCATCCTTCTGGGGACCTTGGGTTTCTTCGGTCTGGGTCTGTCTTCGGAAAGCCCTGACTGGGGGTCAACGATCAATGAAGGGCGCAAGCTCCTCCTGATCTTTGCCCACCCTGCCCTGCCACCTGCTGTGGCGTTGCTCAGCCTTGTTCTGGGTCTCAACCTGCTGGCCGATGGCCTGCGTGAAGAAAGCTTGAAGGACTGATCCATGACTGACCAACCTATCCTTGAGATCGACAAGCTTTCGATTTCCTTCTTCACCCGCCTGCGCGAGATCCCAGCGGTGATGGATTTTTCCGCCAACGTGATGCCGGGGGAGGCTTTGGGCCTTGTCGGCGAATCCGGTTGCGGCAAATCCACCGTTGCCTTGGGCGTCATGCAGGACCTTGGCGTCAACGGGCGTATCGTGGGCGGCTCTATCAAGTTCAAAGGTGAAGACCTGTGCGAGATGTCGCCCGAACGGTTGCGCGACATTCGCGGGTCCGAGATCGCCATGATCTATCAGGAGCCCATGGCGTCGCTGAACCCCGCCATGCGCATCGGCAAGCAGCTGATGGAAGTACCGATGATCCACGAGGGTGTGGGCGAAAAGGAAGCTTATCAGCGCGCGCTGGAAGTGGTGACGGACGTGAAACTGCCTGACCCGGAGCGGATGCTAAAAAGCTATCCACACCAGCTTTCGGGTGGTCAGCAGCAGCGGATCGTGATTGCGATGGCGCTGATGTCCAAACCGTCACTTCTGATCCTTGATGAGCCGACGACCGCATTGGATGTGACGGTGGAAGCTGCGGTCGTCGAACTGGTCAAGGACCTCGGCAAGAAATACGGCACCTCGATGCTGTTCATCAGCCACAACCTTGGCCTTGTGCTGGAAACCTGTGACCGCATCTGCGTGATGTATTCCGGCGAAGCGGTAGAGCGTGGCAGCATCGAAGACGTCTTTGACGAGATGCAGCACCCCTATACACAGGCCCTGTTCCGGTCGATCCCGCTGCCGGGTGCGGACAAGAACAGCCGACCGCTGGTGGCAATCCCGGGCAACTTCCCCCTGCCGCATGAACGCCCACAGGGGTGCAACTTTGGCCCACGGTGTGACTACTTCGAGGCTGGGCGTTGTGACGCCGGTTTCATCCCGATGGAGGCCGTACCAGGCAATGACCGGCATCAGACACGCTGCCTGAAGTTCAAAGAGATTGACTGGAACGCACCGATCACTGTTGGCGCACAGACCGAAAAACCGGAGCCGGGCCCCGTCGTTCTGAAGATGGACAACCTCAAGAAATATTATGAGGTGGCGGCCAACGCGCTCTTTGGTGGCGGCGACAAGAAGGTCGTAAAGGCAAACGAAACGCTGAGCTTCGAGGCACGAGAGAGCGAAACGCTTGCCATCGTGGGTGAGTCCGGCTGCGGCAAATCGACCTTCGCCAAGGTGC
Organism: Pseudomonadota bacterium; assembly: GCA_039821425.1. Classification (GTDB taxonomy): domain Bacteria; phylum Pseudomonadota; class Alphaproteobacteria; order Rhodobacterales; family Rhodobacteraceae; genus Yoonia. The sequence continues at coordinate 2,850 of JBCBOD010000135.1, forward strand.
TGATGGGGCTGGAAACGGCCACCGAAGGGCAGATTCTGCTCGACAACAAATCTATCGGCTACACCGCGATTGAAGACCGGGACACCAAGACCGTTTCTGACGTGCAGATGGTGTTCCAGAACCCGTTTGACACGCTGAACCCGTCCATGACGGTCGGGCGGCAGATCATGCGCGCGCTGGAGATTTTCGGGATTGGTGAGAATGACGCTGACCGCCGTGATCGCATGCTGCGCCTTCTTGATCTGGTGAAATTGCCACGCGCCTTTGCCGACCGCATGCCGCGTCAGCTGTCGGGTGGTCAGAAACAGCGGGTCGGCATCGCGCGCGCCTTTGCCGGGGATGCGCGCATCGTCGTGGCGGATGAACCGGTTTCGGCCTTGGATGTGTCGGTTCAGGCTGCGGTCACAGATCTGTTGATGGAAATCCAGCGCGAACAGAAGACAACACTTCTGTTCATCAGCCATGACCTTTCCATTGTCCGCTATCTGTCGGACCGCGTGATGGTGATGTACCTGGGGCATGTGGTGGAACTTGGCAGCACCGATCAGGTCTTTGCCCCGCCCTATCACCCCTATACCGAGGCGCTGCTGTCCGCCGTGCCAATCGCAGACACGAAGGTGGAAAAGAAGCACATCGTGCTGGAGGGCGACATTCCGTCGGCAATGAACCCACCCAGCGGTTGTCCATTCCAGACCCGGTGTCGCTGGAAATCCCAGGTGGATGGCGGGCTTTGCGAAAAAGAGGTGCCGCCCGTGCGCCAGCTTTCTGATGGTCATCAGATCAAATGCCATCTGTCGGACGACCAACTCGCTGATATGGAGCCCGTGATCCAGATCGCGGCAGAGTAACCCACCTCCCGGCATCAACGACTTGTTAACCTTGTTGGCCGATGCCGGGAGTGGTTAATAAGTGTGAAACCAAGAATCGTGAGGGGGTGCCGTTATGGCCGGGTCAGTGAACAAAGTCATTCTTATCGGCAATCTGGGTGCAGACCCTGAGGTGCGCACCTTTCAGAACGGTGGCAAGGTCTGCAATCTGCGCATCGCGACCTCTGAAAACTGGAAAGACCGCAACACAGGTGAGCGCCGTGAAAAAACCGAATGGCACTCAGTGGCGATCTTTTCCGAACCGCTTGCCCGGGTGGCAGAGCAATATCTGCGCAAAGGCTCCAAGGTCTATATTGAGGGCCAGCTCGAAACCCGCAAATGGCAGGACCAGAACGGTCAGGATCGCTATTCGACCGAAGTGGTCCTGCGTCCCTACACCAGCACTCTTACTATGCTTGACGGTCGCGGTGACAACCAGGGCGGCGGTGGCGGCGGCTACGGCGGCGGCGGCAGTAACTACGGCGGCGGCTCCAGCAGCTATGGCGGCGGGGGTGGCTCCCCTGCCCCTGCGGGCGGCGGCGATATGGATGACGAGATCCCGTTCTAATCCGCAATGGATGTCTCACCCGAAGGACAAGTGCTGATCATCGTCGGTGCCATTCTTGGTGTCGCCTACTTCGGCATTTTCCCGACGTTGGAGAAGAAAACCATCAACCGATTAATGGCGCTTGATCTGGGGCTGATGCTGCTGGCGTTGCTGACGGTTGGCGGATTGTTTTCAGGCACCGGGGTGCGGTTCAATTTACTTTTCACCGAAGTCGGCTGGGTCATGTTCACCGTCGTGACCTACGCCCTGATCGAAATCCCGCTCTTTCTGCGGTTCGCCAAGAAACATGGCATCCCGCTGGATGCCGGTGACGATCAAGATCGGGAATGACGGATCAGATCATCCTCCGCCCACTTACGGCAGCCGACACCGATGACGCCTTGCGCCTCTATAACGAGTTGACCTTCGGACCCAAGACCAATGATCGCGCAGGTTTCGCCAGTGTACTGGCGCATCCGGGCACGCGGGTCTTCGGGGCTTTGGATAAGGGGCGGGTCGTTGCTATGCTCACGCTTCATGTGCTGCCCAACGTCACCTGGGATGCGCGGCCCTATGCGCTGATCGAAAACGTGATCTCCGCAAAAAGCCACCGCAAGCGCGGGATTGGCAAGCGTCTGATGCAGCATGCCATCGCCGCGGCATGGGCCTCGGACTGCTTCAAGGTCATGCTGATGACCGGCAAAAAACGCGGTGCGCGGGGTTTCTACGAGGCGGCAGGTTTCAGCAGCGAGGACAAGACCGCCATGGTCATTCGCAGGCATAACGGCTAAGCGGTCTGCAGGGCATCTTCCAATACGCCAAGAACTGCATCAGCGGGAACATCGGACGTGATGAACGCCTTGCCAATCCCGCGCGCAAGAATGAAACGCAGCTTGCCATCCACAACCTTCTTGTCCTGCCCCATCAGGTCCAGCAGCCCCGCTGCATCCGGCAGATCACCGGGGATATCGGCGATATCGACATTCATCCCCATCTCGCGCAGATGCGCCCGCACGCGACTGGGCTCTTCCTGACTGCAAAGGCCTAAACGCGATGACAGCTCAAACGCCAGAGCGCAGCCGATCGCCACCCCTTCGCCATGCAGTAAGCGATCGGAATAGCCGGTCGCCGCCTCCAGCGCGTGGCAAAAGGTGTGCCCGAGGTTCAAAAGCGCGCGGTCGCCCTGTTCAGTCTCGTCCCGCTGCACGATATCCGCCTTCATCTGGCAGGACCGGGTCACCGCCCGCACCCGCGCGGCCATATCGCCCGCAGCCAGTGCTGGGCCCTGCGCCTCCAACCATTCAAAGAATTGGGCATCTCCGAGAAGTCCGTATTTCACAACTTCGCCGTAGCCGGCCAAGAAGTCGCGCGGGGTCAGCGTGCCCAAGAGCGCCGTGTCAGCCAGAACAAGGCTCGGCTGGTGAAAAGCCCCAATCAGGTTCTTGCCAGCGGGCGAATTGATCCCGGTCTTGCCGCCCACGGAACTGTCCACTTGCGCAAGCAGCGAGGTCGGGATCTGCACAAACCGCACGCCGCGTCGCAAGATCGCCGCTGCGAACCCGGCCAGATCACCGATCACACCGCCGCCAAAGGCGATGACGGTATCGCCCCGCTCCACTTTCTGTGACAACAACCATTCGACCGACCGTTCCAGCTCTGCCCAGCATTTGGTGGCTTCACCGGGTGGCAAGGCCAAGGCCTCTGACGTCAGGCACGCCGCCGATAACGCCTCTTGCAACGCGCTCAGATGCAACGCGGCGACGGTTTCATCGGTCAGAATGCAAACATGACGGCGCCCGCCCATAGAGGCGATGTGCGCGCCAGCCTCGGCCAGAACACCCGGTCCTATCAGAATGTCATAGGCGCGCCCTGGCAGATTGACATGCACGGTTTCCATCATCGGCGGACCTCCAGAATATCGTCGCGTTGCGCGAGCGCGCTCAGGACCCGTTCGGTTGTATCAGCGATGCTCGCCAGCGGATCAATTGGTACGCGCACTCCGGCAAGCGCGTAGATCGGGGTGCGCTGTTCGAAGATGTTGGTGAGTGTGGCCTTCGGGTCATCCGTGCGCAGCAGGGGGCGTGTGTCCTTGTGCCGGACACGTTCCCAAAGCGTCGCAAGATCAGCATCCAACCAGACCGCCACACCCATCTGCGCAATCGCGTCCCGGTTCTGGGCAGCCAAAAACGCCCCGCCCCCGGTCGACACGATGCCCGGCGGGCCAGACAGAAGGCGACGCAGAACCTCAGTCTCGCGTTTGCGGAAAAACGGCTCTCCATCCCGTTCGAATATCTCGGCGATGGTCAGCGCCGCTGCTTCTTCAATCGCCGCGTCGCTGTCAACAAAAGGCACGTCAAGCGCGGCAGCCAAGGCGCGCCCAATCGCGGTCTTGCCAGAGCCCATCATGCCGACCATCACGACAGTGCTTTTGAGCTGATATTGCGGTGTCTGCGCTGCCAAAAAATGCCCCCTTTTGTCGGCACGCATAGGCCGAACGCAAAAATTAATGAATATGTGCCGTGATCTTGCGCGAAAGGCCAGTTATAATCCCTTCAACACGTGGGACAAAACCCACATATCGAGACAGACAATGACAAGGACAGGCAATGTGGCGGGTCATCAAAGCGCTGTTTTTTCTGATCGTGATCGCCGGGATCGGGCTGATCGCCTACGCCTACATCGGTCCCCTGTTCTTTCCGGCTGATTTTGCCGCCCCAACAACAGAGGTGACACGCCCTGTTACGCTGCAGACCGAATAGCATTCTCGCCGCCTTTCTGGCGGTTTTCGCGGCTGGCCCCCTGACCGCGCAGGAAATCCCTGCGTCAGATGAACCGCTTTCTGCCATCGAATGGCTATCGCGCAGTGTTGAGTTACCGCCGGTGGGTGAGGCGCCTGTCACAGAAAGCGCCACGTCACCTGATGTGACGGTGACAGAGCTGGGGCGACCCTCCAAGGATCCCATCGGCCTTTTGCCCCCACAGGTCACCGGCCTGCCCCGCACGCTCTGGTCAGCGAGTGAAGAGGCCGTGTTGGTTGATCTGGTCAAGGCCGAGCGCGTCGACAGCCTGCCCGCCATGCAGGACCTTTTGCGCCAGTTGATGCTGGCCGAGGCTGCCCCGCCCATTGGCGCAACCACCGAAGGCACACTGTTTCTTGCCCGCATCGACAAGCTGCTGGACATGGGGCTGATCGAACCCGCGCAATCCCTGATTGAACGCGCCGACCCTGATACCGCACCGCTTTTCCGCCGGTGGTTCGACGTGGCCCTGCTGACAGGGACAGAGGACTACGCTTGCGACGCGATGCAAGACACCCCCGGCATTGCCCCGACAGTTTCTGCCCGCATCTTTTGTCTTGCGCGCAGCGGTGACTGGGCGACCGCCGTCCTGTCGCTGAATACCCACCGCGTTTTGGGCGACATCACCCCGGCGGAAGAGGCGCTGTTATCGCGCTTTCTGGATCCGGAGTTGTTCGAGGGCGAGCCAGCTTTACCCAGACCCGATCGCGTTAGCCCCCTCACCTTTCGCATGCACGAAGCCATTGGCGAACCCCTGATCACAGCGACACTGCCAATCGCATTCTCGCACGCAGACCTGCGCAGCACGGTCGCCTGGAAATCCCAACTGGAGGCGGCAGAACGGCTCGCGCGGCATGGCGCGGTGTCTGAAAACGTCCTGCTCAAGCAATACACGGCCCGTGCGCCCGCTGCCTCCGGCGGGATCTGGGATCGGGCGGCCGCAATTCAGAGTTTTGACGCGGCCATGGCCGCCGGAGACGTCGTAGTGGTTGCCGAAACGCTGCCTCGTGCCTGGAATGCGATGGAGACTGCCCGCGCCGAAATCCAATTTGCAAAGCTCTATGGTGCGGACCTGCAGGATTTGTCGCTGACGGAAGGCGCCGCTGATCTTGCGTTCCGTATTGGCCTCCTCTCTCCCGTGTATGAAAGCGTGGCGCTTGCGGCCGTTGACGGCGGCAACGCAGACCCGTTCCTGATCGCCATCGCGCGGGGCCAACCGCATGAATTGCCTGCTAACTCACCCGAGGCGCAGGCCATTCAGGCTGCTTTTGACAGCACACCACCCCCGCCAGAACTGCAGAGCCTGATTGATGCGGGCAAGTTGGGTGAGGTGCTGTTGCGCGCAATTGCGCTGTTTGATGCGGGCGCGGACGGCGACTTGCGTTCGGTGACAGATGCGCTCCGGGTATTCCGTGCCGTCGGCCTCGAAGACACCGCGCGCCGCGCTGCGTTGCAGTTGATGATCCTGGATCGGGGCGCATGAGCGCGGCCGATCAACCGATGCTTCACTGGATACAAGCATTTCTGGAGGCGCAGGCGGCCGAACTTGATGCAGCGACCAACACCCAGCTTGCTTATGCCCGGGACTTACAGGACTTTTCGGGCTGGCTGGCAAATCGGAAGATGCATTTTGGGGATGCCGCTCGCGAAGACGTTGAAAGCTACCTGATCGCTTGCGAGGCTGAGGGTCTGGCCAAATCCACCCGCGCTCGGCGTCTCTCTGCGATCAAGCAGCTCTACCGTTTCGCATTTGAAGAAGGCTGGCGCACAGACAACCCCGCCATTCAGATCAAGGGGCCGGGCCGGGCCAAACGCCTGCCAAAAACCTTAAGCATCGAGGAGGTTGACGCGCTGCTTGGCGCCGCCCGAAGCGCGTCGCGCGATGCCTTGCGCAAGATCTGCATGATGGAACTGCTCTATGCGACGGGCATGCGCGTGACCGAGCTTGTCAGCCTGCCCGTCTCTGCCGCCCGCGGTGACCCGCGGATGCTGCTGGTGAAGGGCAAGGGTGGCAAGGAGCGGATGGTGCCACTCTCCCCCCCGGCGCGTGAGGCGTTAGGCACCTACCTTGCGGCCCGCGATGCCGATGAAGATGCGGCGCGCAAACAGGGCAAACCTGCCTCGCCATTCCTGTTCCCCTCACGCGGCAAAACGGGGCATCTGACCCGGCACAGGTTCTTTGGGTTGATCAAGGAACTCGCCGTCGCAGCAGGCATTTCGCCCGCCAAAGTTACGCCACACACCCTCCGCCATGCCTTTGCGACGCATTTGCTGGCGGGCGGTGCTGATTTGCGATCCATCCAGACACTGTTAGGCCATGCCGATGTGGGAACCACGGAAATCTACACCCATGTGTTGGATGAACGGCTCAAAGAGCTGGTGCTGACCCATCATCCGCTGGCCAAGACTTGAAGCAGGCCGCGCAAGACACCATAACCAGAGCAGATGTTTTTGAAGGTCCCTGATGGAAACCGCTTCTCTTGACGCCGCGTTCTGGCTGACCGCTGGCGCAATTCTGATCCTCCTTGTTCTTTCCGC
>JBCBOD010000101.1:0-14768 GCA_039821425.1 Pseudomonadota bacterium
ATTCCATCTTTGAGGGCGACGAGGCGCGCCATCGCAATATCCTGTCGATCCAGCTGCAACCGAACGAAGGCATGGACCTGCAGGTGACGATCAAGGAACCGGGGCCGGGCGGGATGCGCCTGATAGACGTGCCGCTTGATATGACATTTGCCGACGCGCTGGGGGATGATGCGGAGGACGTGACCGATGCCTACGAACGCCTGATCATGGACGTGATCCGCGGCAATCAGACGCTGTTCATGCGCGGGGATGAGGTGGAGGCCGCGTGGCGCTGGACCGATCCGTTGATCGACGGGTGGGAGGCGCGCAATGATGTGCCAAAGCTCTATGATGCGGGCACCGCCGGGCCGGAAGATGCGGTAATGCTGATGCACCGCGACGGACGCAGATGGCGCGACATCAAGGGCTGATCCAAGCGGTCACAACCCGTACACAAGCTGTACACAGGGCGTACAGACGCAAACACACAACGAAAGGGCCAGTGCGATGAAACTCGTCGAGTATCCAGACGCTGAAATGATGATGATGGATCTGGCCGATACGCTGGCCAGTGAGTTGAAGAACTGCCTGCTGGTGCATGAGCATGCGTCGTTCGCCGTACCTGGCGGCACCACGCCCGGCCCGATCTTTGACAGCCTGTGCGCCGTCGATCTTGATTGGGCGCGCGTGCATGTGATGCTGACTGACGAACGCTGGGTGCCGGAAACCTCTGACCGGTCGAATACGCGGCTCTTGAAACAGCGCCTGCTGACCAACAGTGCGGCAGAGGCTGTGTATGTTCCGCTCTACGCAGAGGCTGAGACGCCAGAGGAAAAGCTGCCTGAACTGGCCGAGGCGCTGTCACCGGAACTGCCGATCTCTGTCATGTTATTGGGGATGGGCGCGGACATGCATACCGCCAGCATTTTCCCGGGTGCGGATCAGCTTGATCATGCCTTGCACGGGGACGACCGCCTTGTCGCGATGCGCGCACCCGGCGCGTCGGAACCGCGCATCACCCTGTCCGCCAAGGTTCTGAAATCCGCGATGAGCCGGCATCTGGTGATCGTGGGCGCGGAAAAGCGTGCCGCACTGGAGAAGGCGCGCAACCTGCCGCCGGAAGAGGCGCCGGTCGCAGCCATCCTGCCAGGCACCACAGTTCACTGGGCGGAGAGTTAAGCCATGTGGGATGCACTGAAAAAACACCATGCCACCGTCAAGGACCGCCGATTCGAAACCCTGATGTCACCTGCGCGGGCCGATGGGTTTACAACGCAAATGGGCGACATGCGCCTTGATTACGCCAAGACGAACATTGACGAAGAGGGTCGCGCGCTGCTGCTGAGACTGCTTGATGACGCCGGTGTTGCCGCCAAGCGTGATGCGATGTTCAGTGGCCAGGCCATCAACGAAACCGAAGGGCGCGCAGTGCTTCATACAGCACTGCGCAATCTGGATGGCGGGCCGGTGATGGTCGACGGGCAGGACGTAATGCCAGAGGTGCTAGAGACGCTCGCCCGCATGGCGGCCTTTGCCAGCGACGTGCGGGATGGGACGTACCGGGGGCAGGGCGGCAAGATCACTGATGTCGTCAATATCGGAATTGGTGGGTCTGACCTCGGCCCAGCGATGGCGGCACAGGCGCTGGCCCCTTACCACGACGGGCCGCGCTGCCATTTCGTGTCTAACGTGGACCCGGCCGATGTCGCCGCTGTGCTGCGCCAATGCGATCCGACGACGACGCTGGTGATCGTCGCCTCCAAGACCTTCACGACCATCGAGACAATGACGAACGCGCGCACCGCGCATGCGTGGATGGGTGAGGCGGTGTCGGACGTAGGCGCGCAGTTTGCGGCCCTGTCCACCGCCGCGGACAAGACCGCGGATTTCGGCATCGACCCGTCCCGCGTCTTTGGCTTCGCCGATTGGGTCGGCGGGCGTTACTCGATGTGGGGGCCGATTGGGCTGTCGCTGATGATTGCCATCGGGCCTGATGCGTTCCGCGCGTTCCTGCGCGGCGGGCAGGCGATGGACAGGCATTTTCAGTCAGCAGCGCCGCTGGAGAACCTGCCGGTGATGCTGGCCCTGGTCGGCATCTGGCACAACCAGATTTGTGGACATGCGACGCGCGCTGTATTGCCATATGACAATCTTCTCAATCGCTTACCGGCCTATCTTCAACAGCTGGAGATGGAAAGTAACGGCAAGGGCGTGGCGATGGACGGCTCTGACCTGACCGTCAACAGCGGCCCGGTTGTCTGGGGGGAGCCGGGGACCAACGGGCAGCACGCGTTCTACCAACTGATCCACCAAGGCACCCGCGTGATCCCTTGCGAGTTTCTCGTTGCGGCCCGCGGGCATGAGGATGATCTGCACCATCAACACCAACTCCTAGTGGCCAACTGTCTGGCGCAGTCCGAGGCGCTGATGCGCGGCCGCGATCTGGATGAGGCACGGGGCAAGGTTGCGGACAAATTCGAAGGGGCTGAACTGGAACGCCAGGCGCGCCACCGCGTCTTTACCGGCAACCGCCCCTCTGTCACCATCGCCTACCCGCAGCTGACGCCAGAGGTGCTGGGCCAGATCATCGCGCTTTATGAACACCGGGTCTTTGTGGAAGGCGTGATCCTTGGCATCAATTCCTACGATCAATGGGGGGTAGAGCTGGGCAAGGAACTGGCCACGGCCCTGCAACCCATTGTCGAAGGGGCGGAAACTGCGGATGGCAAAGATGCCTCAACCGCGTCGCTTGTCGGGTTTCTGCAAAGCCACGGGGTGTAAACGCGCGCAGGCTTTGCCATAGTCCCGAAAACGGATGCAGGACCAAGTGATGACCCTTTACGCCCTTTACGTGATGGCCGCGATCCTTCTGGCCGCGGTGCTGTTGGAGTTGAAGACTGGCAAGATCCCGAACTGGCTGACGCTTCTGCCTTTCCTACTCTTTGCCGTGGTGGCTGTGATGGCGGAAGATCGCAGCGCGGTGATCTGGCCGTTGGTGCAGGCGGCGGTTGTCTTTGGCATCGGTCTGCTGCTCTTCGCTTTTGCGGGCTTCGGTGCGGGCGCGGTGAAACTGATGACCGGGCTCGCGCTTTTCGTGCAGGCGGATGAACGTCTTTGGTCGCTGGGGGCCTTTGTGGTCGCGCTCTTTGTGACGGCCTTGATCATCGTGCCAGTCCGCAAGCGCCTTGGCTCTGATGACAGCACCTGGCACGTCATGGCGAAACCCGTGCTGCCGATGAGTGTTCCCATCGCACTTGCCGGGTGGGCAGCAATCTTTATATTCCCGCTCTAACGGCGTGCGCGGGCGCTCGTTTTTTGCCCGCATTACGCTAACCCCCCCCGGGGAGGGGCGCCCTGCAAGGCGTGCCGGGGATGAGAGGTTGGTGAGTACGAGGAGGCTGTCATGGGACATGACGGCAATGACGACGGGACGTGCGAAGAGTTTCAGGGCAAGATCGCCTGTCCGGCCTGTGCGGCAATCTATGGCAAGGCCCACGAAGGATGTATCAGGTGCGGCGGGTCCGGTCTGCGTTTCGTTGAGGATGAGCTGAGTGACGAGATGGAGCCATCACTCGGCAACATCCTGCAGCAGATGCGCCAAAAATTCCGGCCGAACTAGCAGTCAAAAGACTTGGAAAGTTTTGGAGCGGGTAACGGGAATCGAACCCGTAACTGAAGCTTGGGAAGCTTTCGTGATACCTTTTCACCATACCCGCGCCGTGGGCTAGGGCGTACTGCGCGGCCTTGTCGCCGTCAAGGGGTCACCGTGCCCGTCTGCGTCGCCCTTGGCGTTCGCCGCCCGTGTTGTGGTTGACCTGTGGCAGGGTGACGAGGCTTTCGAGGATCGGGAAAGGTTCGACCGCGTTTGGAATGGCAGAGGCATTGACGAAATGCTCCTGAAAACGCGGCTCGATCGCGGTTTCGATCTTGTGGATGCGGCTGACGGTGCCTTCGATCTCTGCCCGCGCATTCCGGTCCATCAACGCGATGCGCGCGCCGGTGCCAGCGGCGTTGCCCGCGCTTGTCACCTTTTCAAACGGTGCGTCAGGGATCATGCCCAGCACCATCGCGTGTTTGGGGCTGATATGGGCACCAAAGGCACCAGCGAGCACGACCCGATCCACCTTGTCCACGCCGAATTTGTCCATCAGGAGCCGCGCGCCGGAGTAAAGCGCGGCCTTGGCCATCTGGATCTGCCGGATATCCGTATTGGTCACCGTGATCAGCGGCCCGCCATCGGCGGTGCCATCGTAGAGAAGGAATGAGTTCGTGCGTCCGTCCGCAAAGCAATTGGGCGAACCTGTCTGTTCTGCTGATCCGATCAGCCCGGGCCCGTCGAGGATACCGGCCATGCGCATTTCAGCAATGACTTCAATGATGCCCGAGCCGCAAATGCCAGTCACACCTGTCGTTGCGATGGCGGCGGCGAAGCCTTCCTCATCAGACCAGAGGTCGCAGCCAATGACCTGAAAGCGCGGGATCTTGGTGACCGGGTCAATCTCGACATGCTCGATGGCACCGGGCGCGGCGCGCTGCCCGGAAGATATCTGCGCGCCTTCAAAAGCGGGTCCGGTGGGGGAGGAGCAGGCGAGCACCTTCTCGGTATTCCCCAGCAGTATTTCAGCGTTGGTGCCCACATCGACCACGAGCACGAGGTCTTCGGATTTGTCGGGGGCTTCGGAAAGTGCGACCGCAGCGGCATCCGCCCCAACATGTCCCGCGATACAAGGCAGCAGGTAAACCCGCGCGGCGGGGTGCAGGTTTAGTTCCAGTTCTGACGCACGCAGCGAAATCGCCTCTGACGTGGCCAGTGCAAAGGGGGCTTGCCCAAGCTCATAAGGGTCGATGCCCAGAAACAGGTGGTGCATCACCGGGTTACAGACGAAGACCGCATCAACGATCAGCCCCCGGTCAATCTCGGCTTCTGCTGCGATTTGCACGAAGAGCGCATTCATGCCTTCGCGCACCGCCGTCGTCATTTCCTGCGCGCCAGAGGCATTCATCATGCCATAGCTGACCCGGCTCATCAGGTCCTCGCCGAAGCGGATCTGCGGGTTCATGATGCCGGAAGAGGCAATTACCTCGCCCGTGCGCAGATCGCAGAGATGCCCGGCGATTGTGGTGGAGCCGAGGTCAACGGCCAAACCGTAAAGCGTGCCTTCGTAAAAACCGGGCCAGACGTGGATCACGCGCGGGCTGAAGACGGCATCGCCCAGGTGCACCGCCACAGTGACCTTCCATTCGCCTTTGCGCAGGGCCGTCTGCAGGGTCTGAAGCACGCCCAGATCAGCCTCCAGATGCGGCAGGTCCCAATCGGCAGTGAGGGCTTTTTGCAGCCGTTCCAGATCGCCGGAAGGGTCGTGCATGTCAGGCTCTGCCACTTCGACATAGTAAAGACGGGTGGTCGGGTTGATGGTGATGTCCCGCGCCTCGGCCCGTTTGCGCACCACCTGTTTGTGCACCTGGCTTTCAGGGGGCACGTCGATGACGATGTCAGACCGGATTGTCGCCTGACAGCCCAACCGCCGCCCCGGTTTCAGCCCGCGCTTGTCGTCATAGCGTTGTTCAACCGCATTCCACTCCGAGAGTGCGTCGTCCGCGACCGTCACCCCATGTTTGGGAAATTCACCATAGGACGGCGTGATCTGACATTTCGAACAGATCCCACGGCCACCGCAGACACTATCAAGGTCCACGCCAAGCGAGCGCGCGGCTTGCAGCACGGGCGTGCCCACGGGGAAGTGGCCGCGCTTGCCGGAGGGGGTAAAAATGACAAGGGGGTCGTCGGACATAGAATGGGCCTCAGCATGCTTGAGCCGAGACTATCCACAGCCATCGCGAAAGGAAGGCCCATATCCGTCATAATGATTATTCGGAGCGGCATGGGGTGAGGTACGTGTGCGAGAGCACAGCATATGGTCAACTTGCGTTGCCCGAAGCTAAAGCGGGCATGCGTCCGGTGGCGTGAAACCCTCACCGGGGCCTGCGCCGATCTGGTGCATGTAGAACGCGGCAAAGCAGTCCACGTCCCACTCCGGATATGCGCCAAGATTGTAGAATGTGCGCAGCAAGGGGCGGTTTTCATCTTCAAGCGACAGGGAAAAGCTATCGTCGTCGCTGTCGCGGATGACTGTGTAGTCAAACTGAAAACGGTCCTGCCATGGCGCGTTGGCTATGTCGGGCCAGGCATCAAGCAAGAAGACGACGGCGTCCGCGTCTGTTGGGTTCTCCACAGCGACATCGTGATTGATCAGGCCGTTCGTATCACGCGCAGCAAGGGCACCTCGGAATGCTTGCGCGCGCGTTGCGTCGCCGAAAACAGCTAGGCGCAGAGGGCTGCCCACCTCTTGCTGGAATGATCCGGCGGCTGCATCGCGGCGGTCGTTGGCGTCAATCGAAACCTGAAAGACTGTGCCGAGCGCAAACAAGATCAGCGCGAGCCCGGCAAAAAGGACAAGTGTGCTTAGGGCGCGCATTTGCACCTCCTTTGAAAGAATTGAAACGTGGTGTTTGTCAGCCCTCGTCGGGTAGCCGGTAGGCAATGAGGCCCACCACCAAAATCAAAAGCCCGATCGCCATCCTATGTAGCGCATAAAGCAGCGTGTTGCGTGCACTTGCGTCGACATAGGTTTCGACGAGCGGATGAACCATCGCTGTTATGCTGACCCCAGTTTGCTGAGTTTGGAATTGGCTGTAACTAACAGGTGCCAGTGCTTGGACCGCAGCACCGTCGCGGACATAGCTGACATTCAGGAAGTAGTGATTGAAGTAGGTCCGCAGGCTTCTGACTTCTGTGCCGTTCACGTTGACAGTTTCAGCACGGATGCCTGTTCGTCTGGTCGGTCGGTCAATTTCTTTCCCGATGACAGTTACCTCTGCAGCAGTGCCGCTTTGCCAAAGGCGAACCCCGTCATAAAGCGAAGGGGCGCTCCCACCCATCTGAGCGAGGCCAACAATCGCCACAAGCACGCAGAAAAGTTTTACCAATGCATGTCCTTTCTTGTTTTGCTGCAACTTAGCGGCCAACCCAAAAGCGAGTAGGGGAAAAACCATCCGGTTTTCCCATATCGCAGTTGGGAACAAGGATAGAGCCCCTTCCCACCCATCCCCATCCATGCAATAGGGACGTGCCAACGCACCCACCGACAGGAGACGGATGATGGAGATTCGCGAGGCACTCACCTTTGATGATGTTTTGCTGGTGCCGGGGGCCTCGGCCGTGCTGCCGTCGACGGCTGACACCACTACGCGGGTCACGCAATCCATCACGATGAACATCCCGCTTTTGTCCAGCGCGATGGACACGGTGACTGAGGGCCGCATGGCGATTGCCATGGCGCAGGCCGGTGGTATCGGGGTCGTTCACAAGAACCTTGATATCGATGCCCAGGCCAAGGAAATCCGCCGAGTGAAGCGTTTTGTGTCCGGCACAGTTTATAACCCTGTGACCCTGCGCCCTGATCAGACCCTCGCCGACGCCAAAGCGCTGATGGAACGCTACCGCATCACCGGTTTTCCGGTTGTTGGCGAAGATGACCGTGTTGTCGGGATCGTCACAAACCGTGATATGCGTTTTGCGCAGGATGATGACACGCCGGTTAGCGTCATGATGACATCGGACGATCTTGCGATCCTGACAGAGCCTGCCGATCTGGATGAGGCCCGTTCGCTGATGCAGGCCCGACGGATTGAAAAGCTGCTGATCACCGATGATCAAGGCAAACTGACGGGCCTTCTGACCCTGAAAGACAGCGAACAGGCGGTGCTGAACCCGATGGCGTGCAAGGACCATCTGGGCCGTCTGCGCGTGGCTGCCGCGACGGGCGTGGGTGATGCGGGTTTTGAGCGTGCTGCGGCGCTGGTGGATGCGGGCGTTGACATGCTGGTCATCGACACGGCCCACGGCCATTCCGAAGGCGTCGCAAAGGCCGTTGAGCGGGTGAAAACCTTGTCGAACGAGGTGCAGATCGTCGCGGGTAACATCGCCACGGGCGAGGCCGCGAAGGCCTTGATCGCGGCGGGTGCGGACGCGGTGAAAGTGGGCATTGGCCCCGGTTCCATCTGTACGACCCGCATGGTGGCCGGTGTTGGTGTGCCGCAGCTGACGGCGATCATGGATACGGCGGCCGCCGCTGGCGATGTGCCGGTGATTGCAGACGGGGGCATCAAATTCTCGGGCGATTTTGCCAAGGCGATTGCCGCTGGTGCGTCCTGCGCGATGGTGGGCAGCATGATCGCGGGAACCGATGAAAGCCCCGGTGAGGTGATCCTCTATCAGGGCCGCTCGTTCAAATCCTACCGGGGGATGGGCAGCCTTGGCGCCATGGCCAGCGGCTCTGCCGACCGGTATTTCCAGAAAGAGGCTGCGAGCGACAAACTGGTCCCGGAAGGTATTGAGGGCCAGGTCCCTTACAAGGGCTCTGCCCATGCGGTCGTGCATCAGCTGGTGGGCGGTTTGCGTGCGGCGATGGGTTACACCGGCTGTGCGACGATTGATGAGATGCGCAAGAACTGCAACTTCGTGAAGATCACGGGGGCAGGGCTGAAGGAAAGCCATGTGCATGACGTGCAGATCACGCGTGAAAGCCCGAACTACCGGATTGGGTAGGGCGGGATGACTCCCGGCGCGCGGGTCGCGGCCGCGATTGCGATATTGGACCAGATTATCGCGGGCCAGCCCGCAGAAAAGGCGTTGACGGCCTGGGCGCGGGGCAGCCGCTATGCGGGGTCCAAAGACCGCGCTGCCGTGCGGGATCATGTCTTTGACGCTCTGCGCGCGCGCCGTTCGCTGGGTGATGGCGATGGGCGTGATCTGATGGCGCGGCTGTGCCAGCGTGACGGTGCAGATCTGGATGCGCTCTTTTCTGGTGAGGGGCATGCGCCGACCGCGCTGACCGCAGCAGAGCGGGACGCGCTGACGACACCGCTTGAGTTGTCACTTGATGCAGCCAGTGACGTGCCCGCATGGCTTTGGCCGGATTGGCAGCAGAGCCTGGGGGAGGCTGCCGTTGCAGCGGCAGAAGCACAGCAACGCCGCGCGCCAGTCTTTCTGCGTGTGAACCCAGTCAAGGCAGATGTGGCGACGGCCCTTGCAACACTTGCCGACGATGACATTCCCGCGGAACCGCATCAGACCGTCCCCGGAAGTCTGCGCGTGACCGGCAACGCCCGCCGGATCAAGAATGCCCGGGCCTATGCGGCGGGTATGGTGGAGCTGCAGGATGCGGCCTCTCAGGATGCTGTTCTGACTGTGCCCGTGCGAGAGGGCGCGCGCGTGCTCGATTACTGCGCAGGGGGCGGTGGTAAGGCGCTGGCCTTTGCTGCCTTGCCGGGCGTGCATGTCACCGCCCATGATATTGAGCCTGCGCGGATGCAGGACATACCGTCGCGGGCGACGCGGGCAGGGGTGCAGATCGACCGTCTGCCAACGGTGAAACTGCGTGATGCCGGGCCCTTCGATGTTGTGTTTTGCGATGCGCCCTGCAGTGGGAGCGGGACCTGGCGGCGCACGCCTGACGCAAAGTGGCGATTGACGCCTGATGCGTTGGATCACTACGCCCGGTTGCAGGATCAGGTGTTGCGGGAGGCGGTAACACTTGTGCGTCCCGGCGGGATCTTGGCCTATGCGACCTGTTCGGTCTTGTCACAGGAAAACGAAGACCGCATCGCTGCCTTCCAAGCTGAACTTCCGACAATGCGGATCGGTTTGACGCGGCGCTGGCTGCCCTCAGACGCGCATGATGGCTTTTTTCTCACAGTTCTGCACAGAGCTTAAAACAACCTGTGATTGTTAGGCTCCGATGGGCTAGAGTGTGCTTAATCATTGGTTAAGTGGTCCGACCTTAGTGTCAGCTTGTGTGCAAAGAAGGGGGATGGATTTGCCTGCCGATCAGACGGTCAAGATGCCCCCGGCATCCGCCCCGATCCAACGCCCGCCCGCATCGCGGATCGTTCTTGCGGCTGCTGCTTGTGTGGCCCTGTCATTTCTTTTGCCTGCCGGCCAGTTCAAGATTGTTTTGGCGCTTTGCGGCGCGATCCTATCATGCCTCGCTTTCCTGATTGTCGTTCTGAACTGGACGGCGTGGCGCGCAGAGGCGCGCCTTTGCGGGGTGGCGGCGCGGCTTGTCACCGCTTACACCAAACCAGCCCTCATCACCGATCCGCAAGGCCGCGCGACATTTGCGAACGCGGGGGCAATCGAGAGGTTTGGCGCGGTCGCGGGCAAACCGCTGAGCCAGATTTTTGGCAGGATGCTGGCGAACCCGGACGCGATTCTCGCCAATCTGTTGGCGAGTATTGGAAACGAAGGTGCTGCAGCCGACGATATCGTCACCCGGCGGGGCCACTTCCGGTTGCAGGCCGTCGAGATTGGGAAGGGTTGCCATCTCTGGACCCTGGAAGACGCCGACCTTGCCGCGCGCTCAGGTGCGCCGGGGGTATCTGCCGGCGAACTTGCGATCGTGCATGTCGACGATAATGACCATGTGACCTTTGCGACGCCGGCGCTTGTCAGATTACTGGGTCAAGCGCCCAAGACTCTGGCAGATGTGTTTGTGGATTTGCCGGTGCAATCGGGTGCTCTGCAAGAGGTCCGCGGATCTGCTGGTAGTGAACGCTGTCTTGTTGTTGTGCTTTCGGCACGTGAAAGCCAGCGCCAGATTTGCGTTTTGCCTGGCGTGGACATCGCGCAGCCGCCCCCGACGATCGACACAGACTGGGCGATGATCGAAGATCTTCCCGTGCCACTTCTGAAGATCGCGCATGACGGGCAGTTGATCGGGTCAACCCATGAGGCGCGCCAGCTTTTGCATATCGAGACAACACAGGGTCGGCGTTTGGCCGACGTCCTCGATGGGCCTGGACGCCCCATCAACGACTGGCTGCAAGAGGCACTGGCAGGCAAGGTTGGTCATGTCTCTCAGTTCTTGCGGGGGCGCGGCGAAAGCGAAGATACGTTTGTGCAGGTCACGCTGAGCAGTGCCTTGGGCCATGACGAGGATCCGCATCTGATTGCGGTCCTGAATGACGTCACTGAACTGAAAACACTTGAAGCGCAGTTCGTGCAAAGCCAGAAGATGCAGGCGATTGGCCAGCTTGCCGGTGGGGTTGCGCATGATTTCAACAACCTGCTGACGGCGATTTCCGGGCATTGTGACCTGCTTTTGCTGCACCATGATGAGGATGATCAGAACTACAACGATCTGATCCAGATCCATCAGAACGCGAACCGCGCAGCGAGCCTTGTTGGCCAGTTGCTGGCCTTTTCACGCAAGCAGAACCTGCGGATGGAAACGACGGATCTGCGCGATACGCTCTCGGATCTGACGCATCTCTTGAACCGGCTTGTGGGTGAGAAGGTGCGGCTGACGCTCGATCATGATCCGGGGCTGGCAAAGATCAAGGCCGACAAGCGGCAGCTGGAACAGGTTCTGATGAACCTTGTTGTCAATGCACGCGACGCGATGGACGGCGCTGGCGAAATCAAGGTTGTCACCGAGAACCGCAAGCTGGAGAAAGAGTTTGTGCATGGCCGGGCAACCGTGCCGCCCGGTGATTACGTGGTTGTGAAGGTGATTGACGAGGGGCATGGCATTCCGCCCGAGAAGCTGCCGAAGATCTTTGAACCATTCTGGACAACAAAAACAACCGGCGAGGGGACGGGGCTGGGCCTGTCGACGGCTTACGGTATCGTCAAGCAGACCGGTGGTTTCATCTTTGCCGAAAGCGAAGTGGGCAAGGGCACGACCTTTTCGCTGATGTTCCCGCAGCACCAGCACACCACGGTTGCGCCAATCCCGATGGCGCCGATGGCGCCAGATATCATCCATGCCCGGACAGATGGTGTTGTGCTGCTGGTGGAGGATGAGGCGCCCGTGCGGGCTTTTGCCTCGCGCGCGTTGCGGCTGCGGGGGTATACCGTGCTGAAAGCCGATTGCGCGGAATCGGCGCTTGAGTTGCTTGAAGACCCTGATTTGAAAGTGGATCTTTTCGTTTCTGACGTGATCATGCCGGGGCTTGACGGCCCGACATGGGTGCGGCAGGCGCTCAAGGACAGGCCAGGCACAGGCGTTCTTTTCGTCTCCGGCTACCCCGAGGATGCCTTTGATGATGGGGAGGCGCAGATACCTGATGCGGTTTTCCTGCCAAAGCCATTCTCACTCAAGGCGCTGACACATACTGTGGAAAGCCAGCTGCAGAAACGGCTGGTCGATGCGTGATCAGCCCTCGGCGCCGCCAAGGGCCACCAGATGCGCAGCAGAGCCGGTAAGTGCGGCGTAATCATCCTCGATCACGTGCACACCGAAGTTGCCCATGAACCCGGCAAACCGGCCTTTGTCACGGAAGGCGTCCCCAAAGCCGAACTGCACCAGATGGGGCGCAAAGGCGCGGGCCACACCACCCACCAGATAGACCCCACCGAAGGGCAGCTGGATGAGTGACAGGTTCCCGCAAACGGTGCCAAGCATGCGCGTGAACAGCCGTGCAGCGGCGGCGGCGCGGGGATCATCGTCTTCGGCGCAGGCGGCCATGATATCCTTGGCGGCGCGTTCGCGCATGTCGCCTTCTTCCTGACCAAGGAAGGCATAGACACGTTCCAGCCCCCGGCCAGACAGAACGTCCTCCACCGCCGGGAAACCATGCGCGGTTGATACGAACTGGCAAAGGCGCAGCTCCATCTCGTTGCGGATCGGCAGATTGGCGTGACCGCTTTCGGAGGGGGTGACCACGCGGCCCTGTTCCAACTCGTAGACCGGGGCCGCGTTGAAACCTGTACCAACGCCAACGACCAGTTTGGCGGCATGTGCGCTTGTTTCCGGCCCGTCGAGGATGGTGCGGATGTTGGCAGCATCGATATGGCCGAGTGCGTGCCCTTGCGCCTGCAGGTCGTTGAGGATTGCAACCGTTTCGGCCCCTGTTGCGCGGGCCAGCGTGTCCTTGTCGATGGCCCAGTCAAGGTTGGTCATCGTGGCCTTGCCATCGCGCACGGGGCCAGCGACAGCCACACAGGCGGCAATCGTATCAACCCCGCCTTCATCCTCGATGTAGCGGCGAATGACCGATTCCAGCCCCGGAAAATCCGTGTTGCTGTAGCGGCGGATGGTTTTATCGAGGATGCGCTGCCCGTCGGCCAGTGCCACACGTGTGTTGGTGCCGCCGATGTCGGCGACAAGCGCATATGTGTTGTCCGGATGGCCCATTTCTGCCCCTACTGCGCGAGCGCTGCTGCGAGCGCGTGATAGGATGCTTTCGGCGTGCGCTTCAAGGTCTCAAAATCCACGTGGATCATCCCGAAACGCTTTTCATAGCCAAAGGCCCATTCGTAGTTGTCGAGCAGGGACCAATAGAAGAACCCTTTGGCATTCACGCCCTCGGCAATGGCGCGTTTGGTGGCCAAGACATGATCCGACATGAATTTGGTGCGGACCGGGTCGTAGACGGCGCCGTTTTCGATGCTGTCATCCCAGGCCATGCCGTTTTCGGTCACATAGATTGGCAGGTCACCGACATAGTCGCGGGCCAGACGGGTCAGGAAACCAAAGAGGCCATCTGGGAAAATCTCCCACCCCATCTGTGTCTTGTCGCCGGGGCCGTCGGTGGCGGCCACATGCGGCCAGACGCCATCGGCGTCGGCGGCAACGATGTTGCGGGTGTAGTAATTGACACCGAGGAAATCCATGGGCTGGCTGATCAGGCCCATATCATCCTGCCAGTGATCCGGCATATGGGGCGCCAAACCTTCCAGCGCTTCGGCAGGGTAGGTGCCTTTTGTGATGGCCTCTATGAACCAGCGGTTCGCAATCGCGTCAGCGGTGGCTGCGGCCGACGCGGCAGCAGGGCTGTCATCACCGGGTTCAATATGCGCGAAGTTCAGCACGATGCCGCAGCTGATCATGCCTTTGGCGCGCAGCCGGTCCAGCGCGATCCCATGGGCAAGGTTGATGTGGTGCATGGCGCGGGCGGTAGCGCGGATGTCTTTCAGCCCCGGTGCGTGATGGCCGAGGAAATGCGACAGGTAAGAAACGCACCAGGGTTCGTTGATCGTCGCGATGCTTTCGACCCGGTCACCGATCCGGTCGGTGATCACATCGGTGAAATCGCCAAAAGCCATGCAGGTGTCGCGGTTCATCCAGCCACCGCGGTCGGCGAGCGCCGATGGCAGCTCCCAGTGATAGAGCGTCTGGAACGGTCGCAGGCCGCGTTCCAGCATCGCATCAACAAGACGGTCATAAAAATCGAGACCTTCGGGGTTCACCGTCCGCCCATCGGGCATCACACGCGCCCAGGAGGTCGAGAACCGGTAGGCGTCCATGCCGGCGTCCTTGAGCAGATCAAGATCCTCGCCAAATCGGTGGTAGTGATCACAGGCTGTCGCGCCATCCTCGGCCCTGACGACATTGCCGGGGCCAGCGGCAAATGTATCCCAATGCGTGGGGCCAGCACCGCCGAATTTATGCCCTTCGATCTGGTAGGCGGCAGTGGCAGCGCCAAACAGAAAATCATCTGGAAAATCAGAGCGTTTGAAGTTCATCTTTATGTTCCTAAGGTGCGGCGCTGGTAGAGGCGCCAACAATCAATTCTGCGTCCCAGAGCATTTGTTGGGGGGCGGCTTGCGGGTTTTCCACCGCGTGCAGCAGCATTTCGGCCAGATGCCGGCCCGCCTCACGTACCGAAGACCGGACAGCGGTGAAGATCGGGGTTTCATCGCCGTTTTGCAGGTAAGACAAGGCATCGTCATGTGTGACAACAGAAACATCGCGCCCCATCGTCAGGCCGACATCCTCGATCGC
>JBCBOD010000043.1:0-27023 GCA_039821425.1 Pseudomonadota bacterium
ATGACGTTCCATTTCATGCCTGCGCTATGGATGAAGAGTTGGGGGCTTGAGACCACAGAGACGATCCTGATCAAGGATGAGGGGCCTGCAGAGGCGCTCTGCTCGATGGACCGCAAACTCTTTGTCAAAGACTGAACGAATGGCCACGCTGGACGCAACAAAGGCGGTATTGCGCGATCTGATCGCATACCCCAGCATTTCGAGCGAAAGCAATCTGGAGATCATTGACTATCTTGCAGGCCGCCTGCGGGACGTTGGCGCAGCGGTGCAGGTGCAAACGGCCCCTTGCGGGACCAAGGCCAACCTCTTTGGTACGCTGGGCTCGGATGTGCCGGGGGGCATCGTGCTGTCGGGTCATTCTGATGTCGTGCCTGTCGCCGATCAGGATTGGTCCCACGATCCGTTCGAGATGATTGAACGGGACGGCAAGCTTTATGGGCGCGGGACCTGCGATATGAAGGGGTTTATCGCAGCGACCATCGCCAAAGCGGCTGATTTCGCGGCAATCCCGCTCGAAAGACCCGTCCACTTCGCCTTTACCCATGATGAAGAAACCGGCTGCATCGGGGCACAGGCCCTGGCGCAATGGTTGCATGCGCGCGACATCCGCCCCGCGCTCGCGATTATCGGCGAACCGACGATGATGCGTGTGATCGAAGGGCACAAAGGGTGCTGCGAATACACCACGCATTTCCGCGGACGTGCGGGCCATGGGTCTCTGCCGGATCAGGGCGTCAACGCTGTGGAGTATGCGGTCAGATACGTTTCTCGTCTGCTGGAGCTGGGTGACACACTCAAGGCCCGCGCGCCCGTTGACAGCCGCTTTGATCCCCCTTGGACAACGATCAACACTGGTTCCGTGGTTGGGGGAACGATCCACAATGTCATTCCCGAGACGGCATCAGTCCAATGGGAATTCAGGCCCGTACAGGAACGTGATTTCGTGTTCGTGAAGGCCGAGGTTGAGGACTACGTGCAGTCCGTCTTGCTGCCAGCGATGCAGTCTGTCGACGCCTCAGCAACCATCGAAACCGAGATCATCGGCGAAGTTGCGGGACTGGAACCGGCAAGCGTGAACGAGGCCCGCGATATCCTGATGGAGCTGACCGGATCCAACACCTCGGACGTGGTTTCTTTTGGAACTGAGGCGGGCATATTCAGTGCCTTGGGGATGTCGGTCGCGGTTTGTGGACCGGGCTCCATCGAACAAGCGCATAAACCAGATGAATATCTAGCGACGGATCAACTGGAGAAATGCCTCCAGATGCTGGGCGGATTGGAGAGCAAGCTCAGCAGTTGAGCTGCAGCCAATCCGTCGGTCCGGCACCGCCATCCCACGCGGCCCGACAGCGGAACGTCTCTCAGCCTCCGCAAGTCAGCAGTCGAGTGTTGTGTCACGCTCCCATTGTGTCAGGTGCTGGCAGTACTGTGTCCACTCGTTTGCGCGAAGTTTGGTGTAGGCCGTGGAAAACTCATCGCCCAACACCTGTGCAAGACGTTTGTCTTTTTCATAGGCCCGCAAAGCGTCAAGCATGTTTAGCGGCAGTTTCTTTGCGCTGCGTACCTTGTGGCCTTCCGTGTACATATCGATATCGAGCCGCTTGCCCGGGTCCAATTGACGTTCAATACCGTCGAGACCTGACGCAAGCAAAACGGCCTGGAGCAGGTAGGGGTTTGATGCCCCGTCCGCGAGCCGCAACTCCAACCGGCCACCATCCGGAATGCGCACCATATGTGTTCTGTTGTTCCCGCCGTAAGTCACGGATTGCGGTGACCACGTGGCACCAGACAGCGTCGCGGGTGCGTTGATACGTTTGTAGCTGTTCACGGTTGGGTTTGTGATCGCGCACATCGCCTGACCATGCTCCATCAGGCCCCCAAGGAAGTGATAGGCGACATCCGAAAGCCCCATCTCATCCTCGCCGTCAAAGACGCAAGTCTCGCCATCGGCCGTCCAAAGCGAATGGTGCACGTGGCATCCGTTGCCCGTCAGGTGGGAAAACGGCTTTGGCATGAACGTCGCTCTGAAGCCGTGCTTCTCGGCGATCTCCTTGACCATGAATTTGAAAAAGGCGTGCTGATCAGCGGTTTGTAAACATGGTCCGAAATCCCAATTGATCTCAAACTGGCCGTTCGCGTCCTCGTGGTCGTTCTGGTAGGGGGCCCAGCCCAAAGCGATCATTGATGAACAGATTTCCGCGATCACCTCGTAGCGCCGCATGAGTGCGGATTGGTCATAGCAGGGCTTTTCCTGTCTATCGCGGTCATCGGAAATGTCGGACCCATCTGCGTCAATCAAATGGAATTCCGGCTCGACCCCGGACTTCATCATGTATCCCTTGTCGGCGGCGCGCTCGACGAGCTTTTTCAGCACGACGCGCGGCGCTTGTTCTACCGGTGCGCCCTCCATCCAGGGGTCGCCCGCCACCCAGGCAAGCTCGGGTTTCCAAGGAAGCTGAATAGCGCTGCCCGCGTCCGGCATGACAAGCATGTCGGGATGAGCAGGTGTCATGTCGAGCCAGGCCGCAAAGCCTGCAAAACCTGCCCCGTCGGATTGTGCCCCAGCGATGGCTTCGGTTGGCACCAGTTTTGCGCGCTGCACCCCAAACAGATCCGTGAAGTTGCACAGGAAGAATTTAACGCCCCGCTCGGCGGCCCAAGTTGCCAGATCAGTCATCAGAAATCTCCCTTTTGTCCCGGTATCCAGTCGGTCCCGGCCAACGGTACACCTGCCATTGCCGCTGCTTCAATTGTGAGCGCGCAAAGATCTTCTGGTTCCAGGTTCAAAACATGGCTTTTGCCGTTTGCGCGGGCAATTGTCTGCGCTTCAAGCGTCATGACCTTGAGGTAGTTTGACAATCGCCGACCAGCGGCAATCGGATCAAGGCGCGCGGCCAAAGCCGGGTCCTGCGTTGTAATGCCCGCCGGGTCATTGCCTTCGTGCCAATCGTCATAGGCCCCGGCAGTTGTCCCAAGCTTTTGATACTCCGCCTCCAGCGCAGGATCGTTGTCGCCCAAGGCGATCAGGGCGGCTGACCCAATTGAAACCGCGTCGGCGCCGAGGGCCAGCGCCTTTGCGACATCCGCGCCGGTGCGAATGCCACCGGAAATGACAAGCTGCACCTTGCGATGCATGTCGAGGTCCTGCAGCGCTTTGACGGCGGGCCGAATGCAGGCAAGTGTGGGTTGGCCAACATGCTCGATAAACACGTCTTGCGTCGCCGCTGTTCCGCCCTGCATCCCGTCAAGCACGACCACATCTGCGCCGGCCTTTACGGCCAGCGTGGTGTCAAAATAGGGTCGGGCGCCGCCGACTTTGATAAAGATTGGAACTTTCCAACCAGTGATCTCGCGCAGTTCAAGGATCTTGATTTCCAGATCATCCGGCCCCGTCCAGTCCGGGTGGCGGCACGCCGACCGCTGATCAATACCCGTGGGTAGGTTGCGCATCTCGGCGACGCGATCATTGATCTTTTGGCCCAGCAGCATCCCGCCGCCGCCTGGTTTCGCACCTTGGCCGACCACGATCTCAATCGCGTCGGCCTTGCGCAGATCATCGGGGTTCATGCCGTAGCGAGAGGGCAGGTACTGATAGACCAGCTTGCGTGAGTGGCCGCGTTCCTCTGGCGTCATCCCGCCATCGCCTGTTGTGGTCGAGGTGCCCGCCGCGGATGCCCCGCGTCCCAGGGCCTCCTTGGCTTGCCCCGAAAGCGCCCCAAAACTCATCCCGGCAATCGTGATCGGAATTTCAAGCTCGATGGGATTTTCAGCAAAGCGCGTTCCCAAGGTCACGCTAGTGCCACAGGTTTCACGATACCCTTCGAGCGGGTAACGTGACATTGACGCGCCAAGAAACAAAAGATCATCGAAATGCGGCAGACGGCGCTTCGACCCGCCCCCGCGAATGTCGTAGATCCCTGTCGCTGCGGCGCGCCGGATGTATGAATTCGTGTAGTCATCGAATGTCCAGGGCTGTACCGGATGGGTTCTGGGCGTCTGGTCCATCAGTATGCTCCTGCGTTGTCGATATCGAAATTGTAGAGTGTCCGGGCCGAGCCGTAGCGGCGAAACTCTGCGGGGTCAGCATCGCTTTCGGCTTCGCGCAGCAACTCCGACAGCTTGGCATGATGTTCTGGGCGCATCTCTTTCTCAACGCAGTCGGCGCCCAGGGATGCCACTGAGCCGCGCACGAAAAGCTGTGCTTCGTAGATACTGTCGCCCAAGGCCTCGCCCGCATCCCCGCACACAACCAATGTGCCCGATTGGGCCATGAATGCGCTCATGTGGCCAATGTTGCCGTGCACCACTACATTGATGCCCTTCATAGAAATCCCACACCGGCTCGCAGCATTTCCCTTCACCACGAGCAGGCCGCCATGACCTGTCGCACCTGCGTATTGGCTCGCGTCCCCTTCAACGACAACTTTGCCTGACATCATGTTCTCGCAGGCGCCCGGCCCGACCGAGCCTTCCACGCGGATCGTCGCCTGTTTGTTCATGCCGGCGCAGTAGTAGCCGGTGGAGCCTTTCACGGTGACTTCAATCTCGGCATCGAGCCCGCAGGCGATTGCATGAGCGCCCTTTGGATTGACAATTTGCCACGCCGTTTGGTTCGTGTTTTCAGACTGCGCCTGCAAAGCTGCATTCACGGTGCGCAGTGTTTCGGCTGCAAGATCAAGCTGCTGCATCAGTGGCTCCAGAAATAGACGGTTGCGGGCTCAGGCTCCCAAACGCGGGCGGCTTCGATGCCAGGCAGCTTCACCAAGGCGCGGTATTCCGAGCCGAAGGCAACATAGTCGTCCGTTTCCGCGAGCACGGCCGGTTTGCAAGCGATTGGGTCACGTAAAACACCAAAGCCATCCTTTGTGCCGACCACAAAGGTGTAAAACCCATCAAGATCTTTCAGCCCCGCCTCAAGCGCCTCACCCAAATTGTCGCCTTGCTCCATCCGGTGCGTCAGATAGGCGGCGGCAACTTCGGTATCGTTTTCGGTTTCCACATGCGTGCCCTGCCGCGCAAGCTGACGCCGGAGCCGGTTGTGATTGGACAGTGAGCCGTTGTGCACAAGACATTGATCGTTTCCTGTCGAAAACGGATGTGCGCCCAAGGTAGTCACGGCGCTTTCGGTGGCCATGCGCGTGTGACCGATCCCGTGGCTGCCCGATAGGCTGGGGATGTCAAAGCGATCCGCGACGGTCTGGGGCAGCCCGACCTCTTTATAGATTTCAATCGCCGCACCACGCGACATGATCCGCAGGCGCGGATAGTCGGACTGCAGCGTCGCCAGAACGCTGGCAAGGCGACTTTCGGGCAATGTCAGGATCGCATGGGTGTCGATGACTTGCATGTCGACGTCGAGAGCCGCATCTAGTCCATCAAAGTCAACGTCTGGGTGCGCGGACTGCACTGTGATCTTTGCGCGATCATCGGCATCACTACGATAAACAGCGATGCCCGCGCTATCCGGCCCGCGATCTGACATTGTCACAAGCATCTCTGTCAAGAGCGCACCCAAATGCGGCTGCATTTTGGGATCCTTCAAAAACAGGCCGACGATTCCACACATGCCGTTCTCCCACGGTTCCGTAGGAAGAGTATGATGCGGCCTGCGATAGTCTAGGCAAGATCCACTGTTGGGAACATTTTTTTCTTTGGAAGAAAACTATCAGGCCAATCATTCTTGTCCGTAACTTATGATGGACAGATACCGTGCAGGCAGCGCAGTCAGGGTTTCAGGTCCGTGCGGCGCATCGGCATCAAAGAACAGGCTATCACCCGGTTCGAGGTGATAGAGCTCCGCGCCGTGTCGATAGGTGACACGCCCTTCGAGCATGTAAAGAAACTCCATCCCGTCATGCTGAAACGCATCGAATGTGTCAGAGGCGGCGGTCAGTCTAATCAGATAGGGCTCGACCACAACGGCGCTGGATTGGGCGCTTAGGTGACCAAGAAGCGTGTAGTGATGGCCAGCCCGTGTCCCCGCCCGGGCCGCTTCAACGCCTTCGCCTGCTTTGACATGCATCGCTGGCCGGTTTTCCTCAAAACCCTGAAACAAGGTGGTGAGCGGCACTGACAGCGTGTCAGACAAGAGCTGCAACATGGAAAGGGAAGGTGAGACCTGCCCGTTCTCGATCTTGGATACCATGCCTTCGCTGATCGCCATCTCGGCGGCGAACTGTGCAATGGTCCAGCCCTTGGTCTTGCGCAACAACCGCACTTGCCGCCCGATCGCAGCCTCAAGCTGTTTTTCCTGAAACTGGCTTGTTTTGTGAGGGTCCTGAGAGAGTGGTACGGTCATGGCGAGCTTCTGGGTTTGTTCATCAGCCGGCCCTGCACATGCGCAGCGCCCAGCCACCTCAGAACCCTAACGCATCACAAATGGGTTCGCCATCGGTTGGTCGGAGGTGTTGATCCAGACGGTCTTGGAACGCGTGTAGTCGTGGATCGCGTCGACCCCGGCTTCACGCCCGTAGCCTGACTGGTTGAACCCCCCAAAAGGCGCGATCGGAGAGACCGCGCGGTAAGTGTTGATCCAACAAATCCCGGCCTTGAGGCGGGAGGACACCCGATGCGCCCGGGCGACGTTCTGCGTGAAGATCCCGGAGCCGAGCCCAAACGGCGTTGCGTTGGCGAGGGCAATAGCCTCCTCTTCGGTGTCAAAGGGCACGATAGACGCAACCGGCCCGAACATTTCGACCTTCAGGGTTTCGGTCTCGGGGCTCGCGCATTGTACGAGGGTTGGCTGGAAGAAATTGCCCGGGCGGTCAGGTGCGGCTCCACCAAATCGGATTTGCGCGCCTTGTTCTACGGATGCTGCCAAAGTTGTCTTGATCTTTTCCACCTGTGCCTGGGTGCAAAGCGGTCCGATGTGTGTGCTTGTATCAAGCGGATCACCGATGCGCACATCGGCCATTTTCTCTTCGACCTTCGCAATCAACGGCTCGACGATGGATCGATGCACAAGTGCGCGTGATCCGGCGACACAGCTTTGTCCGGATGCGCCGAAGTTCCCGGCAATCAGCCCATTGGCCGCCCCATCTAGGTCTGCGTCTTCAAAGATGACAATCGGTGACTTGCCTCCAAGCTCAAGCGTGGTCACTGCAAAGCTTTCAGCCGAGTTTCGCACCACATGACGCGCGGTGTCCGGCCCACCTGTGAAGGCGATCCTGTCCACGTCCGGGTGGCGGGTCAAAGGGATCGCGCAATTGTTCGCATCCCCTGTGATGACCGAGACGACACCGGGTGGGAACCCAGCCTCTTCAACGAGCTTTGCAAACTCCAGCATCGGCGCAGGCGCAATTTCAGAAGCTTTCAGAACGACGGTGCATCCCGCCGCCAAGGCTGGCCCCAGTTTGGTCGCCGTCAGAAACATCTGCGCGTTCCAAGGAACGATCGCCACCACGACCCCAATCGGCTCGCGGCGGGTGAAGACATGCATATCTAGCTTGTCGATTGGCAGAACGGCACCCTCGATCTTGTCGGCAAGCCCAGCGTAGTAGCGATAGTAATCACCCACATAAGCTGTTTGACTTGACGTCTCGGCCAGCAGTTTCCCACTGTCGGTCGTTTCGATCCGCCCCAATCGTTCGGCGTTCGCCTCGATCAGGTCCGCAAGACGATAGAGCAGCTTCCCGCGCTGCGTTTGCGTCAGATCGCGCCACGCCGGATCGCTTAGCGCACGGCGCGCCGAAGAGACCGCGCGCTCGACATCTTCAGGCGCGGTGCAGGCAAAGCTCGCCCAGTCTTCGCCGGTGGCCGGGTTGCACGACATCATGATCTGACCTTGCGCGCCATCGACCCAAGAGCCGTCGATAAAGATTTGGTAATGTGGAAGTTTGCTCATCTGTTGTCTCACTGGAATTTGGGCATCACGTCGTCAATGAACCGCGCAAGAGAGGCGCGCTTGCGCTCAAAACTCATTCCGCTGTCGATCCAGAACGCATATTCATCATACCCCAGATCTTCATAGATCCTGAGCCGGTCTGTCACAGCGTCCGAGGTGCCAACCGTCAAATCACGGCCAAGGTTTTCGGGCGACATCATCTTGTTGGCGGCCATTTCCGCGTCGCTGAGTTCTTCTATCAAGCCTTGGCGCACGGGGCGTTTGTTCTGAAACCACGCGCCGAAGTAGTTGTAGAACCGCGAAAGCTCACTCACCCCCTGCGCGACATCGTTGTCAGAGCTGCCCACATAGGTATGGTGGAGCAGCATGATCTTTGGACGCGGGCCGTCGTAGCTTGCGCAGGCATCGTTGAAGCGGGACATCAGCGTTTCGATCTCTTCCATGCCCTGCCAGAGCGGGGTGACCTGAATGTTGAACCCGCTATGCACCCCAAATTCATGCGAGCTTGGATCGCGTGCGGCGATCCAGATCGGTGGACCACCGGGTTGCAGGGGTTTTGGGGCAGAGGTTGTCGCCGGGAACTGAAAGAACGCCCCCTCATGCGCACAGTCCCCGGCCCAAAGCTTGGGCAGCAGGGGCGTGATTTCCCGCATGCGCTGCCCCGCTTCCCACGCGTCCAGACCGGGGGACAGGCGTTCATATTCATAGGAATAGGCGCCGCGCGCGACACCGAGCTCAATACGCCCGCCCGTCATCAGGTCTGCCGCCGCGGTTTCACCAGCAAGTTTGATGGGATGCCAGAACGGCGCGACAATCGTTCCGGTACCAAGCCGCACGTTCTTGGTGTGATGGGAAAGGTTCACGAGCGACATGAGTGGATTGGGTGCAATCGTGAAGTCCATCCCGTGATGCTCGCCCGTCCAGATCGCGCGCATGCCAGCATCATCGGCCATCTTACAGAGCTCAATGAACTCGTCCTGCAGGCGCTCTTGCGGCTGATCGGCGCTCAGACGCTCCATATGCACAAAAAGAGAAAACTCCATGTGTCAGGTCCTTTCGGCTTGGGAATGGGTTTTGCCACGCTCTGCATTTCCCGGATAAAGCGAGAAATCACGCATGCGCGCCTCGTCACGGAGTGCGCGGGCATTTAGCTCAGTCACGACAATACCCTCTTTGCGAAGGCGATCAGTGACGCGTTCACCTCGTCCTGATGTGTCATCGGCATCATATGCGCGGCCCCCTCAACGATGTGCGCTGACCCCTTCGGGGCAAGCGCTGCCATCGCCTGAGACATTTTGGGCGTCGCATTCGGCTCGAGCGACCCTGTGACGAACAAGGCGGGACAGGTGAGTTTCTCGAGAGAAACGCGATCCGGAAAGCGTGAGTGTGCGAAGGCGGTGTAGGCGAGCTTGTACCCCTTTGGGTCAATCGAGGTCAGCCAAGACTGGCAAGCCGCCCGCTCTGGCGATGCAGCTGTGCCGAACCACCGCTCCAACGTCATGCGTGGATCGGCCGGTGTCACCCCATCAAGGCTGGCTGCGCGGGCCTCGACCGCCTGAGCAGCTGCTTCAGAACGTTCAAAGACTGCGTTCAAAGCAACGACGCCGACAATCCGCTGCGGATATTGCGCGGCCACAGCCAACGCCAGCATGGCCCCCATCGAGTGTCCGGCCAACACAGTCGGTCCCTCCAGGGTCTCCAGCACGCCGGCAACAGCGTCGACGTAGTCCGCAAGCGCCAGATCTGTTTGCTGCAGTGTACTTTCGCCGTGTCCGGGCATGTCGGGCGCGGTGACGCGCAGGCTGCTTGCGAGCACATCGATCTGCGCGCCCCACGCTTCGGCGCGCAGACCAACCCCGTGTAACAACAGGATGTTGGGACCTGCGCCCGCCACACAGGCGGCAAGCCCTGCGATTTCAGACCGCGGCCGGGTTGTCCACGTCATGTCCGAGAGCCTTGAGGTCCTGATACCGGTCGCCAATGCGATGATGCGGGCGACCACCGAGCGCAGCACCAAGCGCGATCACCACCTCATCGTCACGCGGCGCATCCGGGATTGCGAACTGAATTGTCAGGTAGTGCGAACGCCTGCCCGCATCGTTCTTGTCCATCAGGGGCACCATGATCGGCGCATTGGCACCGCCGCGGGTATTGGTGAAGGCAAGATAGGATTTTGCATCGACGGCCTGACGGAAACGGTTGCCAAAGCGCAAGGTGTGGATCAGCCCGGATGCGTGCTCAATCTCGCCATTCAGCCCCACAACAGCAGCCTTGCCATAGGCCTCGATCGCGGCGCCCGATCCGGCCAGCGCGATCATGCGTTCTGTCATCATCTCGCCAAGAATGGGGCCGTAAGCCTGAATTTCAGGCTTGAGATCGTCAACGTAACGGCCTGCCCAGGGGTTGGTGACGACAGCTGCAACAGCGAACATCACCCAAGGGGTTTCTGCAGGGCGAAACCCTTCGATTCTGACGTCTTCCTGATAGGTCGCGATCTTTCGGATTTCGGGTGTCATCTGTCCCTCCATGCAGCCGAGCAAACGGTAGAAAGGCACCGCTGCTTTGACAAACGAAGGGTTTATGTGCTTTGCCATTAATAAGACTAATGGCGAGGTTGACCCTTGGTGAACTCACTCCCTCCCCTGACATGGTTTCGGTCCTTCGAAGCGGCAGCGCGCAAGTTGAGTTTCACCTCTGCGGCAGAGGAAATCGGGCTGACCCAGTCGGCGGTCAGTCAGCAGGTCAGATCACTCGAAACACGGCTTGGGGCCCCTCTGTTTGTGCGCTTGCCCCGCGGCCTTGCACTGACAGACGAGGGCAGAAAGCTGTTGCCCCAAGTTGGCAAAGCGTTGGAGACGCTCGCGGCTGCGGCCGAGCCGTTTTCGTCTGGCGCTGCAAAGGGGGTATTGACCGTCGCGACATCGGTCAGCGTTGCCCAATGGCTCATCGCGCCGCACCTGCCCGATTTCAGGGCCAAAAATCCCAACGTCCGCATACGCTTGGTGAGCACAATCTGGCCTGACGACTTTCACACCAGTCGCGCTGATGTCGAGATTCGGTTCGGATCCAGAAAGCAGGTCGGGACAAATGCTGAGGCCCTTTTGCCCGACCGGCTGATTGCGCTGAAATCACCAAAGTTGTCGGGGCGTTTGGAGGATTTGCCGCTGATAGAAACCGTTGGCGTGGCGGGCGGCTGGGACACATGGCAAACCGAAGTGGGACCAACGCAGCGCCCTGCAATCTTCGCCGATACCTACGGCATGGCCCTGCAACTTGCGCGACACGGAAGCGGAGTGGCCCTCGTGAGCGAGCTTTTGGCGGGCTATCCGCTGTCCTACCGGCAACTCCAAAAGGCGCATTCCGCCTCGATTGCCAGCCAGGAAAGCTACCATCTCTATTTGAGGGAAGATGTACCTGCGGCAGGTCAGTTTGGCGACTGGCTCAGAAGCCTCATTTGATCGCCGACCCTAGAAAATCACCCTGCATCGTCTCAATCTGGGTGTCGAGTCCGGCTAGAATTAGAGTCTGGCTCAATTATAACCTATTGATTTTACTTTGTTAAGTGAAAATGGTCCATTTTGACTTTGAACTTTGTCCGGGCAAGACCTGACTCTGCAGATCACCTGGGTAGAAAAAAACCGCCCTCGGGCGGCGCAATCCAGGACGAAACTCGGATTTGCTAGTCGAGAAGATCTGTTCGGTAGAAGATTGGTACTCCACCACCCTCCGTGGCCCATTCGACCTGTTGCTCGCCGATTTTCTTGTAAACCTGTGCTTCATCGACACCCAGTACTCGAGCAGCAGATGTGACGGTTTGATAGGTGTTCAAGAAGAGACCGAGGGTTGTTCGACTGACGCGTTTCGGTGCGCGCGGCGTGTTTGTTCGAGAATTCGAAAATGACGGGAGGAGGCCCAGTCCGTCAAGTTCTTTGAGCGCGGCAAAGGACAGGCCGAGTTCCTTCTGCAATTGAGACGGGGGAACGATTTCATCATTCAGAACCTTGATCGCAAGACCAATATCGGAGCGACTGATGTAAATACCTTCATAGCCGAGTGTTCCGTTGACCCTAACAGCATTTGGCAGCTGATCTCCCAAAAGCAACGCAGTAATGGTCGCGGTATCGAGGCGATATTGGAAACAGGCATCTGCAATGGAGCAGAATTCGGTCGGCGATGCGGCTGCCACTTGTTTGAGCTTGCTCTCGATTTGACACAGCAGTCCGTCCAAATCGGACGGTTTGAACCGTGGTTTTTTGTGAGCACGGCCTTTTATTCTTTTGACGATGCCTGCACGCGCAAGAGTCTCGAAACCCTTGACGCCAATGCGGAGTTTTTGGGCGCTTTCGATAGCATTTAGGCTTGATACAACAGCCCTAATGTAAGCTTTACACCTGTGAATCTGCGCTCGCAGGGACACCTCATCGATAGCTTCTCCCGTAGGTAGCAGACACTCGCGTTGTAGTGTCCTGCGGACCCAGTTCTTCGAGCGAAGTGTTTGGGCGGCTAGAGCGTCGATTTCGGTTCTAATGTAGAGTTCTTGCGCGTGCTTTCTGCTGCCATTCAGGATGTTGTACCGCCCCTGATGGTCATTGATTTTCCGGATCAATTCTCGGAAACTTTTACGCTCGGGTGGCAACGTTGTTTGCGTGGCCCACTGATGAAGCCATGTGTTTGTGAGACGGGTCCTGTGTCGGATTACGGCGGCATCGAGCTCATCGCATAGCTTATCTTCGCCGCTCAACATGATCTCATGACCGATATCGATGAACGAACGATGATCTTTTTTGTCTAGCTTTGTTGGCACGCCGTACCCACGTTTGACGATGAAACCGACACCCAATGCCCATTGTTCGAGCACATCTAATTGTTGATGCCCCAGCCAAGGATAGATTGGCGACTTGAATGTCAGGTTGTCATGCGCGGCCTTTTCGAACGAACTTTGCGACAATGGCGTGATGCGGTCTTCCAACCGCTGAAGCCAGTTCGTTTCGAGGCGTGACCGCGTCATGTGGTCATACCAGGTCGTATAGTCTTTAACTGGAAGTCCGATAAGTGCGGTGTGATGCAAGGCGCAAGTATGAAACGTCTTCGGTAACCATGTGCTCCGAATGTGAATATTGGTGCCAGATATCGCCATGTCGTCTACCCAACACTGAGGGCAGATCAGCAAGTCAGCCCGACGAATGGACCGATACAGCAGCTTATTGTCGCCAAAATCGATGAATTTGCGATCAAGCACGTGTGGGCTGTTGCTTAGCAGGGCCTTAGCGGGCGAACTGGTCAGTTCCGCAAGCTGGGTGAGTTCGTTCGGCTTGCCCGCGCATATTGCCGCCTTTGACAAGCCGGTACTGGCACAGAACTCGGCGGTTGTTGCGGACCCGTTAACGGCGGTGTTTCGCGCCAACACTGAGAATCCGGGCTCGCCGGCCAGGGCCGGTTTTTTGATAGGTAGATCTGTTATCATTGGACTGCTCGTCTCTTGATTTTGGATTTTTGGTCTATGGGTCTAGTGGTTCTTCGCCGATTTGAATGCTGAGGAAGTCATCGGCGATGAACGGATTTAGGGCGGGGAGGCAGTCGGTATTCAGCCGATAGAGCTCCTGAAAGTGCTCTATGCCGAGCGCGTCATGCTGATGGACCATGGCGACCTTGATCGCAGACCTGCAATAAGCGCACATTTCGCCAAAGGCATAGCATGCGGCATGCAGCAGCCTTGCTGCAAACTCGCGTGTTCTTACCGTTCGAGCCAGATCGATCTTGGCGTTCTGAGCATACTGATCCAGCGTCATTATCGCCAAACCCTGATCTATGGCCGGGTCCATTTTTCGCATGATCACCTGCCTAAACCGCCGACGTAGCTGGTCGTCCGAATGCAGCACTTCGGAAAATGCTGGCATACCAACAACGATGGGAATGATTGCCCTTGGGCGTGGCAAGACAAGCGATTTGAGAAAGCTGGTGAGCGCTTCTCGGTCTTCCCGCCCCGCCGATCTCACATGCTGGATCTCATCCAACACGAGGATGAAGGTATCCAGCTGCTGCATGTATCCCTCAACCTTCCGCCAAATTGTCGGAGCACTGTCGCGTGCAGAGGCCTCCCAGCCAAAGCCGGCAAGTATGTCCGAACAGACGGCGCGTAGTGTTGACCTAGCGCTCATTTGGGCAATGAGGAATGGCCGAGGGGCATCCCCCGGTTGAGTCTCAAAAAGATCAAGTTCTGAAAGACCGTGTAGCACGGTATGGGTCTTTCCGGCACCGCTCTTGCCGAGAATTGCTATACCGCGTGCCTCGTACCTTATGCTGTCAGCGCTGGCTACCCGATACTCACCGACGGCCTCTTCGATCGCCCGTGACACACGCTGTGCGTCGGCATTGTCGACAAACAACTTGCGCAGCGCATGATGCCGTTGGTGGACGATGACGTCTTTTGAAGGAGTCATTGTTTGTCCTCCGGCTTCTGCCACCATTCCAAATCGTCGTTCCGTCCGGCATCGTCATCGGTGGCATGTTTGGGCAGTGAACCTGCTTCCTGATCGTCTCCTGCTAGCTTCCACCAGTCTGGGCCGTCGTCGTCTTCGACGTCATCAGTTGGCGGCACATTTCCTTCTTGATCATCGTCCAACTTGTCTAAAGGCTCGCTCGCCTCGTCCTGTATGTCGGCATCATCTATTTGATCGAGTCGTGACGGCTGAGAGTTGTGTCCATCTTGAGCTTGAATAGGATCGTCAGAGTTGGTGTTGCCGATGACGTAACCAATACCGTCTCGTGCAGTTGGTAGATCCTCGACTGCAGGTGGCGTGTCATCAATGACGGACAGACCCCAGTAGAGTTCGCGCTCTAAGCGATCCAGGTCTTCTGCCGTATACATCTGGGGCAAGACGCCGAATATCTTTTGCGCGTCATGCGAGCGTTTGCGCATATCGGCCAGCGCAGCGAGGATGACAGATGTGTTGAGTTCCGCTTGTGCTGAATATCGCTGCCGCAAGATCTTTCCGACGGCTATCCAATCAACCAATCGGATGCCGTGAAATCGCTCAACGCTGCATCCGACCTCAATCCAGTTTCCGTCGGCCCACACACTGATCGTTCCGAGGTCTTCTGGATCAACATAAAATGACCGCTCCTTTGGGTCGGCGGCCTTCAATATTCCCAGCAGTTCTGAACAGTTGCCGCCATAGTCGATGCCCATGAAACGGATACCAGAGTTAGCGATTTTGCGTTCCTGACGAATACCAAATGCACGGCGTCGCGCTTTTGGTGACAGCTTGGGTGGCAGTCCGGTCGTTCCGCTAAGCCGTTTCAACGCATTCTCTGGGGTTTCACCCAGCAACCCTGCGTGCTTGGTTTGATGATACACATCCACGATGTAGCGAATGAAGATAGTCGCCAGCTGGTCGTCTGTCAGAACGGCCCGACCCTCAGTGTTATAGTCACCCCTTGTCTTAGGGTCTCGAAACGTTCGCCCCGGAATGTAAGGCATTGCGCGTTCACTAAACGTTAGGAACATCCGCTCGATAATGCCACGCAATTGTGGTTGACCGACTTGGGGGTAGGTGTAGGTCGCATTCGCTGTTCTGACGGCACGTTGAGTATCCGCCGCAATAAATGCGGCACCTGTATCGTTCTCAAGAGCCTCAAAGTTGAACCCGTGCCAGTCACGCTCACACCCGGCCGCTTTGGCCAAATCCGTTTTGTCGTGGGTGGCCATGCGTAATGCGCGGACAGCGGCTTCGGAGTTCTGTGTGGCGGACAAGAGAAAGCCGACGATGTAGCGTGTGGCAACATCCATAACGACGTACATCCAACGGCGCGTTTTTTGCATCGACTTTAGGATATCCACTGTCTTCTGATCCAGACCGACGCGGATTGGTCCAGAGAGCGCTATGTTACGCGCATCGACCTCCCATTCATCAACCATAAAGGTTTGGCCGGCGCGAGTGGCCCGCTCGGTCTTACCTACGCCGGAGTATTTTCTGACAGCATATTGTTTGCCCTTGCGTCCGACATCGATTGCAAAGCCACCAAAGTTCGCCTTCCATTCAAAAAGGGCGCTCCGACTTCTGGTTTCCAGCAGCGGCCTGCCTTCTGCGTCGCGTCTTTCGTTTTCGAGTCTGACCGCTCTAATTGTATTCTCGATAACTTCGCTTTTGTTGTGCTGATCATCCAATTGGTATTCGCGCAACTTCTCGGTGATGAACCTAAAGCTTTCTTGATCGATAGCGAGGCCCGAGCTGCGACCTCTTTGGTCTAGAAGAACTTCAAGCCTGCCGTCAGCGTCGCTGACTTTGCGCCGCCACAGCAACATGGATGACGCGGATGGTGTTGCCCCAAGGCTTGTGTCTTTCGAGCAGTAGTATTGTTTACCGAACTCTCCGCAGAAAGCACGCCAAGCTGCGGAGGCCTCCGTATGGATGCGATAGTAGTTCTTGATCACGTCATCTGGCGTCAGTTTGATTAACTTCTTGGCGCGGAGCTTTTCGATGGCATCGACGAAGAACCAGCGATAGAGAAGCAGCTTTCGTTGGCTGTCAGTTAGTTCCCATATGAAAACAAATGGATCTGAGTTCCGCTTGGGGCCCGCAACAGGGATTGAACGTCGCTGCCAATCCCATCGGTCACTGCCAACAATGTCTTGCAGTTCCTCCCAAGTAAACCACTCAAGAGCACCTGATCCATCTTCACGTCGAAAGCATGCGCTTTTGTCATCGCTCGACTCAAAGTGATACGGTGCCTTATCAATCCAATACTGATCGACCGAGTTAAGAAAAATCCGAGGAGTCATGAGATCCTCCGGACGCGAGTGAACAGGTCGATGCGACCGGGGCTGCGTTTTTCGAGGTTGCCCTCAAAAATGGCTCTGACGATCACGCGGAATGCACGGCCACCAGCACGGCAGCGTCGCGCGACTTCGCAGATTGTGGTCTCGCCGGCCGTCGAGGCGAGCACGTCCCGGAAGCGAGTTTCAACGGTTGCATCGGGGTGGAGCTTGAAGCGTTGATACATAACCGCGTTGAACGCGTCTGCCCGCGAAAAGCAGCGTTCGGTCACCAGCCTCACTTCGTCGGCGAGATGTGGAACTATCGTGCGCTGCAGCGCATTCAAGTCGCGAAGGAACTTGCCCGACTGCAAGCGTTCAGTGGGCTTTACGGCGACAGCGATTTTGCGACCGTCTCTTTTGGTGATCAATAGATCGATAAAGTGCGTTCGCGGCTTGCCTTCGGCGTCGATGAATGAAATCGGCCCAAATTGCTCATGCACCTGAGATGTCGTTGTGTCCATTAAGGTCAGCGCGAGGTGGTCTTTTTCGACATTGCTGTCGCATCCGAAGACGCGGGGCATGGCAGTCTGCGGATCATGCCAAACAGGAAAACTCCGGGACGAGCCGCGCGAGCGGGGGTTGATCTTCCGATTGCCCCGGTATGGCAGAGGCACAAGCTCTGGCATCTCAAGCTCGCCAAACTCGTTTTCAAATGGCTCCGTTGGGCCGAAGGCGCGCTGGAAGGCCTCGGGCATGCCGCACAGGTCCTGTGGCGGGCTCACGGTATGGGTCATCATCGTGTGATCGAGTGGTACATTCATAGCAATACATCCCTGTTTCCGGACACCGATGTGCCGGATTGATGCGCGCAAGCGACCATTCGCTTGCGCGAGTCTGTTGACTTTCAAATTGTGAGGTGGGATGAATGATGTCAGCTATAACAGGGGTCTGGTTGCGTAAGCATCCGGGCCTTTGTTCATTCAGCACTTACCTCATGCTGATGTGGGTCTAGATATAATTCATTCACAATCCTCCTGTTTTGACTTGGCGCGCGCCGTTGCCAACGTAGATGCAAGTTGCTTCATGATTGGCCCGCTAGTCCGACGGCGGTGGATTACCATGCTCACGGTTGACGGATGCCTGTTAATGGATTTGGCGAAATCCTTCAGGCTCATGTCCGCTTCGACAGACAGCCTGTACTTGATCTCCGCGGCAGACATGTCTTGGGTCAAAATTGGCATCCACTTTCTTGTACAGATGGTTGCAGTATGATTCGTTGAGGCCCGCATTGCAAGAGCCTAGAATCTGTAATATCCTTACAATACAATGACTTGTATGCTGTAGAGACAACAGGTGACATCCGGCAAATTGCATGACTTCGTGGGCATGTCCAATGGCCATGTCTTTACCTGTAGCCTGGGTGGGCCCCGGATGAACACGAAACATGAGATGTTGGCGGCTATTCAATCGGCGGAAGATGGTCCGACCGCTGCCGAACTTGCTGCTGCGCCAACTCTTGATGAATGGCAAATTGAGCTCTGGAATGACCACTTCCGCATTTATGGCGAGTGCCCCGATCATCCTGAGATTGATGATCAATTCGTAACAACCTCTCCGATAATTGGGTTCAGCGCATCGGAGCATTGGGCTCGGTCGAGATCGCGCTGGTACCGACTTGGTCCAAACTTCTGCTCACCTGAGCCACCCGAGCGCACGGACCAGCTTCTTCGCGAGGTTGAACGGGCTTTGGCGGCTCAAAGAAAACAGGTTAGGGCGGGCCTGCAAAAAAAGACCAAAGTGTTACTGAGTAATCGGGATTACTGGGGCGGATCGACGTAAACCAACATGGACAACGAACAACCAATGGACCTTATCACTTTTGCTAAGTCACTGGGCTCTGACTTCTCGACGAAGGAATTTTTGGAACTGTTGAACGAGGTCGTTGACCTTGATGCGCTGAGAAATCTTTCAGATGAGGAGTCTCAGAATCTATTTGATGCCACACAGTTCCTCGCAGACTACATGATGCTTCAACGAGAGTTTTACGGGCAGGAGAAGACGCTCGGCGGTCATCCGTACGTTGTCTATAACGGCCCATTTATCGAAACACAGCTTACGCGGCCTACGGGCAAGGCACCCAACTTCTCGTATTTGGAGACTTATGGTGCCGAGGAGTAGTTTAGCAGCGGTCAGACATCTGCGGGGCTGGACTGGAGACATGCATCATCTGGGCGGATCAATTGGCTAACCAGTGTTTGAGCCTGACCCAAATCGAACCGGACGTTCGTCGTGCATTCACCTAACTGGTAAAAGGCGGACTTTGCTGTCATTCGTTTTTTGCACTTCGCTGATGCAGCATTGCTTCGCGCCTCCGGTATGTCTGTCGCCGCATTGCAGCTCAGGTCGCCAATGCGGCTATTCCATCTGGCTACATGATGCCAAATCCAAATTGTACTTTCGCTGCGCAGGGTCAGAGGTATCGAGGCGCGGATTTCTCTTCCGTTGGGTTGTCGTTTTGAACGTCCGCTTGGTCAGTTCAACTTGCCTTGTTGCAGATGCGGAATCCACAACAACGACAATGGAGACGCCACCTTCAGATGATCTACTTCGAAAACCGCGCCCGCACCGCGTCGATGTCGAGTTGGTGCTCATGCAAATCCTCAGGTTCCCATTCGCTTCTTTCCGCTTCGAAAAAGTCACCTCCGTAGACATGCAAGGCCGCCGTCAATCGCGGTATAGGATTGGTGACAGAATGGATGATGTCCGGCCCCATGGGGCAGACGTCACCGGTTGACAGCGCTTTCGCCCCGGCAGCCTCGATCAAGCCGTCTGGATGATCTTTCACCCTTCGCCAGAAGATATTGTCCTCTCGACCTCCGTATATTCCAATCACTGCCCACATTTCGTGATTATGTGGCGGTATGGTCGTCGATGGCTTCCAGGCCAGATTTATTATTGTCAGATCAGACGACTGGTAAAGAGGCGTTATCCCAGGCTCTGTTGGTTCTCCGAAAGCTGTCATCACCTCAGATGGATCAGACAGGGCGCGCCGAACAATCTCTGCGGCTGATTTGTGTGTCGGGTCTTTGTCGACGGCTTCGCGGCAATCGGCGATAAATGTATCAATGGCGAACATCGCGCAACTCCCCCCTCGCGCAGGGTACCACATTCGGGGCTAAATGTCTGCTTGGGCAAGGTCACAGACGACCTGCGGCAGTTAGCTCGGGGCCCTGCACTACCAGCTTTATTCTGCAGGCCAACGCGCTCTCACCGCCCATGCTCTTGCAGGAAGAACAACTGGCCTACTCGCTCCAAACCTATTGGCCAGATGATCCCTCAACTTCTGCTGTTGCCCATCGGGCAGGCCGGTGACATAGCCCGGCGCTGGCCCAGTACCCAATGTAAAGGGGTGCCAAAAGGCTTCGAAATCAGGAAACCGGGTATCTACTTCAATTGCCGCGATCTCTGGATCAGACGTCCCCGCGACGCGGCACAACTTGGCGAGACCTTCCTTGTCACAGAACGGAAACCGTGCGCTTTCGTCCAACTCTAAGGCGTCTGGATCAATTTCCGCAGCCGCTTTCCAGAATGCGTCAATAAAACCCATGCCCCCGCCGGGATAGTCCCAGACGTAGAACGCCACCATGCCACCGGGCCGCAAGACACGGCGCATCTCAGCAAGTGCCGCATCCTTGTCAGGAATGAAGTTTAGAACGAGTGCGGAAGTCACGATATCCACGGATGCATCGGCGGACGGCAACGCTGCTGCATCGGCGACTTTTAACGTCGCCCTGTCGTCCTTGATCTGCGCCTCGGCATGGGCAACGAAATCGGCCGATTGATCGGTTGAAAGGATTGATCGAGGGGCTGCTGCGGACAGTACCGCTTCGGTCAGGGCCCCGGTTCCACATCCGATCTCTAGCCAATCGGCGTTGCCTGGAGCATCAACCCAGTCGACGAACTCTGCTGCGATCTTGCGGCTCCAACGGCCCATGTAGTGCTCATAGCTCTGTCCCGCACTCCATGCGTCAAATTCTGATTGTGTCATCGTTTCGCCCCCCGGCTATTTGGGCACAGTTCGTGTTAAGCTGTGCTCACCCAAGAAGGAACATACCATGGATTTCGATCGAGAACTGATTTCAAACGGCAACCCGATGGAGGGCATTGTCGGATTCTCACGCGCAGTCCGCGTCGGGCCCTTCATTTCCGTGGGCGGCACCGCCCCCGTTGATGCAGACGGAAAGACTGTAGGTGTGGGTGATGTGGCAGCGCAAACCCGCCAGTGCATCGAAGTCATCAAGGTGGCGCTGGAACAAGCGGGCTCGGGCCTCCATCACGTTGTGCGTACCCGTGTCATCCTGACGGACATCGACAACTGGAAGGCCGCGATAGACGTGCGCAAGGAATACTTCCGCGACATTCGACCAGTTGACACGATCATGGCGATAGACAGGTTCGTGAATCCAGAATGGCTGGTCGAGTTCGAAGCGGATGCGGTAATCAGTAGCTAAGGTGAATAGAAGCAGACCGTCGCAGCGCTGCCGCGATTTAGTAAATCAAGGCCAAGAGGCAGAATTCCCTGCCTCTCGCTGCAAAGGCCGGTGTCAAAGTACAAATGAAACGCGAAGATCCTGGTAGGTCGAAAAACACATGCATCTGCTGATGTTTGGTCCCAATGCTCCGGAAATGGGGTTGAGTCCGGGTGGGGGTGAAATCGTATCATAAGGCATTCCTAACCTTCGCTGCACTGTACGAAAACCAGTATGAGGCGGGACTTTGCTGACCTTGGATTTTCCACGTTTG
The DNA here is from genome assembly GCA_039821425.1 of Pseudomonadota bacterium. Lineage (GTDB taxonomy): Bacteria > Pseudomonadota > Alphaproteobacteria > Rhodobacterales > Rhodobacteraceae > Yoonia. The sequence goes on from JBCBOD010000043.1 coordinate 21,405, forward strand.
CTTACGCAGCATTCTTTTGCAGGTGTGGCGTGATCATCGCTGCTTCGCACCTGCTATCAGCAAGGCGCAGACATGGCGTGCATCGTGAATTGGCTCTTCCGTCACAGTTCTCTATCTCACCCGAACACCAAACCTCCGTCAACGACGAGGTTTTGGCCAGTCACAGCGCGTGCCCAGGGACTCGCAAAAAACAAGACCGCGTCTGCGGCCTCTTCCGGGGTCACAACCGAGCGCAGGGGCGTAACGCCCGCGATGTAGTCAAAGACTTCCTGCGGTGTTGAGGCACTGGCATCGGTCGTCCTTAACAGACCCCCGGATACCATGTTGACTGTAATGCCTTTTGGCCCGAGCTCGGCCGCCATGGTGCGCGTCAACGCGAGCAGAGCAGCTTTTGCAGAGGTATAATCGTGATAGGGCACGACAGGATTTTGGAAGAGGTTCGTGCCGATCGTGACAACCCGCCCAAAGCCCGCATCCGCCATCCTAGGAGCGGTAGCTTGGATTACATTCAGCGCGCCCAGCACCGCGGTGCTGTGTTGTGAGAGCATTTCAGCGGCGCTGAGGGTCTCGACGGTGGACCGCGCATCCCCGTTGAAGCTGTAGTCAGCAAGGGCGTTGTGAATGACGGTCGTAATCGGGCCAACCGCCTTCTCTGCATGCTTGACCATCTGCTTTACTGCGTCGTCGTCTTGTACGTCGGCCTGTAAAGCAACAGTACGATCCCCCAAGTCAGTCGCAAGTTCTTCTGCAGCCGCTTTGCTGTTGCGATAGTTGATCACCACCTGCGCACCTTCTCGGGCAAAAGCGCGCGCGATTGTGGCACCCAAACCCCGGCCCGCGCCTGTCACCAAGACGGTCTGTTCCTTGAGGGCCTTACTCATGTTTTTTCCTTCCAAATATTGTAGAAATGATGGACCGGCCCGTGACCTTGCCCGACTGTTAGAAGATCAGCCGCAGCAATCGCGCCTGAGATGTACTGCTTCGCTACGGCAACTGCCGCACTTGGCACTAGGCCTTTAGCGAGCTGCGCTGCAATTGCTGACGATAAGCTGCAGCCTGTGCCATGCGTATTCCGGGTTTGCAGGCGTGCGCTTTCGAACCAGTGCAGTTTTGCACCATCCCACAGGACATCGGGGCTTTCGTTTCCGTTCAGGTGGCCGCCTTTAACCAGCGTGACATTTGGACCCAAATCCGACAGATCGCGTGCATGGGCAGCCATTTCGTCGCGGGTTACAGCTTCGCGTCGGCTCAGCAGACGCGCGGCTTCTGGCAGGTTTGGGGTCAAGACTGTGGCCAGGGGCAACAGGGACACGCGCAATGCCTCCATCGCATCGTCTTGCAACAACGGCGCGCCACCTTTAGCGACCATCACCGGATCAATAACGATTGGGATATCTCGATGATGAGACAAGGCCTGCGTGACCGCTACTGCGATCTCTGAGGTTGCGATCATGCCGACCTTAACAGCATCTATGCGGACGTCGGCAAAAACGGCGGCGATCTGTGCTTTGACGAACGAAGGTGCGATCAATTCGACGCCGCTGACGCCTTGGGTATTCTGCGCGGTAAGGGCCGTTATGGCCGCCATTCCATAGACCCCGTTGGCTGCAAAGGCCTTCAGGTCAGCTTGGACGCCGGCACCCCCAGAAGGGTCGGAACCAGCAATGGTCAAAACGTTCCTGATCATTGGAATGCCTCCGTTACTTTGTCCAAAGCTCGTTTGAAATCCCGCGCGGCGCGTTCGGGATCAGGTTGACCACAAATCGCGAAAACCACTGCGATCCCATTGCATCCGGCCTTGATGACATCGGCAGCATGCTCGCGCTTCAATCCGCCAATGGCCACTGTTGGCAACCGCGCCAATCGCGCCATCTCAGCCAGACCAGGCAGGCCAATCGTTGATTTGTGATCCGCCTTAGTCGTGGTCTGAAAAACGGTGCCAAGGCCGAGGTAGTCAACAAGGTCAGGGTCTGCTGACACGACCTGTTCTGGCGTCTCGCAAGACAGGCCGATGATCTTGCCCGATCCCAAACGCTTCCGCGCGAATGCGGGAATGACGTCATCTTGGCCGATATGCACACCATCCACGTCCGCTGCGACCGCTGCCTCAAGATCATCGTTGATGACAAGTGGAATGCCTTTGCCCGCCAATACGCGTTTCAGCGCGCGCGCGGCTTCGACGCGGCTTTGGGTCGAGGCCCCCTTATCGCGCAACTGCACAAAGCTGACGCCGCCGCGAACCGCAGCTGCGACCGTCTCGATCAACGCAGGTCCGGGGCAAAGGTTCGGGTCCGTCACCAGATACAACCGAAGGCTGCGTGCAATCAGTTCCATGACACGCGCGTCTCCTGAAGATCACCGGGTTGAAGCGCGTGAAGCGCATTCAAGAACGCCACCGCAAAGCTGCCGGGCCCCGATGTTTCAGCACCTGCCTGCTCCCCCGCTTCAGCGAAGTGCAGGAAGGCCGCAATTGTCGCCTCAAAACCCGGCGCTATGGCAGCATAGGCACCAACCAAAGCCGTTAGCGCACATCCCAAGGCCGTCACGGATGGCATGATGTCCGAGCCACCGGTGATACTTGCGCTTCGTTTGCCGTCGGTGATGAAATCAACCGGGCCTGAGACTGCCACGATGCAGTCATGGCGCACTGCAAGTGCGCGGGCCGAACGCTGTGCGTCGCTGACGCTATCGCCGCTGTCGGCGCCTTTGCCAGACGCGGACCCGCCTGCGAGTGCGATGATTTCCGACGCATTCCCTCGAACAATACTGGGTTTGATCGCAAGAAGATCAAGGGCTGCTTTGGCACGATAGGGCGTTGCGAAATGGGCGACGGGATCCAGCACCCACGGCATCTTGGCCACATTTGCCGCGACGGCGGCGGCTTTCATGCTCTCCAGCCAAGGGGTGGACAAAGTGCCGATATTGATCGTCAAAGCCCCTGCAATCGGGGTAAAATCCGCGACCTCTTCTGGCGCATGGATCATGGCAGGCGATGCGCCTGCAGCCAGCGTGACATTCGCGGCGATGTTCATGGCGACGTAGTTCGTGATGCAGTGGACAAGCGGCGATTGCGTTCGCAACGCCTTGAGGGCTGCATTGGGTCGAATGCGATCTTTCCTTTCATCTCAAACGGAAAGACGCGACAGACCGACCAGGTCTGATGATGCCTCCCTCCGCCGGCATTATCCGGTTCAGGTTCAAAGGGTGCATCTCAGCCTCTCGGCGCCCCTGACAAGTCAAGGCTATCTTGGAAAAGGAGGTGCGGTCAATCCGGGAGGCGCATTAGTCTCGTCTACGCGCCATTCTACATCAGACCCGTTTTGCGATCGTCGTTGCAATGGCCTGCCCACTAACCCAGGCATCTTCGGCTTTCGCACCAAGACACCAGTCGCCACCAGCGAATAGCGTCTGCTCCTCGTCGGCTAGATAGGAACGCCCGAGCGGTCGAGACACAAATGCGTACCGCCAACGGTGTCCTGACAAATATGCCGGAGTGATCACAGCACTGATATCAAGTGCCTTGCACAGAAGCGGCAGCATAAGTTTGGCGAAGGCATCCCGCTCCAATTCCAGATGCCGCATACTCCAATCGCGGCTGGCTTGCGCGACAATGGAGGTCGTATCTGGCCGACCCGGCTTCTCGCTGTCACATACAATCCACGATATGTCCGCCTCCGGAGTGCGACGCGCGACAAAGGGCAGTTCAACATCACCGGGCAAACCGACCATCAGCGTCAGGCACGGGGTCATTCCGACCGTTTTCAGAGGTGCATTGAAGGGGTGGGCGTCGGGCAAGAGCGCACAGATCTGAGGCGCTGGCGCGGTGATGACCACCCGATCGAACGTCTCATCGCCGCCTTGCCAAATCAATTTCCAGCGACCATTCGATTTCACGATACTCTCTATGCGGGTTTCTTTTCGGATCGTCAGGCCGTCGCCCAAATACTTTGCCAAGCTGGTCATACCGGGGACGCCGACATACGCCGGTTTTTCACGATCTTGCGGCCAGCGCGCCACAACACCAGCGGCTTCGGCTTGCTTCAACATCGCGGAAAAGCTATCGCTTTGCGGTGCGAGATACTGGGCACCGTGATCGAATTGGAAACCGCCCTCCGCGCGGCGCGTTGCCATCCTACCGCCCAGTCCCCGGCCCTTGTCAAAAACCACCACATCCACGCCGCGCCGCATCAATTCGCGCGCGCAGCTCAGACCAGCCATACCAGCACCGATAACAGCTGTTTTGGAAGGCCCTACCAATGCTCGGTTCCCGGTGTGCCCTTGATACGCCCTTGAAGGTTCGCCGTCACCCACCCGCCGTAAAAGTCGCCGGGCTGCGGAATGACGCGCTCTGCACCAACAAAGCAGGCATCCATCGCGCCAGCGTAGAAAGACACATGTCTGGCCAAAGCGCTGAAGGATGCGGATGGGGCCGAATACCTCCACGCTGCGCGGTACGCCGTCTTGTCGCCTGCCCGCACATCGAAATAGGCTGCCTGCCCCTTCCACTCACAAAAGGTGGTGCCACGCGAAGGGATCAACGCGGCCATCACGTCTTCGGGTGGAATGTAGTAGGTTGGCGCGTGATGGGTTTCAAGGACCCGCAAAGCACGGGTCGTTTCAGCGACAGTTTTACCATTCAACAAAACGCGCAAGCGGTGCCGCACCGGCTCCAGAACTGGCGGTCGAGGATAATCCTGAACGTTTTCTGCGATAAGCTCTGACATAGAATTGGATATGGTCCTTGACTAGAATGCTACAAGCGCAATGCCGGCCGTCAGAGGCAACAGCAAACGCCAGCTTTCAACGGGTCAGCACGACATCCGCGCGGATGCCGAGGCCATTCTCCACGGCGTCAACAAGGTAGCATGCGACACTGCGCCGGGAGACCAATCCGTTTCGCCAACTTGATGGATCGCGCAGCACCTTAAGCCCGCGTGATTTCGCACTATTGGTCAGAATAACTGGCCGAACAATCGTCCAATCGATTTCACTTTCCATAATCATCGCCTCTTGCCGGTCCTTGTCGGCATAGGGCCTGCCTAAGATGGCCCGATGACCAAGACGTTCAATCGAACTCATTGCACTTCGAGAACGTCCCGCACCAAATCCAGTTACCGCCACCAATCGCTTGGTGTCGCTGTCTTTCAGCGCCTCAATTAGCACACGCGTACTGTCGGAAAAGAGCGTCTCTTCCTCCCAGAGCATCGCAAGCCGTTCCTTGATACCCAGCGTGTAGATCACCGCGCGGGCACCGGCGAGCGCTGCCGTCACATCGTCTGCTGATCGCGCGTCCCCAGCAAACGGCTCAATCAAATCGGTTTTCTCAAGATTGTCAGCGCTGCGCGCAAAGGCGCGCACGGGCAGTCCGCGACCGACAGCTTCCGTAACGGCCATCGCGCCGATGCCAGAGGTCGCGCCCATTATGAGTATCGGTGCGCTCAATTCAGCATGTCTTCGTAAAGACTATGATAGGCGCGATGCGTGGCCCGGTCGCCCTGTCGGACATTCACGCGACGAAGGACTTCTTTCAAGGAGTCCCACGGGCGGTCCAGGCTTGGCGTGGCAGGGCTCAGTTGGCTTTTGACGTCCGCATGCGTTGCGGTCCCAAGATTATTAGCA
>JBCBOD010000055.1:0-23959 GCA_039821425.1 Pseudomonadota bacterium
AACACAGTGGTGGACCGAACTGTCGGCGGCGATTGCGGGCGGTCTGATCTTTGCCACCGTGCTGACCTTGCTGGTGACGCCCGCCATGCTGATGCTGGGCGAACGGCGCGCACGGCGGTTTGAGGTGGCGCCAGCACTGGCACCTGCCGAATGATCAGGCGCCGATGATTTGCGCCGCGGCAGCATCTGCCGCGGCGAGCGCTCCTTCGATTAGCCCACCATTGTCCGGCGCCATCTCTGTTGTGGCAAAGATCAGTTTGCCGTCCCAAACGTTCCGCGCCTGTGCAGGCATCAGATAAGACGGGTGGCCCGGTGGCGGTGTGGCATCGGCGGCTGTTGACGTAAACGGCGCACGCGACCAGTCTTCTAGTCGGTGCACATGGGGTTGCGCCGCATCTGCGCCAAATAGGTTTTGCAGTTGCGCAAGGCAGGCCGGAACCAGCGTTTCCCTGGTGTCTGCGCGGACAGCGGCGGGCAAGCCGACAAAACCGAAGAGCGCGCCAAGGCTGCCATCGGCTGGGCTGGCATCGTGGATTTCCACCATCGGGCCACGCCTGCTGCTGGCGTCCCCGGACAGCCCGGCTTCACGCCAAAACGGTTTGTCATAGACCGCGACAAACTTTGCATGGGCGCCCATCCATGTAGGGATACGCTCCAGCATCGGTTTGACTGACAGCGCTGGTGTGACATTCAGCGCGGCTGCAAGGCGGGGCGGAACCGCCAGAACGATCCGCTCGGCTGCGATCCTGCGCCCGTCGGCCAATATCGCCTCCGGCCTGTCGGTCAGACCGGTCACTGGCGTGTTCAGTGTGATCTTTGCCGGGTCCAAACCCTGCGCAATCGCGTCGGTGAGCGCGCTGCTGCCCCCTGCAATGCGATACGACCCGGCCATCGACATGAAGCCTTTGTCGCGCGCAACCTCTCCACTTGGATGTTCAAAGAGCTGTGCACCCTCCGACCATTGTGCGAAGACGTGCAAGCCAAGGTCTGCGATGCGCTGGGCCACACGCGTCTGGCCTGGCCAGACCCATGACGGGCCAAGGTCGATGGCGGCCCCGGCGTGGGACAGGGGTTTGATCCGCCCACCCAACCGGCTGCGCGCCTCAACAAGGTGGTAGTCCTGACCTGCGGCCTGCAATTGGCTGGCAAGCTGCAGCCCGGCAAGCCCGCCGCCGATAATGAGTGTCTTGGTCTGCATGGCGACGCCCCTACGTGGAGTAGGGAGCGCGCTCAACAAAAAAACGCGGCCCAAGGGGCCGCGCAGGTCGTGTGAGTGTATTGTTAATATTCAGTTAACATAACGCAAAGCGGTTTGGTTCCAAAATAATTTTGTTCGCGATCAAAATCGCCAAAATGACGGACCCAATTTGGATCGATGAGGGCAAGTTTTGCGTGCCGGCTCGTTTATGTGTGGTGGTTGACCACACCAAAGAGGTTTAGCTTGTTTCATCCTTTGCACCATCCAGCAGAGTCTTCAGGAGCGGGTTTGGAAACTTGCGGTCAAGCGTCACCGCGTGAAAGCTCTCGCTCAACCCCAGATCAAAGGCAGCCTCTTGCAGCAATCCAGTCTCCAACTCGTTCTGCACGACAATGGGGGGTAACACTGCAAGCCCGATATCCTGCCGTGCCAGAAGGCGCATGAGGGCCATGTCGTCAACCTCTGCTGCAAGCACTGGCGCCACGTCAAGCCGGCTGCACAACCTGTCAAAGCCAGTGCGCAGCGGGCTGTCTTCGGTCGGGACGATGATCGGGTTTGCGGCGAGCAAGTTTGGCAGCGTCTCTGCCGATGTGAGGCGGCCCGCCGTGCCGACAAGGCTCACCGGCTGATCCGAGATTGGCTGTGTGACGAAGCGCGAAAGCGCATCATGCGAAGGGGGCTGATTGGTCAGCACCATATCTAGGCTGAGCGTCTCCAACCCCTGCAAAAGCTCTGACATCGTACCCGACCGCAGCACCAACTCCACGTCCTCTCGCCCAAGCAAAGGCTGCAAGAACCCGACCTGAAAGTTGCGCGACAGCGTGGCGAGCGCCCCCACCCGCAACACCTGCCGGGGATGGGCGTGCTGGTTCAACGTGCCGAGCAAATCCTTGCCAGCCTCAAAAATCGTATCGGCATATTCGAGGGTGATCCGCCCTGCCTCTGTCAGGTGCAACTGCCGCCCCCGCCGCTCGAACAGGGCATGGCCCAGCCGGTCCTCCAGCTTACGGATCTGCACCGAGAGCGCCGATTGCGACAGGTTCAGGCTTTGCGCTGTGCGCGTCAGGTTCCCGTCATGGGCGACGGCCCAGAAGTAGCGCAGGTGATTGTAGTTCATTTCTGCCATATCGTTTCACATAAGCGAACGAAATCTAGCAAACAATGTATTTTCCGTTTGGTGGATGCTGCCCTATCTGCTCCTGAAATCACTTTGAAGGAGATGACCATGCTCTTGAACGCGCTTCCCCTGCTGGCCCCGCTGGTGCTTTTGGCGGCGGCTTTTGCGCCGCGCTTCATGCCTGCGATGGATGTGCGTCGTGGTGCTGGATTGGCCGAGATGGCGGCGATCGCAGTGATGGGCATCGCGGTGCTGTCGATGCTGGTGCTGATCAGCGCAGGCAGCGGCGACAGTGTCCTGATCGGCGCGCTGGGTGTAGGGCTTTCGGCGCGGCTAGACGTGGTCAGCATCGTGATGCTGCTGCTGGTCAGCTTCATCGGCTGGGTCGTGGTGCGCTATTCCCGCACCTATCTGGACGGCGAACCGGGCCAGGATCGTTTCACTTTTTGGCTTCTGGCAACGCTGGCGGCAGTTCTGCTGCTCGTGCAGGCGGGCAACCTTGTGCAGTTTGTTGGCGCTTGGATCGCCACGAGCCTGTGCCTTCATCAGCTCCTTCTCTTCTATCCCGGTCGCGTGGCAGCACAGCGGGCGGCCTACAAAAAGGCTGTCGTTTCGCGCATCGGTGACGCGGCACTGATTGGTGCGGCAGTGCTCTTGGTGATCGCCTTCGGCACCACGCAGATTTCTGAAATCCTGACCCTTGCGCAGGCGGGTGCAGGCGGGATGGCCGCAATTTGGGGGGCAGCGCTGATCGCGCTCGCGGCCATTCTGAAATCCGCACAATTCCCGACCCACGGCTGGTTGACCGAAGTGATGGAGGCGCCAACACCAGTCTCCGCCCTACTGCACGCAGGCGTTGTCAACGCGGGCGGCTTCGCGCTCATCCGCTTTGCGGATGTGATGCTGCTGTCGCCGCTGGTGCTGGCATTTCTGGTGATCATCGGGGGCTTTACCGCGCTCTTCGGTGGCCTCGTCATGCTCACACAGTCCACGGTAAAGACATCGTTGGCCTGGTCCACCATTGGGCAGATGGGCTTCATGATCCTGCAGTGTGGTCTGGCGCTCTTCCCGCTGGCACTGCTGCATATCGTGGCGCACTCGCTCTACAAGGCGCATGCGTTTCTGTCTGCCGGCGGGGCGGTGCAGCAAGTTGCCTCGATCAAGAAGCCTGGGCCAGTGGCCGTCCCAAATCTAGGCGCCGTGACGCGCGCCTTTGTGGTGGCATTGGCGATCTACGGTGTGGTCAACGCGGTGCTTGGGCTGGGCTTTGATTTCGGTGGAAAATCCCCGCAGGCCGTCGCCCTTGGCGCAATCCTGATCTTTGGCGTGGCCTATCTGCTCGCCCAAGGCTTCGCCGATGCGGCACCAAAAGCACTCACACAGCGGACGGCGGTTTACGCCAGCGTAGTGACTATCAGCTACCTCTTGCTGCAGCGCGCGTCAGAGTGGCTGACCGCAGGCACCCTGCCTGCAACGCCAGCCGCTGGCGCGCTGGAATGGGCGTTGATCCTGCTGGCGCTGATCAGCTTTGGCCTCGTGGCGCTGGCGCAGGCGACACTCCCGCTTTGGGCCTATCACCCGGCGGCACAGGGTCTACGCATTCACCTGTCCAACGGGCTCTACATCAATGCAATTTCTGACCGGCTGCTCGGTGGCTGGACACGGACAACATCACAAAAGGGAGCGGCACAATGACAAAGGCAGAGGTATACTCCGGCTATAGCGGCAAACAGCTTGAAGTGATCGCCAAGGCAGAGGATGCCGTGCGCGCCATCCCGCCGCTGTTCCCACTGTCTTCATCGGTCGCGGTGAACCCCTACCTCGGCCAGACAGAGCAGAGCCTGCCGCAGGTCGGCGCGCTTTTGTCGCGGGTTGCGGGCCTGTCTGTCACGATGGATCGCAGCTGGTACGCGGACAAGATCGCGGATGGCACGATCACCGACGGGGATCTCGGTGCAGCACTGGCACAAACTCCGCAAGCGGCCGCAACGGTGGAGGCGCTGAAGGAGGCGGCAAAGACCGCGCCAGCGCCAGCGGAAGCCTTGCCAACCGTGGCTGATCTGGCCGCCAAGGTGTCTGGCATCGACTGGCCGGGCATCATCGCCGACCGGATCGGCGTCTGGGCAGCTGGATACTTTGACGCCGGTCAGGCGCTTTGGCAGGCAACGCCAGACAGACGAGCGTTTGACAGCTGGCGGGATTTCGCGAGCCGTGACCTGACGCCGGAAATTGCGGGGCTCAAGGGTTTTGGCGCGCTGGTGGCCGGTGGCCCGGCCCAGATGCGCAACGCGCTGGTGACTGCGGCAGAGGCTTTGGGCCTCACCGCTTGGACCTCGCAAACCTACTTTCACCAACTTCTGCTGTCACTCGGTGGCTGGTCACAAGTGGGTCGCTATCACCTCTGGCAGGCAGAGCTGAAAGGTGAAACGGACCAGACCACCACGACCCTGCTGACCATCCGGGCCGTTTGGGAACAGGCGCTCTATGCGCAATACGCCGATCAGATCGCCGATGACTGGGCCGTGGTGCGCGATGCGCATGGGGCGCCCGTCGTGCCATCGCAGGACATCCTGATCGACACGACGCTGCAGGCGGCGGCGGAATTTGCGGCCCAACGGGCGCTGGCCGAAACGCTGCAGGCGGAGGCCGCACCGGTGAGCGAAGGGCGGCCTGCCCTGCAGGCGGCCTTCTGCATCGACGTCCGGTCAGAGGTCTTCCGCCGGTCGCTGGAAAGCACGGATGAGGGCATCCAGACCTTGGGTTTTGCGGGCTTCTTTGGCCTGACATCCGCGCACCGTGGCTTTGCATCCGACGTCTCAGAACATCGCCTGCCCGTTCTTCTGAACAATGGCGTGACCAGCCAGACGGGCGGTCCAGACGATGCGGACGCCGACCAAACTGCCCGCTTCGCCGCCCGCGCAGGTCGCGCATGGGGGCGGTTCAAGCTGGCCGCCGTGTCATCATTCGCCTTTGTCGAGGCGTCTGGCCCGATCTATGTCGGCAAGCTTCTGCGGAATGCGCTGGGATTGGAAAAGGCCGCAGCCCCGGACAAGCGCAAGCCCGTGCTGGATGACAGCTTTGGCCTGGCCGACCGGATTGGTGCCGCAACGTCGATCCTGAACGCGATGTCCATGACAGAAAACTTCGCGCCGCTGGTTCTGCTGTTGGGACACGGTGCAAACGTCGTCAACAACCCGCACGCCAGCGCCCTGCATTGCGGCGCCTGCGGTGGCTACTCTGGTGAGATCAACGCCCGTCTGCTCGCCGGGATCCTCAACGACAAAGAGGTGCGCGACGGGCTGGCCCTGAACGGGATCGTGATCCCCGAAGATACGCTTTTCGTAGGTGGCCTGCATGACACGACGACCGATGCGGTCACGCTTTACGAGGCTGATTTCCCTGGTCACGCCCATGCCGCGCATCTGAAAACTGCGCGCGGTTGGCTGAAAACGGCGGGTGATCTGGCACGGACCGAGCGGGCAATGCGCTTGCCACGGGCCGAAAGCGGCAAGGACGTGGCCAAGCGCAGCAGCGACTGGGCCGAAACACGACCCGAGTGGGCGCTCGCGGGCTGCAAGGCTTTCATCGCGGCACCGCGCAGCCGGACGAAGGGCAAGGGGCTGGAAGGCCGCGCCTTTCTGCATGACTACAACTGGGAAAAGGACGATGGCTTTGGCGTGCTGGAGCTGATCCTTACCGCCCCTGTTGTCGTCGCAAGCTGGATCAGCCTGCAATACTATGGGTCTGTCACCGCGCCTGACATGTTCGGTGGGGGCAACAAGCTGCTGCACAATGTGACCGGCGGCATCGGTGTGGTCGAGGGCAACGGCGGCGCACTACGCGGCGGCTTGCCATGGCAGTCTGTCCACGACGGCGAGGGCTATGCGCATGAACCGCTGCGCCTGTCTGTCTGCGTCGAAGCCCCGGCGGAGGCGATCACGAATATGCTGCGCAAGCATCCGCAGGTGGCGGCCCTCTTTGACAACAACTGGCTGCACCTCTTCACGCTTGATGCGCAGGGGCAGATGTCAGAGCGCTACACCGGCGATCTGACATGGGCGCCGGTGACTGAAGCTGCTGATCCTATGCAGAAGGCGGCCTAGGCCTTACGCAACGCGGTGCCCCGCGCTCCACGTCCTGTTGAGCGCGGGGATGCCGTTCTTCGCATTGAACTGGATCAGGTCGGCGCGCTGGCCGGGCGCGATCTCGCCCTGGTCGGTCAACCCCACGGCCCGTGCCGGGTTTCGTGTCACCGTGGCAAGCCCGCGCGCCATGTTGCCCCAAAGATCACCGAGCGTGACGGCAGCCATTAGCAAACTGGCAGGGACGTAGTCCGACGACAGAATATCGAGGCGGTTTGCCTTCGCCAGATCTAGGGCTGCGACATTGCCCGAATGTGACCCGCCGCGGACGATGTTGGGTGCGCCCATGATCGTGGAAATGCCGTGGCTGTGGCAGGCATCAGCGGCGGCGTGGGTTGTTGGAAACTCTGCCAATGTCACACCATTCGTATGGCTATGGGTCACATGCTCCGGCGTCGTGTCATCGTGGCTGGCGAGCGTCGCACCGTAGCGCTTGGCGGCGGCGACCGTGGCCGCCTCATGCTTTGCGCCGTTCTGTTTCTGCAGGCCGCCGAGGAAGGTCACGTATTTATCGAACTCTTCAGTGCTCAGGCCGCGCTTGCCACAGATATAGGCTTTGTACTTCTCGATATCGGTGAATTGTCGCTGCCCCGGCGTGTGATCCATCAGGGACACGATCCCGACACGATCTTCCGGCCCAAACTCTTCCAATTCGTCCAGCAGCGTCTCGGAACACACCTCGGCCCGCAGGTGGATGTGGTGGCTGATCCGGAGCGTGCCTGCGTCGCGCATCGCGAGGATCTCATCCGCCATTTGGCGTGCGTATTTGCGGTAGCTGCCATCAGACAGAATGGAGCCGACCCGGATCGCATCAAAGACGGTGGTGATGCCCGTGCTCGCCAATTCCCGGTCATGGGCGAGGATCGCGGCGTGGTGGGGCCAGTCAACCTTCGGCCGGGGCGACATGTGCCGTTCAAGGTTGTCTGTGTGCAGTTCCACCAGGCCGGGGGCCAGAAAATCACCACCCGCGTCGATCACATCAGCCACGGTGGTGCTGTCTTGATCCACCGCGATGATATGGCCGTCGCGCAGCACAACGGTGCCGGAGATCACCTCGTCTGTCAGTACGATCTTGGCGTTGGTGATGATGGTGTCTTGTGTCATGGCTTTGTCACGCAGTTCTGGAATTGGGGCGCAGATGTTTGAACGCTACGCAATTTTCTACACGGCACCCGCTGGTGCCTTCGCTGATGCCGGATCGGCATGGCTGGGCTGGGACAGTGCGGCAGGTCAGGCCGTGCCGCATCCGGATGTCGGGCTGGAATTGTCCCAAGTCACCGCAACGCCCCGGAGGTACGGGTTTCATGCGACGCTGAAGGCGCCGTTCCGGCCTGCGGTCGGATTGGATGAGGCGGCGCTGATCCGTGCCGTGGATGCGTTTGCCCAGGCCACCGCGCCGGTCGTCCTGGATGGGCTCGCCGTGCAGGTGGAGCGGGGCTTTGTCGCCCTGCGCCCCGTCGGGGATGAAGCTACGCTGCGCAATTTCGCTGGGGCCTGCGTCCGTAACCTTGACCACCTGCGCGCACCACTGACCGAAGTCGACATCGCCCGCCGCCGCAAGGCGCCGCTGACTGCGCGGCAGGACGCCCAAATGCTGGAATGGGGATATCCCTACATCTTCGCGGATTTTCATTTCCATATGACGCTGTCGGGTCCACTTGGGGCCGCACAGGCTGGGCCAGTGATCGCTGCCGCACAAGACTTTTTCGCGCCCGTGCTGACGCAACCTTTCACGGTTGATGCGGTTACCTTGCTGGGTGAGCGCAATGGACGGTTTCATCAGCTGCATCGCGCCACACTCTCCGGTTCCAATAGCGCTTGAAGTGCCGATACCGTTTGCGGCAACGGGCGGTTGTTGCTGACTTCATGCGCTGTCACGCCTTCGGGCAATGCAAACCCTGCACGGTCCAGTCGCTTTGCGATGTCTTCTGCGGTCTCTCGCCCCCGCGCGGAAAGGCGTTTGGCCAGCACCTTTGAAGGTGCCATCAGTAAGATCACTTCGGTCTTCGCGAAACGCTTCTGCATTTGCGGCAGCACGGCGCGCGACAGGTTCGCGAGCACATCGTGTCCTTCATCCAAAACCTCATCCACTTTATTCGGGATCCCATAGTACAGCCCATGCGCGGACCAGTGCAGCGCAAAATCACCCCGCTCTGCGCGCGCATGAAACTCCGCTTCGGTCACACCTTCAAAGTCCTCGCCACCCGCCGTGCTGGGGCGCGAGATGACGCGGCGAGCCAGCACATAGCGGTCGTCGCTGGCCGCCAGTGCTTCCATCACGCTGTCCTTGCCCACGCCAGAAGGGCCGACCACCGCGATGAAACGGCCCATCATGCGGCGGCCTTTGGCGTGAAGGCGCTTACGTCAATCTCTCGGTCGCAGATCTCTGCCCGCGCTTCGGCATCATGGAAGATACCAATAATCGCGGCACCGCGCGCCTTGGCCTCTTTGATCATCGCCAGCACGGTGGCGCGGTTTGTCGGATCAAGGCTTGCCGTCGGTTCATCCAGCAGCATTGCCGGGTAGGGATAGGCAAAACCGCGCGCGATGTTCACGCGCTGTTGCTCACCTCCTGAAAAGGTCGTCGGGCTCAGCGGCCAGAGCGTTTCGGGGATGTTCAACCGGGCAAGCAGTTCCGCCGCCTGCGCCTCCCCGTCCTTCACCGTGCTGCCAGTGAGCAAAAGCGGTTCAGCCACAACCTGCAAGGTCGACACGCGTGGGACCACACGCAGAAACTGGCTGACATAGCCGAGCGTATTCCGGCGCAGCGACAGGATCTCGCGCGGCTCGGCCTGTGCGACGTCAACGTCGCCCACCATGATCCGGCCCGCAGCCGTCAGGTAGTTGCCGTAGATCATGCGCATCAGGGTCGATTTGCCGGCGCCCGAGGCACCCACAAGGGCCACACATTCGCCCGGTGCGACAGAGAGAGATGCCCCTGCCATCACAGGGATTTCCGCGCTGCCCTGATTGTGCAGCACAAAGGATTTCGCGACGTTTTCAACGGTGATCATGGCGTCAGACCTGCAGGACAGAGGAAACAAGAAGCTGGGTATAGGCGTGCTGTGGATCGTCGAGCACCTGATCGGTCAGCCCGGTTTCCACCACATGCCCGTCCTTCATCACCATCAACCGGTCGGCCAGCAGGCGGACGACAGCTAGGTCATGCGTGACGATAATGGCGGAGAGGTTCATCTCGCGCACCAGCCCGCGCAGAAGGTCCAGAAGCCGTGCCTGCACGCTGACATCAAGCCCACCTGTGGGCTCGTCCATAAACACCAGACGCGGACCGGTTACCAGATTGCGCGCGATCTGCAAACGCTGCTGCATCCCGCCGGAAAAGGCGGTGGGGCGGTCATCAATCCGGTCTTCGGAAATCTCCACCCGGCCCAGCCAGTCAATCGCCTGCGCGCGGATCTCGCCGTAGTGGCGCGCGTTCACGGCCATCAGGCGCTCACCCACGTTGCCGCCAGCGCTCACCCCCATGCGCAGCCCGTCGCGCGCGTGTTGGTGGACGAAGGCCCAGTCGGTGCGGCCCAACATCCGCCGCTCGGCCTCTGACATAGTCAACGTATCGCGCATCCCATCAACGCGGGTGTCAAAGCAGACCTTGCCGCGATCAGGCGGCAGATGCCCGGCGAGGCAGTTGAGCAGGGTGGACTTGCCAGAACCGCTTTCGCCCACGATGCCCATGACCTCACCGGGGTAAAGGTCAAAGGACACATCGGCACAGCCAATGCGCGGCCCATAGGTTTTGGTGACGTCGGTGACTTGTAACAGGGGGGTCATGCGGCGTCTCCTTCATAGGCGGTGCCTTTTGCGCCCACGAAGCCAGCCTTGCGGCGCGAGCTGCAGTAATCCGTGTCAGAGCACATAAACATGCGCCCGCCCGCATCGTCGATGATCAGCTCATCCAGATAGCTGTCGGTCGCGCCGCAAAGATCGCAGGCGTGATCGGCCTTAGTGGCCTTGAAAGGGTAGTCATCAAAGTCGAGGCTCACGACCTCCGTATAGGGTGGCAGCGCATAGATCCGCTGCTCACGCCCCGCGCCAAATAGCTGGATCGCGTCCATGGTCAGTTTCGGGTTGTCGAATTTCGGGATCGGGGAGGGGTCCATCACATAGCGGCCTTCGACCTTGACCGGGTAGGCGTAAGAGGTCGCGATATCGCCATGCTTGCTGATGTCCTCGTAGAGCTTCACATGCATCAGCCCATAGTCTTCGAGGCTGTGCATCTTGCGCGTCTCCGTCTCCCGCGGTTCGAGAAAGCGCAGGGGTTCCGGGATCGGCACCTGATAGACAAGGATCTGGTCGGCGGTCAGCGGCTCTTCGGGGATCCGGTGGCGGGTCTGGATGACGGTCGCCTCGGAGGTGGCCTCTGTCACCGCGACATCGGCAGTGCGCTCAAAAAAGCGCCGGATGGAGACGGCATTGGTCGTATCGTCGGCGCCCTGGTCGATGACCTTGAACGTGTCTTCGGGTGTCAAAACAGCAGCCGAAACCTGTACGCCACCAGTGCCCCAACCGTAAGGCATCGGCATCTCGCGGCTGGCAAAGGGCACCTGATACCCCGGGATCGCAAGCCCCTTGAGGATCGCGCGGCGGATCATCCGCTTGGTCTGTTCGTCGAGATATGCAAAGTTGTAGTCAGACATTTCGACCACCGTTTTTCTGAAGGGAAATTTCATGCGCCCCGAAAACCCGTTCGACAGCAGCCCGCTTGTTCAACTGCTCAGCGACAATCTGATCCTGATCGCGGTGGGCGTTCTGGTCTTTGGGCTGATCGTCAAATGGTTGCTCGGCCTTGGGAACGGGCCCAGCAGCGGCTATGGCGGCTCCGGGGGCGGCGGCGACTGGGGCGGCGGTGGTGGCGACGGTGGTGGTGGTGGTGAGTAAGATCATTCCGCAGCCTCCGAAGTGATCGCGGCGTTTTCAGCATCGGCAAGGGTTTCTGTCGCCTCGCGCCGCAATTTCCGGATCAATTCCAGCTCTGCCTGAAAGTCCACATAGTGTGGTAGTTTGATGTGTTCGAGGAAACCAGTCGCCTGAATGTTGTCAGAATGATAGAGGACAAACTCGGCATCTTGTGCGGGAACGCCCTCGTTATCCTCGCCCAGCTCTTCCCACCGCAGCGCGCGATCCACAAGCGCCATGGAAATGGCCTTGCGTTCCGTCATCCCAAAGACAAGGCCATAGCCGCGCGTAAACTGGGGCGGTGCTGTTTTGGACCCGGTAAACTGGTTGACGGTTTCACATTCGGTGACGGTGATCTCACCGATCTCGATGGCAAAGCCGAGTTCAGGGATGTTCATCTCAACCGCGACGGCGCCGATCCGAAGCTCGGCCACAAAGGCGTGGTTGCGGCCATAGCCACGCTGGGTGGAGTAGGCCATGCCGAGGATGAACCCTTCGTCCCCGCGCGTCAGTGACTGCAAACGCAGCGCGCGGTCGGCAGGCAATTCCAGCGGCTCACGGGTCAGGTCGCCGGGCGTCTCGCCTGCATCGATCTCATCCTGGATCAGCCCCTCACGGTCGAGGAAGGACATGATGTGCGGCGTGGGTGCGCCTGTTGCATCGGCCTCTGGCACGCCGTCAGTGGTGCCATCAGCGGCGAGTTTGAAGTCCAGAAGGCGGTGGGTGTAATCGAACGTTGGCCCGAGCACCTGCCCTCCCGGGGCATCCTTGAACGTGGCCGAGATCCGGCGGTCGCAGGCCATATCATCGGTTTCAATGGGCTCTGACCCACCAAAGCGGGGCAGGGTGGTGCGGTAAGCGCGGATCAGAAAGATCGCTTCGATCAGGTCACCGCGGGATTGTTTGATCGCGAGCGCGGCGAGGTCGGGATCATAAAGCGACCCTTCCGCCATCACCCGGTTCACGGCGAGGGCCATTTGTTCACGGATCTGCGCGATGCTCAACTCTGCGACGTTTGTGTCGCCGCGCCGCTCTTCGGCGAGCCACGCATGCGCATTGTCAATCGCGCGCTCACCCCCTTTGACGGCTACATACATCAGGTCACCTTTGTGGTTCTGGGCAGCCCGGCCAGCCGGTCGCCGCATGTGAAGTAGAAATCGAGGCCGAGCGGAAAGAGGGCCGCGTTGCGTTGAAACGCGGTGACCTCCGGCAGGGAAAGCTGTGCCGTTTCCTTGATGCCGGGGCCGCTCAGCGTGGCACCTACGTTGTCCAGCTTACGCACCTCGACGATCAGTGTCGCGGACCGGTCGGGGTATTCGGGCGTGCCGAGCCCAAACGCGTCCAAATTCAGTTCATCCCACGGTCCGATTGCAAACATCGCCTTGTCAGCGCTGGCAAATGGCGCGCCGGTGTGAAAGGTGACCCAGTCGCGGATGTCTTGCGTGTCAACCGACGGGGCCAAGAAGACTGGCGTGTCCGGATCGCAGAGGGTCAGCACGAGCGTCCCCGCCGCAACCGACAAAAGCGCCGGTGGCGTAGCGCCGCTGACCGACAGAATGTCACCCGGCCTTGCCATTGCGGTCATGATCGCGCGAAAGGCTTGCGCGGCCTGCTGCGGGGCTTGGGTAAAGCCGCCTTCAAGAACGGTAGCGTCCATCAATCCTCCCCCCGTGCCATTGTGAAGAAATCAACCTTGGTCGCGGCGGCTTTGGCGGCGCGGGTTGTCTTTGCCTGATTGGCTGCGTCACGAAGTGGTGTGAGCACCTCCGCCTCAACCTCATCAGCCCGATCCGTCTGCATCAGTGCGTCAATCATTGCGGCCTGCAGCGCATGGTCCTTGCCGCGCCCTTGCACATAGCCATGGCCGACCGTGCCGCAAGACAGTTTCACCGAACAGCGTGTGACGGTCATTTCACCGAGGTTGAAGGCTGCACCCACCGCCCCGGCGCGTCCACGCACCATGACACCGCCGATTTCGGGCGCGCGCAGCAGCTGATGTTCAGGTGTGTCGAGGCCAGCCCAAAGCGTTGCCAGCGCATCCGGTTTGGCTTTCGCCAAGAGCCCCAGCCACGCCTTGCGCGCTGCGTTCGGGTCGGGTTGATCAAGCATCTAGACTTCTTTCGCTATTACTATACAACTAGACAAATCATACGGGCCGGTGATGAGTCGGCCAATCCCTGTTTTGTGAAACTTCGGTGACAAGATGGCGAAAACACCGCTTTGGAAGGCGATTGCCGATATCCTGCGCCGGGACATCGTAAGCGGGCATTACCGGCAGGGGGACAAGCTGCCGACCGAGGCTGCGCTTGCGGCGCGCTTCAGTGTGAACCGCCATACGGTGCGCCATGCGCTGCGGGTGCTCGCAGAGGAAGGCATGGTTCTGCCCCGGCGCGGCGCGGGCGTTTTTGTCACCGCCGTGGCGACCGAATACCCCCTCGGGCGCCGCGTACGGTATCACCAGAACTTGCGTGCGGCGGGGCGCATTCCGGCGAAACGCGTTCTGCATCTGGTGACCCGACCTGCCGATGCACGCGAGGCCGAGGCCTTGCAGCTTGACGAAGCGGCAGAGGTGCACGCCTATGAAGGCCTTTCGCTAGCGGATGGTCAGCCTATCGCGCTGTTCCGTACTGTCTTTCCAGCCGCCAGTTTTCCGGGACTTGCGGGGGAGTTGGAAAAGTCAGGCTCTGTCACGCGGGCGCTGCAGGCGGCTGGCGTGGCAGACTACACTAGGGCTTGGACCCGGCTGAACGCCAAACTGGCAAATGCCACGCAAGCGGCACAACTGCGGATTGCCGAAGGGGCACCGATCCTGCGATCGATCAGCGTGAATGTGGACCCTGCTGGCCAACCCATTGAGTATGGGCGCACGTGGTTTGCGGCTGATCGGGTGACTTTGACGCTCGATCAACCTTAGCGGGACTGCTTTGTCATATCACCGATACATCTGACAGTTATCCACAGGCAAAAAGCAGGTTTCAGATGTTGATGACTCCCTTGGATGAGCTCACCCTAGTCGGTGGGCGCTGCATGATTGACGGCCTTTGGGTCGACGCGCCATTGACGGTTGCAGGTGGCGAGATTTCCGCCGCCAACGGGGCGCGCCGGCTGGACCTGCGCGGGTATGATGTTCTGCCGGGCATCATCGACCTGCATGGCGATGCGTTTGAACACCATCTTGCACCACGTCCAACGGCGCCGCTGCCGTTGGAGATGGGCCTTGTCGGCACGGACCGTGATGCGGCGTCTTACGGGGTGACAACCGCGTGGATGGCGCAAAGCTGGTCGTGGGAGGGTGCCCAGCGCGGCCCGGATTTTGCCGAAACCTTCCTGGCCGCCCATGCCGAGTACAAAGCCCGCATGCTGACGGATTTGCGGGTCCAGATCCGGTGTGAGACCTATACCGTCGACACGCAGGACCGGCTGATCGACGCTGTGCGGACCTACGGGATCGACTATGTGATCTTCAACAATCACCTTGACGAGGCGATTGAGATTGCGCGCGAAACGCCGGAACGGATCGAGGCTTGGGCCGCGCGCGCGGGCCGTACCCCGGCAGAACACATGGAGATCGTGCACGCAACGCGCGCGCGGTCGGCACAGGTTCCGCGCTACCTGTGCAATCTGGCGACGGCCTTTGACAATCTCGGTGTCCGCTACGGCAGCCATGATGATGTCGACGCCAACACGCGCGCCTATTACTCGGCCATCGGTGCGAAGGTCTGCGAGTTTCCGACGAAGCGGTCGGCGGCTGCGGCGGCCAAGGCCAGCGATGATCCGGTTGTCATGGGCGCCCCCAACGTGGTGCGCGGCGGGTCACAGGCGGGCAATATCGCCGCCGTGTCGCTGATCCGCGAGGGGCTGTGCGACGCGTTGGTATCAGACTACCACTATCCCACGCTGGCCGAGGCTGCGTTGCGGCTTGTCGATGACAATGTGATGGAACTGGGTGACGCATGGGCGCTCATCTCTTCCAACCCGGCGCGCATCATGGGGCTGATGGATCGCGGAAGTCTGGCGCCGGGCAAGCGCGCGGATCTCGTGATCATGAACCGCGAAACGCGTCAGATCGAGGCGACAATGGCTGCCGGGCGCTGGTCCTACCTCAGTGGCGGCGTGGCCGCACGGTTGAGCGGGGCGGCGCAGGCGATCCGGATCGCGGCAGAGTAATTCAGCCATCGTATTTTTCGAGGAAGGCCTCTGCCTCTAGCGCGCGGAAATCATCGAGTGCTGCGCGCAATGCCACATGGTCCCAGTCCCACCACGTCAGCGCCATCAGGCGGTCGGCGATGGGCGCAGGAAACCGTTCCCGCAAGGGTGTCGCCGGGATCCCGGCGACGATCATGTAGGGCGGCACGTCTTTCGTCACGATGGCGCCGCCAGCGATGACTGCGCCGTGGCCGACCGTCACCTCTGGGCGCACCTGCGCCCCATGCCCGATCCACGTGTCATGGCCAATGGTTGCACGGCGGCTCTGCCGGTGGGCGAACCAATCTGCGTCAACATCTGCATCTTCGAAATAGTCGGGACTGCGGTAGAGAAAGTGATGAAGGCTTGCCTTCTGCATCGGGTGGTCGGTCGCGCCAATCCGAACATAGCTGGCGATATTGGCGAACTTGCCGATCTCTGCGTTGGCGATATCGGCGTAGCGGTCACAGTAAGAATAAGCACCGAAGTGGCTGTGGGCCACGCGGCTGCCTTTGCCGATCTCGACATAGGCGCCGAATGTGCTGTCCTCTGTGATGTCGCAGTCAGGGTGCAGAAATGGGGCGTCTGCCGTCAGTCTTGTCATCAGTGCCCGCTTTCATCACCCGTGATCAACCGCCGCCGTAGCCAGCCAGAGAAGCTGTCCATCAGCATCACCATGATGATGACCAAAACAATGTAATATGTCACCTCTTCCCAGTCCTTTTGCGTGATGATCGCCTGCACGAGCAAGAGGCCGATGCCGCCGCCGGTGATCGCCCCGATGACGGTGGCAGACCGCGTGTTGGATTCGAGGAAGTAGAGGATCTGGCTGAGCAGTACGGGCACCACCTGCGGGAGTACCCCAAACCGATAGCGTTGCAGTGGCTTAGCGCCGGTCGATTGCACGCCTTCAATCTGTTTGCCGTCGATATTCTCGAATGCTTCGGAGAAGAGTTTGCCGAAGGTGCCAGAATCGGTGATCAGGATGGCCAGCGTGCCAGTCATGGGGCCAGGACCGAAGGCGCGCGACAGGATGATCGTCCAGATCAGCCCATCCACGCCGCGCACGAAGTCAAAAATCCGGCGCACGACAAACCGGACGGGGCCGAGCGGCGTGAAATTCTTCGCCGCGAGGAAGCCAAGCGGCAGAGCAATGAGTGCGGCCCCCATCGTGCCGAGGAAGGCCATCAGGATCGTCTCGAAGATCGCCCAGGCCACATCGGCATGCCGCCACATGTCATTGCGCCAGAAATCCTGCCAGATCGCACCGGCCTCACCACTGAAAGCGGCGCCCAGCAGCGCGGCAAATCCCATCCCGTGGTAAGGGCTGTCGAGGGTGAAGAAGAAAAGCTCCCACCCGCCGAAGTAGCGGAAGACCTCCGCCCGGTTACGCGTGATCGTCAAGCGGCCTGCGTCGGTGGTGATCGCAAGCCGGTTTTTGGAGGCGTTGATCCATTCTGGCAGATCGCCTTCTGGCAACGTTGCGTTCACGCCGTCGCTGCCGGGGCGCGCGGTGATCAACCCGTAGCCGGGGATGTCATAGCGGATTTCTTCGGGGCCAAAGGTAACGATATGGCCGTCTTCGAGGTCGATCACGGTTGTCTCGCCCAGTGTGACCCACTCAGGTGCCTCGCCTTCGGGATAACGGCCCTTGCGCTCCCCCTCGATGGCAACGCTGACGGAACCATCACGGTTATCCCGCGCCACATGGGTTTTGTAGCTGTAGCTGTCCGAAATCAGGATGCGGGCATCGTCGCCGTCGATATCTTCGATGACCCCCGGGATGTTGAAGGCAAAGAAGATGTAGGTGAAATAGGCAAGGATCGCGCCAAGGATGCCGAAGGCAACCATGCGCTTGCGCTTTAGCCCACCGATGGCAGCAGTGGCCAGATCAGCTTGGTTGATATCGGTCGCGGTCATGATGTGGGCCTTCCGTGGGTCAGGCGGTCGCGGAAATGGGATGAGATCTGGTCCACCACGACGATGGTCAGGAACAGCAGGATGAAGATCGCCGCGGCCTCATCAAACTTGCCCATGCCGAAGGTGATCGTGTTGCGCAGGTCGTAGCCAATACCGCCAGCACCCACGAAGCCGAGGATCGCAGAGGCGCGAATGTTGATCTCGAACCGCAAGAGCGCGTAGCTGAGGTAGTTGGGAGCAACCTGCGGCATGACACCAAGGATCATGCGCTGGCTCCAATTCGCACCGACAGATGCGAGGCCTTCAACGGGTTTCAGGCTCGCATTCTCGTTGATTTCAGAGAAGAGCTTGCCCAATGCGCCTGCCGTATGCAGCGCGATCGCGATCATGGCCGGCACCGGGCCACCGCCAAGGATGAAGATCAGCACAAGGGCAATCACGATTTCAGGGAAAGCGCGCAGCGTATCCATGCTGCGGCGAAAAACGGGGACAAGGCGTGGAAACTTGGCCATCCCGCGTGTCGAAAAGAGGGAGAGAATAATCGCCAGCAAACCACCGATCAGTGTGGACACTGCGGCGATATTGATCGTCTCAATCAGGGAGGGGAAGTATTCGGCCAGAAAACCCGGCATCTGCGCGCGGTTTTCCCAGGCCTCTGCAACCACATCGCCCGGAAACTCCAGCACCTGCGGCAGGCCGGGCAGGAAATCACCCGCGTTCCGTTCCTGTGCGACCAAAAACCCACTGACCATCAGCGCAATGAACAGGACCAGCATAATGCCCGACATCATTCGCTTGCGCCGGACCATCGCCAGGTAGCTTTCGGTCAGCGTGATGTTGTCTGGTGCGGTGGTGGGTTCGGCAAGGGCCATGCGCGGCATACTCCACTGGAAAACGCCGACCCCGGTGCGGGATCGGCGCGATTTTCAGGATTATGCGGGGTTAGCCGCCGATGACGGAACGACGGGCCGCGATGATCGACTCGTATGTTTCGTGCGTCACTGGCTGGAAGCCGAGGCTTTCACCGGCAGACACGCCATAGGCGCACTGCTGATCCTGCTCCAGCAGGTTGTCAACGAGTTCGGTCATCGTGGCCTTCACTTCATCAGGCAGGGCCTGACGCAGCACGATTGGGCCTTCAGGAATGACGTTGGAGCGCCAGATTTCGACCAGGTCGTTCATGTCGACAAGGCCGGCGTCCACCGCACGACGCAGCGCGCCGGAGTTAAAGCCGTCTTCCCAGTTGCCCTGACCGTCAGCCCAGGTCACGCCGCCGTCCACGTCGCCCGCATTCACGGCAACGATGGTCTGCTCGTGCCCGCCGGTGAAGGTCACTTCGCCGAAGTAGTCACCAGATTCCATGGTGCCGCCGGTGGCCTGTGGGATCTCGATGGATGGGATCAGGAAGCCAGAGGTGGAGTTCGGGTCACCAAAGCCGAAAACCTTGCCCTGCATTTCTTCCAGCGAAGTGATGCCGCTGTCCGCGCGGGCAAACCCGATGGAGTGGTAGCCGATAGAACCGTCAAGGTTCACCTTCACCAGCACGGGCTCAACTGCATCTGGATCTTGGATGTAGATGGCAGCGTAGGAGGATGCGCCCAGCCAAGCCATGTCGATGGTGCCGCCCAGCAGGCCCTGGATGACGCCGTTGTAGTCGGCAGGTGTGAAGATGTTCACGTCGATGCCGCCCAGTGCTTCAGAGGCATAGTCAGCCAGGCACTGGTTTGCGGTCATGCGGTCTTGGGCGTTTTCGCCGCCAAGAACACCGATGTTGAACTCTGTGATGGCATGACCGTCGGCCATAGCAGCACTTGTCAGCGCCGTTGTTGCAAGCGCAGCAGCAATCAGTTTCTTCATTACACAACTCTCTCTTTTGTTGGACAGCCCCATGAGCGGGGCAGTTTGGGGAGGGGGTATCTACGCAGTCGCCAGGGCCGCTGATTGGCCGATTGTGTCGATCTGGGTGGAAGTCGCGCTTTCAGAGAAGCTCTCATCAGCGCCGTAGATGTCGCGGGCGACGCCCGTTGTCAGTTGGTCCGGGCTGCCGTCAAAGACGATGCGGCCGTCGCGCATGCCGATCACCCGGTCGCAGAAGCGGCGCGCGGTATCGAGCGTGTGGAGGTTGGCGATCACCATGCGCCCGTCTTCTTCGTGAATGTCGCGCAGCGATTGCATGACGATCTGCGCGTTCATCGGGTCAAGCGAGGCGATGGGCTCATCTGCCAGAATGATCTGCGGGTCCTGCATAAGGGCGCGAGCAATCGCGACACGCTGCTGCTGACCACCAGATAGGGCCTCGGCCCGCTTTTGTGCGTGCTCGGCGATGCCAAGGCGATCCAGAATTTCAATCGCGCGTGTGATGTCGCTGTCAGGGTAGAGGTTGAACATGGTCGACAAGGTCGACCGGCGGTTCAGGGTGCCATGCAGCACGTTGGAGACGACATCCATCCGCGGCACGAGGTTGAACTGCTGAAAGATCATCGCGCATTGCGATTGCCAGTTGCGCTTGGCGGCTCCTGTCAGGGCAGTGACGTTCAGTTCGTCAAACTTGATCTCACCGCTTGTTGCGTCGGTCAGTCGGTTCAGCATCCGCAGAAGCGTCGACTTGCCAGCGCCAGAGCGGCCGATGATCCCGATCATCGACGATTGCTTTATGGTGATATTCGCATTGTCGACAGCCGTGTTCGCGCCAAAAGACTTCGTCAGATCGGTTATCTGCAGCATGTTCATCCCCGGTGTTTGCCGAGCTGTTCATGGCGTCCGCTCCGCATCAGTTTGATGGCAGTTTTGAAACGTATTTGTAACGGAAGGGCTGTTTTTGTAACAGTTCGGTAGCGTTGTCGGGTGATCTGGTCGTTTTGTCGGGTTCTGTGAAAATTGGCGCGATGCTGGCGAATCCGCACGCAGGACGGCTGAACGTTTGGCGGGCAAGCGGCATGTGATACTGCTGCTGCAACCGCAGTTAACCGAGTCCCACATGGCACGTTTCAAACTGGAGCACCTGCGCACGATGCAGACGGTTGCACGCCTGCGCAGCGTCAGCCGCGCGGCAGAGGTGCTGCACCTGACCCAACCGGCGGTCACCTCGCGGATCAAGGCGCTGGAGGATGCGGTCGGGGCCCCGATCTTTGAACGCGCCTCCGGCGGGATGCGGCCCACCAAGCGCGGCGACCTTCTATTGCAATATGCCGAGCAGTTTCAGTACCTGTCAGACCTTGTCGAAGAAAATGTTGTCGATGCGGCGGGCATGGACCGGCTGATGCGCCTGGGCGTCTCCGAGACGGTGGCGCAAAGCTGGCTGCCGGAATTCGTCGGCGCGCTCTACAGTCGTTTCCCGCAGCTCAAGATCGAGCTGAGCGTCGACATCTCGATCAACCTGCGCCAGCAGCTTTTGGGCAATGAGATTGACCTGGCGGTGCTTCTGGGACCGGTCTCGGACTATACGGTGAACAATGTTGTCCTGCCCGAGGTCCCGCTGGGCTGGTTCAAGGCGGCGGACACAGACCCGGATGCGGCTGTTGATTTCTCTGCTGTGCCGATTGCCACCTACGCCAAAAATACACGGCCCTACCGCGAATTGCGCAGCACGCTTTTTGAACGCTACGGGCCTGACGTGTCTCTCTTTCCGTCGTCTTCCCTCTCCTCTTGTTTTCGGATGGTCGAGGCGGGCATGTGCGTTGGTGCCTTGCCGCTCGCCATGGGTGAGAAACTGGTGGCAGAGGGCAAACTAAGGCTCTTTGATCCTGGGTGGACGCCGAAACCGCTTAGCTTTTCAGCATCTTACCTCGCAGACCCCCGCAGCCATCTGTTGGCGAGCGCAGCGGAAATCGCGCAAGCCACGGCTGTTGCCTACGGATAAATTTTTTCTATATATCGGGCCAAAAATTTCTGATTTGATTTTATATGGGTTTCTGCGGATCGTTTCTCAATCACTGAAGATCGACCCGCAGATATGCAATTTGACCAGCTGAAAACACAAACAACACAAGCCGTGCGCGCGCAGATCAGGGTCTGTGCCTACACCGGCCACACGGCTGGTCTGGGGCAAGACCACCTGCAAGCGAACCTGGCCATTCTTCCAGCGGAATACGCGCTCGACTTCATGCGGTTCTGCCAACGGAACCCCAAGCCTTGCCCCTTGGTCGGTGTGTCGGACACGGGCAATCCTTTGATGGACACCCTCGGGCACGACATCGACATCCGCACCGATCTGCCCGCCTATTATGTTTACCGTGATGGCAGACTGGACGAGACAGTCAGCGACATTTCGGGCCTCTGGCAGGATGACTTCGTCAGCTTCGCGCTGGGATGTTCTTTCACCTTTGAGCACGCGTTGGAACAGGCAGGGATTCCCGTCTGGCACATCGAGAACAACACGACCGTGCCGATGTTTGCCTCCAACATCCAAACAGTGCCGGCCGGCCCCTTTGGTGGTGCGACGGTGGTCAGCATGCGCGCGATCCCCGATGCCCGGCTGGAAGAGGTCTATGCCATCTCGCGCAACTTCCCCATGGCGCATGGCGCGCCGGTGCATCACGGCGATCCCGCCGCGATCGGGATTGCCGACCTCAAGACGCCGGACTGGGGCGACCCAGCGCCGGTCCCGCCCGGCCATACGCCCGTGTTCTGGGCCTGCGGTGTCACCCCACAGGTCGCCCTCATGCAGGCGAAACTGCCGATCGCGATCACCCACAAACCCGGCCACATGCTGATCACCGACGTGTCCAGCACGGCTGACACCACGATCCTTCACCAATAAGCAAAGCCCAACAGGAGAATTGATATGAAGAAACTCGCAACCACCCTTGGCGCGCTCGCGTTCACCGCGACAGGTGCCATGGCCGACAATCCGGTCGTTCTGAACGCGGTCGGCACCTGGTCCAGCCTCACGAACTTCCAAAAGCACGAAGAGCCGTTCTTCAACGAGCATCTCGCCGAAGCCTCTGACGGTGAAATCGTGGGGCGCATCCAGTCTCAGTCCGGCCTTGGCCTCAAAGGGTTCGAGATCATGCGCCTTGTCAAAAACGGCGTGTTCGATTTTGCCTTTGGTCTGCCAGGTTATGTGGCTGCGGAGAACGCGATCTTCGAAGGGGCTGACCTCTCCACCCTGACGCAGGACATCGACACGCAGCGTGAAGTCTCCGAGGCCTATTTCGCCACGCTGGAAGGCGCGTTTGAGGAAATCTATAACGCCAAGCTTCTGATGCTCTACCCGTTCCCGAGCCAGACGCTCTGGTGCAATGGCGAAGTGAACGGAATTGCCGATCTCGAAGGCAAGAAGATCCGGGTCTACTCCACCACGCTGGGTGACTTCGTCGAAGGTGTCGGCGGCACATCTGTGACAGTGGCCTTCTCCGAAGTGATCCCCGCGCTGGAAAAAGGCGTTGTCGATTGTGCGATCACCGGCACCATGTCCGCCTACACCGCTAACTGGAACCAGGTTGCGACACATGCCTACACGTTGCGCGTCGGTTGGGGCCTCGCCTTTGGCGCGATGAACCTCGACAAATGGAATAGCCTAAGCGCTGATCAGCAGGCCTTCCTGCAAGCTGAGATTGGGACGTTGAACGACGCGATGTGGGCCGAGACCGCAACCGAGGACGAGGTCGCGATTTCCTGCATCACTGGCGGTGCTTGCGAAGTGGGTGAGCCCGGCAGCATGACGCTGGTTGAGCCATCTGCCGAAGACCTCGCACTGCGTGATCAGATCGCGACTGACGTCGTGCTGGCCCGCTGGGCAGAGCGTTGCGGCGCGGACTGCGCCGCGAATTGGAACGAAACGGTGGGTCCGATCCTTGGCCTAACAGCCTCGGCAGAGTAACCCCTACCCATGCGAAAGGGCAGGGCGCGCGCGCCCTGCCTTGCAAACGACATCCCTTATCCGGTTCATCCTTATGCTTGATCGTCTCTTTCTCGGCACTCGCAAGGCCAGCCTTGTTCTGACATGGGTCGGTGGCACGCTGATCGTGCTCTCTGCCTTTCTCGTCACGCTGGAAGTGCTCTTGCGCAAGATCTTCAACATCTCGCTGGGCGGGGCGGATGAGATCTCGGGCTATGCTTTTGGTGTCGCGACCACGCTGGCGTTTTCATACGCGCTTTTTGAGCGCGCCCATATCCGGGTGGATGCGCTATTGGGCACTTTCCCCGGCTGGCTGCGCCCCCTCGTCAACCTTTTCGGGCACGTCCTGCTGATTGGTTTCGCGCTCGTCGTGGTGCTGATGGTCTGGGGGATGGTGGGCGATACGCTGGAAAACGGATCCCGCTCCATCACGCCGATGCGCGTGCCCCTCGCCATCCCGCAGGTGCCATGGATGATCGGCTGGATGTTCTTTGTCTTCTCCGGCGTGCTGATTGCGCTGATGGCGATCCGCGGCATCATCCGCCGGGATGAGGCCGGCGTGCAGGCGCTGATCGGTGTAAAATCGCTTGATGAGCAGATTGAGGATGAGACGGTCTAATGCTGCTGAAAACACTTCTTATCCT
>JBCBOD010000072.1:0-19094 GCA_039821425.1 Pseudomonadota bacterium
ACACCAACCGCGCCAATGATTTTGCGGTCGGCGTTCATATAAGGGGAAACGACCAGAGATGAACCCGAAAGTGAGAACAATTTATTCTCTGAGCCGATAAAAATGCGCACCCCGTCGCCGCCCTCGGCCAGATCGAGGAACTGCGCGATGTCGCGCTTGCGTTCGAGATCATCAAAGAGGGTGCGGATGCGGGCAAGGTCGTCCTCGTTTTCGCTATCACTTAGCAGGTTGCCACGGCCACGAACGATCAGCCGTTCAGTGGCCTCACCCTCGTTTTCCCAAAGCGCCTTGCCGCTTTCCACAAGCTCTGCCGCAAGCCGGTCAATCTCTTGCCGTCGAGTGGAGATTTCGCGGGCAATCACTAGCCCAAGGCTGGAGAGCGTCTGCCCCTCGGCGATGGCGTTGAGGAAGTTTGCAGCTTCGCGCATTGAGGAGGGCGTTTGCCCGGGCGGGGGTGAGAAAAGCCGGTTTTCAACATGTCCGTCGGCAAACACGAGGACGACCAGCGCCCGTTCCGCCGAAAGCGACACAAATTCGATATGCTTGATCGGTGCTTCGTGTTTCGGGGTCAGGACGAGGCTGGCGCCATGTGTGACACCAGAGAGCGCCGTGCCGACCTGATCCAGCACGGCAGCCACATCGTGATCGTTCGCGGTGACGGTCCTGTCGATTTTCTCCCGGTCTTCGCCGTCCAGATCGCCGACTTCCAACAGCCCATCGACAAACATGCGCAGACCCAGTTGCGTGGGGATACGCCCCGCGCTGACATGCGGGCTGCCCAGAAGCCCGAGATATTCAAGATCCTGCATGACGTTGCGGATTGTGGCCGCGCTGATCTTCTCGGAAAAATCACGGGTCAGCGTACGGGACCCAACAGGCGCACCGCTTTCAAGATACCCTTCGACCACGCGCCGAAACACCTCGCGCGAGCGGGCATTCATTTCTTCAATGTTGGGCGGCTCTTGCACCATCAGATCCTTTGCGCGAAGCAAGGCAATTAAAACGAAGTCGGGCGCATCGTCAATCGGGGTTGGATTCACGGCCCTGTCAGCGTATCGCAGGGTCAAATTCCAGATGGAGAATGCCATGCGCCCCTCAGGCCGCCAGACAGACGAAATGCGTCAGATCACGATTGAAACCGGTGTGACAATGCACGCCGAAGGGTCCTGCCTGATCAAATGCGGGAACACCCATGTCCTTTGCACGGCAACAATCGATGAACGTGTGCCGCCGTTTCTGAAGAACTCGGGCATTGGCTGGGTGACGGCGGAATACGGCATGTTGCCACGTGCGACGAACACGCGGATGCGGCGGGAGGCGAAGAACGGCCAATCTGGCCGGACACAGGAAATCCAGCGCCTGATTGGCCGGTCTTTGCGCGCGGGCGTGGATCGTGTCGCGCTGGGTGAGCGACAGATCGTGGTCGACTGCGATGTGATCCAGGCCGATGGGGGGACGCGCTGTGCCTCTATTACCGGTGGCTGGGTCGCGCTGAAACTTGCGGTGCAAAAGCTGATGGCAGCAGGCGATGTGATCACCGATCCGCTAGCGGAGCCTGTCGCGGCCGTGTCTTGCGGGATCTATGCAGGGCAAGAGGTGCTGGATCTGGATTACCCCGAGGACAGCGAAGCGGGCGTTGACGGAAACTTCGTTCTGACGGGGGACCGTCTGATCGAAGTACAGATGTCGGCAGAAGGCGCGACCTTCACGCGGGGCCAAATGGAGACCTTGCTCGGGCTGGCTGAAAAGGGTGTCGCGGAACTCCGCGCCGCGCAACTGGCGGCAGTGGCCTGATGCGGATATTCACCGGCGATCAGCTGGTTATCGCAACGCATAACCATGGCAAGCTGGAAGAGATTGCAGCACTGCTGACGCCTTATGGAGTGACGCTGACGTCCAATGCGGATCACGGGTTGCCGGAGCCGGAAGAAACGGAAACAACCTTTGCCGGGAATGCCCGGATCAAGGCCCATGCTGCCGTCAAGGCGACAGGGTTGCCTGCGCTGGCTGATGACAGTGGGATCATGATCGACGGGTTGGGCGGCGCACCCGGCGTCTACACCGCTGACTGGGCCGAAACTCCGCAGGGCCGCGATTTTGCGATGGCCATGACGCGGGCATGGGATGAACTTGAGGCAGCAGATGCGCCTTATCCCCGCCGTGCGAAGTTTTGCTGCACACTCGTTCTGGCCTGGCCAGATGGGGAGGATGCGGTGTTTCCCGGTGAAATGCCGGGCCAGATCGTCTGGCCGATGCGCGGGGATCAGGGTCATGGCTATGACCCGATCTTTCAGCCAGATGGCTACGACATCACCTTTGGTGAGATGGATCGTTGGGAAAAGAACAAAATCAGTCACCGTGCCGATGCCTTTGCCAAGCTGATCAAGGGTTGCTTTGACGGACGCTGACCTGAGCGAAGACTGGCGCCACGGCGGGTTTGGCCTTTATATCCATTGGCCGTTCTGCCAGGCGAAATGCCCCTATTGCGACTTCAACAGCCATGTGGTGGCGCGGATCGACCAGCAGGCCTGGGCCGAAGCTTACGTCAGTGAGATTGCACGGGTCGGGGCCGAGACCGAGGGCCACGTGCTGCAGTCGGTGTTTTTTGGTGGGGGCACGCCAAGCCTGATGGACCCGGATGTGGTGGACCAGGTTCTGGAGGCGGTGCGGCGGACCTGGCCAATTGCCAATAGCATTGAGATCACGCTCGAGGCTAACCCGACATCGGTTGAGGCGGGCCGCTTTGCCGCCTACCGGGCGGCGGGGGTCAACCGGGTGTCGATGGGGGTGCAAGCGCTCAACGACGCTGATCTGCGCGCGCTGGGGCGCCTGCATACCGCGGCGGAAGCGATGGAAGCTTTTGAGATCGCCCGTGATGTCTTTGAACGCGTCAGTTTCGATCTGATCTATGCGCGGCAGGGGCGGTCTGCTGCGGATTGGGCTGCTGAGTTGCGGCAGGCGTTGTCGCTCGCCGTGGATCACCTCTCGCTCTATCAGTTGACGATTGAGGACGGGACGGCGTTTGGGGACCGGTTTGCAGCGGGGAAGCTGAGAGGGTTGCCAGATGAGGACCTTGGTGCGGATCTTTACGATCTGACGCAGGAGATTTGCGCTGACGCTGGCTTTGCGAATTACGAGATATCGAACCACGCCCGTCCGGGGGCTGAGAGCGTGCACAATCGCATCTACTGGCAGAGTGGAGACTATGCCGGGATTGGGCCGGGGGCGCATGGGCGGCTGACGTTTGGCGCGCTGCGCTATGCGACCGAAACAGTTCTGGCGCCGGGGGCATGGTTGCAGCAGGTCCGCGAAATGGGCACAGGGGAATTGCCGCGAGAGGCGTTGGACCGCGAGGCGCGACTGTCAGAGTTTTTGCTGATGGGGATGCGGTTGACGGATGGCGTTGACCTAAGCCGGTTTCCCGAGCTTGCGAGTGGTATTTATTTAAATAATATCAAAAGGTTATGTGAGGACGGACTGATCGAACGCGCAGATCAGAGGCTTCGCCTGACACCACAGGGACGCCCTCTCTTGAATGCCATCTTGCGTCAACTGCTAGCTGACTGACAGTCACACGCCGCCAAGCGCGCGCATCAGATCATCCAGCTGTTCCAGTGATTTGTAGCTGATCACGAGTTTGCCGCCATCGTTCCCGGCTGGATGGTCGATGGTGACTTTCATGCCAAGCGTCGCGGTCAGCTCATTCTCCAGCTGGACGGTATCCGCGTCTTTCGGGACTGGGGCACCTGTCACGGGGCGTTTCTTGAGCGCCGGGCCTTTCTTGGCGAGCTTTTCGGTATCGCGGACCGAGAGCTTGCGCTGGATCACTTCACGCGCCAATGCGACGGCATCATCGTGACCCACCAACGCACGCGCATGACCGGCGCTCAGCTGACCGGTGATCAGGAAGTGCTGCACTTCGTCAGGGAGGGTCAGCAGCCGGAGCAGGTTGGCGATGTGGCTGCGGCTTTTGCCCAGGGCCTGTGCAAGCTGATCCTGCGTATGCCCGAAGCGATCCATCAGTTGACGGTAGCCTGCGGCCTCATCCACCGGGTTCAGATCGGCGCGCTGGATGTTCTCGATGATCGCAATCTCGAGCACCTCAACATCGGAATAGTCGCGCAGGATGACCGGGACCTCATGCAGCTTGGCGATCTGTGCGGCGCGCCAGCGGCGTTCACCGGCAACGATCTGATAGCCCTCTGCCACGGCGCGGACGATGAGCGGCTGAATGATCCCCTTTTCCGCGATGGAGCTTGCCAGTTCCTGCAGCGCGTCTTCACCGAAGGTGCGTCGCGGCTGATCAGGGTTCGGGTGCACTTGTTCGATCGGGACAATCTGATCAGCAGGACGGGCCTGTGTGCTGGGGCTGTCACCCTCGGCCACATCGGACATCAGGGCAGAGAGACCGCGGCCAAGCCCGCGGGTTTTCTTGGTGGTGCGTGCCATCTTATGCGGCCTTTTCCGGTTGGGTGCGCGCGAGAACCTCTTTGGCCAGCGCACGATAGGCGAGGCTGCCCTTTGAGGCACTGTCATAAGCGAGGACGGGCATGGCGAAAGACGGTGCCTCGCTGAGGCGCACGTTGCGCGGGATGACCGTTTTGAAGATCAGGTCACCCATGTTTTCGCGGGCGTCCTCCTCCACCTGGAGCGAAAGGTTGTTGCGCCCGTCATACATTGTCAGCACGACGCCACTGATGGCGAGGTCAGGATTTGCGCTTTGCCGGATGTCGCGGACCGTCAGGATCAGTTGTGACAAGCCTTCGAGCGCGAAGAACTCACTTTGCAGCGGAACGATGAGCGCATGCGCGGCAACCATCGCGTTGACTGTCAATATATTGAGGCTTGGTGGACAATCGATCAATATGTAGTCGTATTTTGCCAAGTCAGCTTCTGCGGATCCCAGGGCTTCTCGCAGCAGAAAGCTCCGTTTCTGGTTATCCATCAATTCCAGATCGGCAGAGCTGAGGTCTGTCGTTGCGGGGACTATAGCGAGGTTCTTGGTGTCCGTTGGAAGGATGGCTTCGGCCAGTTTGGCATCACCAGAGAGCACATCGTACGTCGTGACCTCTCGCGCATCGTAGTTGATGCCAAGACCTGTGGAGGCGTTGCCTTGCGGATCGAGGTCGATCAGAAGCACTGTGTTGCCCTCCTCAGCCAAAGCCGCGCCAAGGTTGATCGTGGTAGTCGTTTTGCCAACGCCGCCTTTCTGATTGGCGACGGCAATGACAAAAGGCCGGGCGAGAGGTTTATGCGCCAAGGGGAGTTATCCTTTGGATCTTGAGGAGTCGCGCGTCAGGATCAGTGAAACTCGGGTATTCTTCAAGTGCAAAGGACCAAGATGCGCGGGCTGCGGCCAGCTCCTCCTTTGCGGAGCGTCCCTTGGGGAGCAACGCACTGCCATCTGGATGCATATGCTGTGCAACCTGTCCTAGCAGATCAGGCAGAGGCGAGAGGGCGCGCGCAGTGACAACATCTGCACGGCTCGGCGCCACATCTGCAATGCGTTTGGCATGGACGGTGATGTTCAGGCCAAGCTCTCGCTTTGCTGTTCTGAGAAATGTTGCTTTGCGCTGATCGCTCTCGATCAGTGTGAACTCTGCATCGGGTTGGTGTTCTGCTGCGATAATTGCCAGAACGATGCCTGGAAACCCGCCACCGCTGCCCAGATCGACCCAGTGGCCAAAGTGATCCGGTGCATAGGTGTAGAGCTGCGCTGAATCGCAGATATGCCTGTTCCACAAATCGGGCAGTGTGGCTGGCGATATCAGATTGATCCGTTGCGTCCATTTCCGCACGAGATCCGCGAAATGCTCTAAGCCCTCAAATGTTTCACGTGAAACATCCACGCCTGCGACGGATTCTGACATGACCGCTAGCTGCCCGTTTTGGCCTGCGGCTGCCGCTTCAAGGCGCTGACCAGAAGCATCAGTGCAGCAGGTGTCATCCCTTCCATGCGGCTGGCTTGGGCGATGTTTGTTGGCCGTACCTGCGCAAGCTTTGAAGCGATTTCATTGGACAGACCGGGGATCCCGCCAAACTCAAAGTCATCAGGGATGACTTGCGCCTCGTCCCGTTCCAGCGCTGCGATGTCACGCTCTTGCCGCACGATGTAATGGGCGTAAAGCGCATCTCTTTTGATCTGCTCCTGAATGTCAGGGGCTATCCTGGTAGCAGCATCATGGGCTTGCAAGTGATCGAAACTCACATCTGCCAAGGCCAGCGCATCCAGTGCGGTGCGCTTCGGCCCATCTGCGTTGATCTTCACGCCCTGTGCTGCAAGATCGCGAGGCGACAGGGAAATCTCCCCCAACGCCTGACGCGCAGCTGCAAGCGCCTCTCGCTTCTTATTGAAAATGGACCAGCGCCCGTCAGTGACGCACCCAATCTCGCGCCCCATCGCCGTCAACCGCTGGTCTGCGTTGTCCGCCCGTAGCGAAAGCCGGAACTCCGCCCGTGATGTGAACATGCGGTAGGGCTCTGTCACGCCCCGGGTGATCAGATCGTCAATCATCACGCCGATGTAAGAGTTACGCCTGCTGAACAAGACAGGCGGCTTGTTCTGGGCTGCAGCGGCGGCATTGAGCCCGGCCACAAGCCCTTGCGCCGCAGCCTCTTCATATCCCGTTGTGCCGTTGATCTGACCCGCGAGGTAGAGCCCTTGCACATTTCGAAGCTCCAGCGTGGGGCGGAGCGCCCGAGGATCTACGTAGTCGTACTCAATCGCGTAGCCCGGCTGCAGGATCTTTGCTTGTTCCAGGCCGACGATTGTGCGCACATAGTCGTGCTGCACATCCTCTGGCAGGGAGGTTGAGATACCGTTCGGGTAGACCGTATCGGAGGTCAGGCCCTCAGGCTCCAAAAAGACCTGATGTGCCGTCTTGTCAGCAAAGCGCACAACCTTGTCCTCGATCGACGGGCAATACCGTGGACCAACGCCATCAATCTGCCCACCGTACATAGCGGACCGGCCAAGGTTCTTTTCTATGATCTCATGAGTCTTTTCGTTTGTATGCGTGATGCCGCATGAAATCTGCCGGGCAGGTGGGCTTTTTGACAGGAATGAGAACATCACTGGATCCGCATCACTTGGCTGCATCTCCAACTGGTCCCAAGCGATTGTGCGGCCATCGAGCCGCGGCGGTGTCCCCGTTTTCAGGCGGCCAAGCGGCAGGTCAAAGCTGTCCAGACGCTCGGCCATACGCACGGACGGGTCTTCACCCATCCGGCCACCCGGCCGCGACACGTCGCCAATATGGATGATCCCGCGCAGAAAGGTCCCTGTCGTCAGAATGACGGCATGCGCCCGCAGATCAGTACCATCGCGCAACGCGACACCGCAGACACGCTCACCCTCGACAATCAGATCGACAGCTTCACCTTCCACGATCTGCAAACCGGGCTGTCTTGCGAGTGTGGCCTGCATTTCCTTCCGATAGATTTCGCGATCAGACTGCGCGCGCGGGCCTTGCACCGCGGGGCCTTTCTTGCGGTTCAGAAGGCGAAACTGGATGCCTGCCTGGTCAGCGACCACACCCATCACACCATCAAGGGCATCAATCTCGCGGACAAGATGACCTTTACCCAATCCACCAATCGCAGGATTGCAGGACATCACGCCTATTGCGTCGCGCCGCAGCGTCACAAGGGCCACACGCGATCCCATCCGGGCCGCCGCATGGGCAGCTTCAGCGCCGGCATGGCCGCCGCCAATCACGATAACGTCGAAGTCGCGATGTTTCACGTGAAACACTCCCTACTTACCGATGCAGAAACTGGAAAAGATTTCGTCCAGCACATGCTCTACATCAACCCGGCCCACGATGCTATCCACCGCGCGCAATGCCGCACGCAGATCCTCGGCCACGAGATCAGCAAGCGGCGCGTCCCCTATCAGCGCGTTCTCTGCCGTGCGGAGATGATCTACAGCAGTCAGAAGGGCGACGCGGTGTCTTTCGCGCATCGCAGTCCCGACGCGAGCCACACGCTGCGACAGGCGCTCTGATATTGCTGAGATCAAGGCATCGACACCGGCACCGGTCTTCCCGGAAATCCCATGTCCCTCACGCGTTTCAACATCAGCCTTGGCCAGGAAATAGAGGTCATCATATGTCGCATCGGGGCGTGGGCCATCAGCTATCAGATGCACGCGCAGGTCAGCATCAGCTGCCCGTTGACGTGCCCGCGCCACACCGATCTTCTCGACGACATCCTCCGTCTCACGCAGACCGGCGGTATCAATCAATGTCACGGGCATCCCAGCCAAGTCCATCTGCACTTCAATCACATCCCGCGTTGTCCCGGCCACCTGAGAGGTGATCGCAACATCCCGGCCAGCCAGACGGTTGAGCAACGTCGACTTTCCCACGTTAGGCGCGCCCACAATCGCAACCTCAAACCCTTGCCGCAGACGTTCGGCAATCTTGACCCCTTCAGCCTCCCGTCCCATCTCGGCAGCCACAGCGCGCAATAGGGCGAGCACTTCAGGTACCACATCGACAGGCACATCCTCATCGACAAAATCAATCGTTGCTTCAAGCAGCGCCGCTGCACGGATCAGCTGGCGACGCCAGCCTTCTGCCAACACCCCGAGCGCAC
Source organism: Pseudomonadota bacterium (assembly GCA_039821425.1). Taxonomy (GTDB): domain Bacteria; phylum Pseudomonadota; class Alphaproteobacteria; order Rhodobacterales; family Rhodobacteraceae; genus Yoonia. The sequence goes on from JBCBOD010000072.1 coordinate 8,599, forward strand.
CGGAAAACACACGGATTGCCTGTCTGCGCTGGCTTTCGGTCTCGGCATCAATCAGGTCCGCCAGACCCTCAACCTCGGCCAGGTCCAGGCGGCCGTTCTCAAGCGCACGACGCGTGAATTCTCCAGGTTCAGCCATCCGCAATGCCGGGTTCTGTCCCAGCGCACGGCTCACAGCCGCAGTGACCGCCGGGCTCCCATGCAGGTGCAATTCAACAACCGGTTCACCTGTAAAGCTTTGCCCTTTGGGGAAGCGGAGCAGAAGCGCTTCATCCAAAACGGCACCAGCCTCATCACGCAGCACCCGCACCCCACGTGCGGCGGGTACGTCACCGGACAGCTTGGCCGCCGCCGCATCTGCATCCGGTCCCGAAATACGAATGATCGCCACACCCGCACGTCCGGGCGCAGTAGCAAGCGCAAAGATTGTATCCATAGTCAACCCATTGTTTTCAAACAATAAGTCAGGTGTTCATCGAATCAAAGAAATCCGAATTTGTCTTTGTCTGCTTCAGCTTTCCGATCAGGAACTCGATCGCATCCGTGGTGCCCATCGGGTTCAAGATCCTGCGAAGGACATAAGTCTTGGCCAGGTCAGACTTGTCGACCAGCAACTCTTCCTTCCGCGTCCCGGACTTGAGGATATCCATCGCCGGGAACACACGCTTGTCAGCCACCTTGCGGTCCAGAACGATCTCGCTGTTACCGGTGCCTTTGAACTCTTCGAAGATCACTTCGTCCATCCGGCTACCCGTATCAATCAATGCCGTCGCAATAATCGTCAGCGACCCGCCTTCTTCGATATTCCGCGCGGCACCAAAGAAGCGTTTCGGCCGCTGAAGTGCGTTGGCATCCACACCACCCGTCAATACCTTCCCCGAAGATGGAACCGTCGTGTTAAACGCGCGGCCGAGGCGGGTAATCGAATCCAGCAAGATCACGACATCCCGTTTATGCTCCACCAGGCGCTTGGCCTTCTCGATCACCATTTCAGATACGGCAACGTGCCGCGAAGCAGGTTCATCAAAGGTCGAAGAGACAACCTCACCCTTCACAGACCGCTGCATATCCGTCACCTCTTCCGGGCGCTCGTCAATCAGCAAGACAATCAGGTAGCACTCCGGGTGGTTCTGCTCGATCGAGTTCGCAATGTTCTGCAGCAGAACCGTCTTACCCGTGCGCGGCGGCGCCACGATCAGTGAACGCTGCCCTTTGCCAATCGGCGCCACCAGATCGATAATCCGGGCAGAGCGATCTTTCACCGTCGGATCAGCCACTTCCATGTTCAGCCGTTCATCAGGATAAAGCGGTGTGAGGTTGTCAAAAGCCACCTTGTGCTTTGCCCGCTCTGGCTCTTGGAAATTGATCTGCTCGACCGAGGTCAGCGCAAAGTAGCGCTCGTTATCATTGGGCTCTTTCATCACCCCTTCGACCGTATCCCCGGTCCGCAGGGAATGCTGCCGAATCATCTCTGGCGAGACATAGATATCGTCAGGACCCGGCAGATAGTTCGCCTCAGGCGACCGCAGAAATCCGAAGCCGTCCTGCAGCACTTCCAGAACACCATCACCACCGATGACCCACTCCTCGTCAGCGCGCTCCTTGAGGATGGCGAACATCATATCGCCTTTGCGCATGGTCGAAGCGTTCTCGATCTCCAGCTCTTCGGCAAGCGACAAAAGATCCTTCGGGCTCTGCGCCTTCAGGTCAGCCAGATTCAAACGGTGCTGTGACATGGAATTTCCTCTCACCAGCCTCTTTGGGCCGGCGGTTTCAGATCGGTCATGGAAAATGTCATCCCGGACGGGCAACGAAAGCCGAGATAAGCCTGCAACTGCCCAGAGTCAATTGCAGCTTAAAAAGGGCGGACAATCACGGCGACGACGATGATCACCATCAGGACCGTCGGTACTTCATTGAAGATCCGATATGTCCGGCCGGAGCGCGTGTTCTGGCCAGCAGCAAACTCCTTCCGCCGTGATGCCATCCACATATGCGCCCAGGTCATCGCGATCACGGCAACGAACTTCGCCCAAGCCCAGACCGATCCCCAGTCAAACCCACCCAGGCCAATCATGAAAAGTCCTGCCACCCAGGCGACGATCATCGCCGGATTCATGATCACACGCAGCAGTTTCTCTTCCATGACCTGAAATGTTTGATCAAGCTCTGACCCAACACTCGCCCGTTCAGCATGGTAGACAAACAGCCTTGGCAGATAGAACAATCCCGCCATCCAGGCCAAAACGGCCATCACATGAATGGCCTTGATCCATGGATACAGATTATCAAGAAAGCTGAGCATTGGTTTGTCCTTCGCCAGCGCTCATTAAATAAAGAAAAGAAGAAAAGAAAGATGATGATGATGATGTGTGGCGTTTGTCTGTAAATTCCCGACTTATCCCATCACTTATCCCATGCATTGAACATCTGTCTGGCATTCTGATGGATTTGGAACTTTCGCGTACAATGCTGAAAATAAATGGAAATAGAGAAAGACCCAGAAAGATCACGAGTGTCACGCTACGACGAATTGGGTAAAATCAGCAAGTCATCCACAAGGTTCAGTTATCCCCATCCACCGTGGATAGCACAGGTAAAACACCCGAAAGTTCACATGCCGTGATAGCCGCGCTTTCACGTCCCTGTTTTTCCCTACATCCTGCCTCGCTCTCCACCCGAATTATCCTTACGCTTATCCCCATGTCACAGCCCCTGATCCTTGCCTCTGGTTCCGAAATCCGGGCCCAGCTTCTTCAAAATGCAGGCCTGGATTTTGAAACAATGGTGGCACGCGTCGATGAAACCGCCATTTTCTCAGCGTTGCAGGCGGAAGAGGCACATCCGCGGGACATTGCCGACACTTTGGCCGAAATGAAAGCGCGCTGGGTCGGATCGCGTCGTCCTGATGCGCTGGTCATCGGTTGCGATCAGGTGCTGGCGCAAGGCCGAGACATCTATCAAAAGCCCGCAACACCGGAAGAGGCGCTCTCTCATCTCAAATCCCTGCGTGGCGGGATGCACCAACTTCTCTCTGCGGCTGTCATCTATGAAGATGCCAAGCCGGTCTGGCGACATGTCGGCGTAGTGCGCCTTCACATGCGCGATGCCAGTGACAGCTATCTGGCCGATTACGTTGACCGGAACTGGGAAAGCATCCGCCACGCCGTTGGGGCTTACAAGCTCGAAGAGGAAGGAGTGCGACTTTTTACACGCATTGACGGAGATTATTTCAACGTCCTTGGCCTGCCGCTTCTGGAACTCTTGTCATACCTCACGCTTCGCGGAACACTACCGTCATGAGCATGCCTCCCCGCGCCGTTGTCATCGGAAAACCAATCGCCCATTCGCTTTCGCCAAAGCTGCATGGCTATTGGCTGAAGCGTTATGAGCTTGAGGGCGAGTACACGGCCATCGAAGTGGCGGAACACGAACTGGAACAGACGCTTCAGGATCTACCAGCTCAAGGTTTTATCGGAGCCAATGTTACGCTGCCGCACAAGGTGAGCGTGATGCAATTCGCCGACCAGCTGACAGATCGCGCGACCCTGATCGGTGCGGCGAACACCTTGATCTTCAAGGAAGACGGCCGGATTTTTGCTGATAATACAGATGGTTATGGTTTTCTTGCAAATCTGCGGCAAGGCGCCCCGGATTGGGATCCCACCGCAGGACCAGCCGCCATCTTTGGGGCTGGCGGGGCTGCACGGGCGGTTGTCGTGGCTCTTGCAGAGGCGGGTGTGCCAGAAATCATCATTTCCAACCGCACTCGGGCGAAAGCAGAGGCATTGCGTGCAGATTTCGGTGCGCGGTTGCGCGTTGTCGATTGGGTCCAGGCCCATATGATGTTGGACGAGGCAATGACAGTTGTGAACACAACCTCGCTTGGCATGACGGGCGGGCAAGAGCTGAAGATCTCGCTTGATGCCCTGGCACCGGCGGCCGTCGTGACGGATATCGTCTACAAACCATTGCGCACGCCTCTCCTTGATGCCGCAGCTGCCAAGGGCTGCACCACGGTTGATGGTCTTGGCATGCTCCTGCATCAGGGTGTGCCAGGTTTTGAGCGCTGGTTCGGGGTCCGGCCCGAGATTGATCAGGCGACAAGAGACGCCGTTCTTTCATGACCCATCTGCTCGGTCTGACAGGGTCGATCGGCATGGGAAAATCCACGACGGCACAAATGTTCCGTGACGCGGGCGTGCCCATCTGGGATGCGGACGCCACCGTACACAAACTCTATGCCAAAGGCGGGGCTGCCGTCGCCGTATTCCGACAGCATATGCCACAGGCCGTGATCGATGGCGCGGTCAACCGTGATGCGCTCAAAGCGGTAATTGCTGACGACAGCACAGTCCTTTGTAAGATTGAAAACCTCGTTCACCCGCTCGTTGCCGAAGATCGCAAGGCCTTCCTCGCGGCCCACGATGAACCACTTCTGGTTTTTGATATTCCGCTTCTCTTTGAAACGGGGGCAGAAGTGTGGCTGACTTCCGTGCTCGTTGTCACCGTTCCGTTCGATGTGCAAAAGGCCAGGGTCATGGCACGACCTGGAATGACCGCGGCGCAATTTGACCAAATCATCGCGCGACAGATGCCGGACGCGGAAAAGACAGCGCGCGCTGATCACGTGATCATGACGAAAGACATGGATGCGACCCGGAATGCCGTTGAAAACCTGATTGCGAAGTTGACCACGATACCCGAAAAAGATCTCCATGCGTGAAATCGTACTTGATACCGAAACCACAGGGTTTGAGCCGGGCGAGGGCGACCGGATTGTCGAAATTGGCGCTGTTGAACTGATGGGACACGTTCCCACCGGGCGCACCTATCACCAATACATCAATCCACAACGCAGCATGCCGGCAGAGGCGTTCGGCGTGCATGGGATCGGCCCGGATTTGCTCGACCCGCCGCAAGATCCAAAACCGGGCCAGGAAACTCTGCGCGACAAGCCTGTCTTCAAGGATGTGGCGCAGGCTTTTGTCGATTTCGTCGGCGACGCGAAACTGGTCATCCACAACGCGGCTTTCGACATGAAGTTCCTCAATGCAGAGCTTGGCTGGCTTGGGATGCCGCTTTTGCCGATGGATCAGGCGATTGATACATTGGCCATCGCGCGGCGCAAGTTTCCGGGTTCACCAGCATCGCTCGACGCGCTTTGCCGCCGCTTCGGGATCGACAACACGGCCCGTACGCTGCATGGCGCGCTGCTCGACAGTGAAATTCTGGCAGATGTCTACCTGGAGCTGATCGGCGGGCGCCAACCTGACTTTGCGCTGGCAACGCAAACGGCACAGACGGCGTCCCAAGGTGCGGCAGACACTTGGCGCCCCGCGCCGCGGCCAACGCCGCTATATCCCAAGCTCACAAAAGAAGAAGCGGCCGCCCATGCTGCCTTCATCGACAGTCTGGGCGACGGCGCTTTGTGGAAGAAAGCGGATAGCGCTTAGTTTGCTTTCTCTTTTGCGGCCTTTTCAGTCTCGGCGCGGCGCGCCAGCTCTGTCCGGTAGAGCGCGAGGAAATCGATCGTTTCAAGGTTCAGCGGCGGGAAGCCACCGTCACGTGTGACGTCGCTGACGATGCGGCGCAGGAACGGGAAGGTGATGCGAGGGCATTCGATCAGCAGATAGGGGTGCATCTGTTCGGATGGCACACCTTCAACCTGGAACACGCCTGCATATTCCACTTCCAATACGAAAAGCGGATCACCCTTTTCCTTGGTCTTGCTGGTGATGTTCAGCTTGGTGATGACCTCATACTGGTCGTCCTGATTGCGCTTGCGCGCATCAAGGTTCACCTGCACCTGAATTTCGGGCTGTGCATCACCGCTCACACCTTTCTGGGCGAGGATGTTTTCGAAAGACAGGTCACGGATGTACTGGGCGAGGACGCGGCTTTTGATTTGTGGTGCGGCTGGTGCGGCCTCTGGGGCGGCTGCCCCGTTTTCGGGGGTATCGGACATTTCTGAAACGGCTCCGGTTCAACAAGGTTCGGGCGTTCCTAGCAGCCTATGCAGAGAGGCTCAATGCCGCGTCCATTCGGACGGCCCTTGGTTGCGGTCTTTTGGTTGCGTCACATCTTCGAACTCGCCGTCGATCACACGGTCTTGCGGGCCACGGGGTTGTTGCGGTGGGCGCTGGCCCATTTCAAACCGCTGCACATTCACGCGTGATTTCAGCCAGAGGAAGACGCGGCGGCGCACAGACGGCACCAAGAGCGACAGGCCCACGATATCTGTGAAAAACCCCGGCGTCAGCAAGAGGGCACCGGCAAACAGGATCATCGCACCGTTGGCCAAGGGTTCTGTCGGGTCATCAAGTTCTGAAAACGAGCGCTGCAAGTTCGCCATTTCCCGCAGGCCCTGGCTGCGCACAAGGTATGATCCTGCGATTGCGGTCGCCAAGACGATCAGCAGCGTCCACCAGACGCCAATCAGGCCGCCAACCTGAATAAACAGGGCGATTTCGATCATCGGGACCGCGATAAATGCGATCAATAGCCACATAGGTCAGCCTTTCATCACAACGCCGGGTGGCAAGGTGGACTTGCCCCGACCCAAACCCTACATAAGGTTCAAAGAGGCGTGTTTCCATGCCTTACCCCCGAACGAGGTCACGATGAATTCTCCGCTCATACAGCTTTTGGTGCTTGCTGGTATCGCTGTCTTTTTGATCCTGCGCCTGCGCGGCGTTTTGGGAACCCGCGAAGGTTATGAAAAACCTGTGGTCACGCGGCCTGAACCCTCTAACCGGGTCGGTCGGCCAGATTTTGATGTAATTGAAGGTGGTCCCGATCTGGATATTACCGATCATGTGCCCGAGGACTCTGACAGTGCCAAGGCGCTTGCAGCGATGAAGGGCATTGATCCGTCTTTCAATGTGGGTGAATTCCTCGGCGGTGCGCGTGGCGCCTACGAGATGATCTTGATGGCCTTTGAAAATGGCGATCTCGACAGCATCGTGCCGTTTATTTCCGAAGATGTGTATGAGGCCTTTGCCTCTGTCGTTGATGAACGCCAGCGTCAGGGCCTGACAATTGATGCGAAGTTTATCGGGATTTCGGAAATCACACTTGTCGAAGCTGCGCTTGATGAAGCCTCCAACGAGGGTGAGGTCACAGTGCGCTTCAAGTCCGAGATGACATCCGTGGTCCGTGACAATGCGGGCGACATCATCGAAGGCAGCGAGACAGAGATCAAACGCCAGAAAGACACCTGGACCTTCTCCCGTGTCATGGATTCAGGCGATCCCAACTGGCGCCTTGTTGCGACGGGTGAATAAGACGTTCTGCCCCCTCTAAGGGGCGGTGCGTTAGGTGGATGCGGCAAATGGCAAAGCTGACCGTGAAAAAGTTGCGCTTTGCCGATGTGCCTGGATGGGCTGATGACGATCACGCCGCTGCATTACAGGTTTTCCTAGCCTCCGTGGGAAAGATGACTGATCCGCGCTGGGCGGGTTTGGATCGAGCAGTTCATGATCCCGAAGCGTTCTTTGCCGAACACTTCACCCCTGTGGCGATGGATGATGGAGTGCCGCCAAAGTTCACCGGTTATTTTGAACCGATCTATGACGCTGCCCCTTCCGCGCAGGGCTCCTTCCGGTTTCCGATTTATGCGCTGCCGGAAGAGTGTGTCCCGGACCAGCCATTCTTGACCCGCGCAGAGATTGACGCAGGCGCGCTTGCAGACAGGCAATTGGAGATCGCCTGGCTGCAGGACCCGTGGTATGTGTTTTTTCTGCAAGTGCAGGGATCAGGGCGGCTCCAATTCCCTGATGGCAGCGTCCTGCGGGTGGGGTATGCCGGAAAAAACAACCACCCCTATACGTCACTTGGCCAACGTCTTGTGACATCGGGGGCCATCGCGGCAGATCAGATATCGCCCGACGCAATACGCGCATGGGCCAAGGCGCAACCGGATCAGGGCCGCGCCATGATGATGGAGAACGAAAGCTATGTCTTCTTTCGCCCCCTGACAGAGGTTCCTGCAGATGCTGGCCCTCTCGGCACCTTACAGGTGCCGTTGACAGCGGGCCGATCCATTGCAGTTGATCCTGATTTTGTCCCGCTCGGCGTTCCGGTCTGGATCGAACTTGCCGGTGCGCCCGGCTGCCTGATGGTGGCACAGGATACTGGCAGCGCCGTCAAGGGGGCGCAGCGTGCAGACCTCTTCATGGGGACGGGTGCCGAGGCAGGCCAGCGCGCCGGATCCTTGCACGCAACTGGGCGCATGATCACCTTGCTTCCGCATGCTATGGCGGAGGCAATCTGTGATGCGTAGGCCCCGGCATCTTTCACCTGAAGAGCGTGCGCTTTGGGATCGGGTTGCGGATCGAACAACGCCCTTGCACCCGGACCGGCCCCTGCCGGACCCAGCCGCAACGCCCGCACCAAAACCAGCGCGAAAACCCGACGTGCCTGCACCGCTTCCCGAATTCCGCGTTGGTCAGCAGGCGGATGGAAAGCGCGCGAATGATCTGCTGCGCCCGCTTGCCGAGCGTCTTTCCAATGCGCCAGTTCAGATGGACAACAAGGCCTTTGGCAAAATGAAACGCGGCAAGATCAAGCCAGAGGCACGGATCGATCTGCACGGGATGACATTAGCCGAGGCACACCCGGAGCTGATCGCCTTTATTCTTGGGGCACAAGCTGTTGGCCGCAGGCTGGTTTTGGTGATCACTGGCAAGGGGAAGAATCGCGATGACGGCGGCCCGATCCCTACGCGATTTGGCGTGTTGCGGCACCAGGTCCCGCAGTGGCTCGCCCAGCCACCTTTGCGGCAGGCGATCTTGCAGGTCACGCCAGCGCATTTGCGGCACGGGGGCGAAGGTGCGTATTATGTCTATCTACGCCGCACCCGCTAGGCGCGCGTTGTGCGTCGGGACGATCAGGATCAGCGCAGCAAAGGCAAATGTGGCGGCATAACCCAATTGCTGCACTTCAAATCCGACTCCAACATCGATCAGCCAGCCTGAAAGGCCAGGCCCTATGGCGGATCCGAGCACCATCAAGGCTGCTGCCGCTGCTTTGATCGCGCCGATGTGGCGCGTGCCATAAAACTCCGCCCAGCAGGCGTTCAGCAAGCTGGCCTGTCCACCGCCCGCAATTCCCATCAGGACTACGGCAAGCGCCGTCCACCAGAGTGACGGCGCGTACCAATGCAGGATGAAGGCCACCACCAGGGGAATCAGGTAGATCGGCAAAAGCCGGGTTGCCCCAAAGCGGTCAATCGCCCAGCCGTAGAAGATCGTGGAGAGTGTCAGCGCAAATGTCCCCAGCGGAAAGACGGCGACCAGCGCCAAATGATCCCAACCCTTGACTTCAGCAAAGTGGACCTGATGAAACCAGAACGCGGTACCGAAACCGGAAAATGACATGACAGCCGGGGCCATCGCCCAGAAGAGCGGGTGGCGCAGCGCCTCTGCCCGTGTCCAGTGGCGGCCAAATATGCCGGTGGCTTCGGTTTCTTCGGTCATCGCTTGGGGTGTGCGTTCCAAGCGCAAAAGCCGGAAAAGCAAAAGACAGGACAAGACACAGAACCCGGCACATCCAACCCAGAGCATGCGCCAGTCGATCATGCCTTTCAGCCAGACCATCGTCAGCGGCAGCGTTGCCTCGCCCAGAAAGAACCCAAAGGCGGCAACCGCCAACGCCCGCCCGCGCGTTGCCACGAACCAGCGGGACATGGCGACGGTTGCCATGTGGCTTGTCATGCCCTGGCCGGTGAAGCGCAAGGCAAAGATCACAAGTGGCAAGAGGCCCGCGACCGGATTGAAGGCCATGAAAAGGCAAGCGCAGCCCAGCATCAAAACCACGATGATGCCAAGGCTGCGCACCCGAAACCTGTCGGCCAGCCCACCGGCAAAGACCATCACCGCCGCCGATGCCCCGGTCCCTACCATATAGATCAGGCCCCACTCGCCATTGGTCAGGCCATACTCCGCCCTGATCTCACCCCCGAAAATGGCAATGAAGAAGGTCTGCCCAAAGCTCGACAGGAACGACAATAGAAACCCCGTCCCCAGAAAGGGCAGGTTGGCCCGGATGAATTTCAGATAACCGGTCTGGGTGCTCATCTGCCTTTGATGATCTGGCAACGGGCGGAAGGAAAGGGGCGAGTTACCTATCCTGCCATTGAAAATAGCGGCGGATCAGTTCCCCCTCGCAGATTTTGAAACCGATCCAACTGATCAAGGCGATGAAAGCGGTGACGACAATCTGCGCCAGTTGGATAAGCGCACCTTCCATCACCGCTGTCAGGCCAAACTCTCGCAAGAAGCGGATGTTGGCCATGCCGACCTGCACGAGGTTGAGCGTGGCATAGGCAAAGACAATGGCGAAAGCCCCGGCGATCAGGAAAACGACGATCGTGGGGTAGCGCCTGATCCGCATCACAGCACGTAGCGGCTGACATCCGTTGACCGGGCCAATTCGCCCAGGTGCTCTTCGACATAGGCCGCATCAATCGCGATATCTTCACCCGCCTTGTCAGGGGC